>DATJVT010000265.1:0-17069 GCA_035501695.1 Terriglobia bacterium | reverse complement strand
CTCGGCAATATTCGAAGCAATGGACACTGCGGCGCGCCGAATCTGGCTCGCCAATCCATAATCTCTCGCTTCGGAAACCGCTCCGTGGCTTGATAGCATGCCTCGGCGAGATTCGTAACCGTCTGCCAGATTTCCAAGTCTCGATATGACTTGATAGACCGCACGGTTCCTACCCCAGCCATCAGTCCCTAGCCCCCAGACGGCCACTCGCCACTAACCACTAGCCCCTAACTCAGCCGTCCGCGCACGGGCGGATAAGGCAACCTCAGCATCTTCCAGCTTGCCCTTTCACGATTCCCGCCATGCCGGGGGTCGCCGTAAAAACCCTGCATCGTATGACTAACCACCATATCGAAAAACCTCTTGGCGGAAACCTGCTTCCAGTGGTCTCCCCGCGCCTGCCCTTTGTCCATAGACTGAAGGACGGCGTCCTGCTGTTGGGAGGTCAGTTCCACAAAGGGCTTGCCGTACAACTCGAGACTGGTCCCGTTCGTGCCCGCGAGGCCCCACTGATACGTCTTACGCAGCTTGCGGTAGGGACCCACCAGTTGGAGGTCGATGAAACTGACCACTCCCGCCCCCGCCGCCCCGGGATCCTGGTCGGCCGGGATAATCCGCTCGCAAATCGCTTCCAGCATGCGAGCCTCGTCCGCATTCAGGTACCGCCAGGGAGTGCCCGTTCGGCCGCACGACGCCAAGGGGACCGCCGCCGTAGCCGCGGCCGTAATCTGCATGAACTTACGCCGGCTTAACTTCGCACTTTGGCCCATACAGCGGTAGAGCGAGCAACCGAGGGACCAGACCCCCGATTCCTCGACTTCTGCTCCCCAGCAGCGATGCGGATTGTGGTTCCTGGTTATGTCGTTTATTTTCAGGTGGATGACATAGATCTGGGGGGGGCGAGTCCCGAAATTTGACAATTTGTCCGCTTTGTTCTTGTCAGATGGGTTGGCAGTTTCGAGGTGCAACCGGCCGGTCCCTCGGCAATCCGCGCTTGCGGGCACATTGGCGCGCCGCCGCGTCCATGGTCATCGCCAAGGATTCGGACTTGCCGTCGATCGCCTCCCATTCGAAGTGGTCGAGGGCAACATGGTTGAGAGCGGGTTTCACCTTGTCCGCAATTGTAAGCCATGATAGGTTGAGATTTCCCGAGGAGGAGCCATGAACCAGCGGAATGCGCGGCGCATCAGCGCGGGAGTACCCCTCTCAAGAGTGGTTTGGATAACTCTCCTCGGCGCGTTGGCATGCACTACATTCCTCTCCCGCCCAGTTATGGCAGGCGAGCGGGATTATCATCTTGTCAAGAAGGTGGTGCTGGGGGGAGAAGGCTTTTGGGACTACCTCATTTGCGACAGCGACGCGCGGCGCGTCTACATCTCGCGTGGCACGCACGTGATGGTGGTGGATGCCGACACATACGCGGTGGTGGGAGATATTCCCGGCACGGACGGCGTGCACGGCATTGCCCTGGCGCCGGAATTCGGACGCGGATTCACGAGCAACGGGCGCTCCAACACGGTCACCATTTTTGATCTCAAGTCGCTAAGAGTCCTGGGAACAGCACCGACCGGGGAGGGGCCAGACGCCATTGTTTATGATCCCGCCTCCAAGCGAGTATTCACTTTGAACGGCCACGCCGGTACTGCCACGGCCATCGACGCGGCGACGGGAAAGCCCTCGGGCACGGTTACGCTGGGAGGCCGACCGGAGTTTGCCGCAGCGGACGGCCAGGGGCACATCTACAACAATCTGGAAGACAAAAGCGAGTTGCTTCAAATTGATTCGCAGAACCTTACGGTCAGCGCTCGCTGGCCGCTGGCGCCGTGCGATAGTCCTTCCGGCCTGGCGATGGACACCAAGAATCGCCGGCTTTTCGTCGGCTGCCATAACCAGATGATGGCCGTGATGGACGCGGGCACAGGTAAGGTGCTCGCGACTCCGGCCATCGGCCAGGGCGTGGACGCCAACGCCTTTGATCCCGGAACCGGCCTCGCCTTCAGCTCCAATGGAGACGGCACGCTGACCATTGTTCACGAGGAGTCGCCCGGAAAGTACACTCCCCTGGCCAACGTCAGCACACAGCGAGGCGCCCGGACGATGGCGCTTGATCTAAAGACACATCGAGTCTTTCTGGTGACGGCAGAATTCGGCCCGGCACCCGCTCCCACGGCGGAGCATCCTCACCCCCGGCCGCAGGCGATTCCCGGCTCGTTTACCTTGCTGGTGTTCGGGCCATGATGTACCGCCAGATTCCAACCAGTGGCGGACCCGGCAGGATGCGGGGACCAAGCCATGGACCGCTGGAGTCCCTACGGCCAAGCCGACGATTTATCTAAACCTCGTTACAACGCGCATGAGCCAAATTCATCTCACTCCGCCCATTGAACGCGCGCCCAGTTCCGCATCGGCGAGTGCGGGCGGCACATTCACGTTCGGCATGTCGAGGCGCCGGCACGGGCTCTGCCTTCTGATCCTGGTCGCCTGCTCCTTGGTTCCCTATCTCAATTCCTTGCGTAACGACTTTGTTTACGACGATATCAACCAAATCCTGGTCAATCCGTACGTTCGGGATTTCCACCACTTACGGGAGATCTTTACCAGTTCGGTCTGGTCATTCATGGGCGACTTTCGCGGTTCCAGCAATTATTACCGCCCCGTAATGTCATTGGGGTATCTCTTCTGTTATCAAGTTTTCGGGCCCCATGCACTGGCATTTCACCTGGTTAACCTCGTGGCAAATCTGGGTGTGGTTCTCCTCCTTTTCGCGGTCACACTTAAAATGTTCCGTTCCGCTCCCGTGGCAATGGTGGCAGCATGCACTTTTGCGCTTCATCCCATACACAGCGAGGCGGTTAATTGGATTGCTGCAATAACCGAACTGGAGTTGGCGTTCTTTTACCTTCTCACCTTCTGGATTTTCCTCGCTATTGCGAGACCGGCAGGCAGGAGTCTAGTCGCCCTTCAGTTCGTTATGGCAGGGAGTTTTGTGCTCGCCCTGCTGTCAAAGGAGCAGTCGCTCACGCTCCCGGTTATTGCGTCGATTTACGAGCATTTCGTTCGGGAGGATCGTGCGGAGACCACTACGATTCAGAAGTTCCTTCGTTACGGCGGATTGTGGCTGCTCGCCATTATCTATCTGTTGATTCGTGCCCGGTATTTGGGTGGCTTCGCCCCCAGCCTGGACCGCCCGGGATGGGCCGCGGACGATCTGCTGGTTTCGGCGTTGGCACTCTTCGGTCATTATTGCTGGAAGCTTCTCTGGCCAGTCGAACTCTGTGCGTATTACCTCCTTCCCTCTGATGTCACTGCAATATATCCCTGGGCCTTGGGTGGCGTAGGGGCGTTGGCGACTTGCGGAATAGCATTTGCAGTTCTCCGAAAGTTCAGCCGGCAGGCCGCTTTTGGAGTTCTGTGGTTCCTGGTAACGCTCGCCCCGGTTTTGAACGTTCGCTGGATGGCCAGCAACCCTCTCGCCGAGCGTTACCTTTACCTGCCATCCGTAGGTGTCTGCTGGGTCGTGGGCTGGGCTGGTGTACAAGCATGGGGGTGTCTGGCCGCGCTTGGCAGCCGATGGCGCTACGCACTCGTCCTGGCTGGCAGTCTCATTGTATCCCTCTACGTGGCCCGCATCGTCGCCCGGAATCGCGACTGGAGGGATAACGTCACATTTTACAGGGCGACGCTGGCGATTTCCCCAGGGGCGTACTATATCCACAATAATTTGGGAACTATCTACTGGGGGCAGGGGAACATCCCAGCGGCAGAACAGGAATGGCGCACCGCGCTCCGTCTGGCGCCCTCCAGCGAATATGCCCTACACAACCTCGGGCTGGTTGCCAACGCCAGGAGGCTCTATCCAGAAGCTGAAAGCCTTTTCGTGCGCGCTCTGGCGATTCGACCCAATTATATGGATGCCCATTTGGATTTGGGGATGACCTATGAGGCGATGGGCAAGTTGGAAGAGGCCGAATCCCAGTTCCTCGAAGCCCAAAGACTCTCACCCCTCAGCGTGAGGGCGCACAACGCCTTAAGCGAATTCTATATGGATCGGGGTCGACTTCAAGAGTCAGAGGCAGAAGCGCTCCGCTCGGTGGAGATCGGACCCACGCCGCGAGGGGAGTGGGACCTTGGGCTTGCGGAATGGCTCCAAGGCAACCGCGCCGGGGCCGAGCGGGCTTTTCTGGTCGCCGAAACGCTGGCCCCCTCCGACAGCCGAGCACATTTCATGCTCGGACTTCTATATATGGATTGGGGGCGAGCCCGCGACTCCATCCGTGAGTATCGCGCGGGATTACAGATTGAACCCGCCAATGCCGAGGCGGTCGCCAACCTCAAAAAGCTGGAAATCCTGCAAGAACAGCAGCCCCGCCCTGGGGAGATTGGTGAGGGAAACCGTTGACGGTGAGGAATGGGTCGATTATTCTCTACATCGCCGTATTTCGGGGACTGGAACGCGTTGACTTTCCTCCATCCCTAGGGTAATTTCAGGATTGGGACGTGCGTTCCCTCCCGAACCCTATGAATCCAGAAAGCAGTTGTGTTGAGGTGACGCTGGAGAGTGACCTCAAGAATGTTGAGGTAGCGGAGGAGATTACCCGCCGCGTGTCCGGCACCGCAGGATTCGACGAAGAAGAACAGCAGCGCATTGAAATGGCCGTGCATGAGTCGATGATCAATGCCATCTGGCACGGCAATAAGAACGATTCCAGCAAGAGCGTATGGTTGCAGTTTAAGATTCATCCTGACCGGCTGGAAATCCGCATCCGGGATCAGGGGAACGGTTTTGATCCAGGGCGAATCCCCAATCCGCTGGAGAGTGAAAACCTGCTCAACGTGTCCGGGCGCGGGATATTCCTTATTCGCAGTTTCATGGACGAATTCCGGGTTGAACACGTCAACGGTACGGGGACTGAAGTGACCATGATCAAGCGCCTAAGTTCCGGAATTCAGACTAAACAAGGAGGATCCGAACGTGAGCATGAAAGCCACAATACGACAAGTTGATTCCGCCACGGTTATTGATGTCAGCGGGAGAATCACTCTGGGAGAAGGGTGCACACAGTTGCGGGAGTTGATCCGCGAGCAGTTGAGCAAAGGTAACAAGAACATTTTGTTGAACCTTGCCGATGTCACCTATATCGATAGCTCGGGGATCGGGGAGCTGGTGAGCGCTTACACGGGCGTATCCAAGCAAGGCGGCGCCCTGAAGCTTCTCAATCTCACCAAGAAAGTTCATGACCTGTTACAGATCACCAAACTGTATACAGTATTCGACGTTCATGACGACGAGGCAAAAGCCATAAGCAGTTTCGCCAAGGCTACCGGCGCCTAAGCGAATTGCCCCTTGGCGTTCCAGTTGCCTTGACCAACGCGAATGCAGCGAGCGTGGGCGGGTTCGTGTTAGCGATAATGCCCTTCAAATTACTGTCGCACTCAATGACGCGGCCAATTGGTCAGGGACGGCGTTCAAGACCCCCCGGGGGGGAGCAACTGGCGGTTGCCAGCGGAGAGCCTCCCCCCGATGTTCAGTTTCCCTCAAGGCCGGGCTTTCCTTTATAACAGACGTTCCTTACCCGGAGGAGGACTCAGGCGGCTCAATCGAAGCACCAGCTTGCCTGTAGCTGAGGGTGGGACCGCCTACAACTTCTCCTCCCGGGATCGCGTTTTGCAGTGGGCAGAAATCTCCACATTAGGTGTTGCAGGAGGACTCCCCAAGAGCGTCACAACAAAGGGGTAGCCCTCGGTTGCAAGCACCAATTTGCAGATCAATTGCCACTGAGGGGTGGTCTGCGCCCAATTCGTCGGATCAGGGAGAGAAGGGAGCGAGAGGTTCACGGGTTGGGGTAATAAGGCCTTCAGGTTTCCCCCCACAATATGGATGAGCTCGCTCAGAGCATCAAGAATCTCTTCGTTTCCTGCCTGATTGGCGTCTATCTGGAAAATGGCGGATGCAATGAGTCGAGCCAACGGGGGAGAACAATGGAGACGGACCTCGCCATCCCACGCCCCCGAGATTTTGACGCACACCGTGAATGTACTGCAGGATGGAAACTCTATCTGGGAGGGACGATCAACCAGGAATCCCATCGTGGAGGTCCATGTATCCTGGATAATCTTGTAGAAGACTTCCTCGGTAACCACCATGTTTGCTCCCTAGGCTGCTCGAATGCGATAGCATGTCGCGCGCTCTAACTGAACGCGGTCGTAGGAATCATCAATACTAAAGGTCGTTTCCGCTGCCCCCAGGAACAGGTAGCCGTCGGGTTTTAGTACCCTTCGAATCTTGCCGAGGATCTGCTTCTTGGTTTCCACGCCAAAATATATGAGTACATTTCGGATCATCACGATATCCACAGGCAAGAGAAACGGCCAGGTGCCGGCGAGGTTCACAATTTGGAAATCCACCATGCCCCGAATATCGTCTCGCAGATACCAATCGCACCCGCGCTTTTGAAAATACCTAACGAGCAAGCTGGCGGGGAGGCCGCGGTTCACCTCCAATTGGCTGAAACGTCCTTCGCGAGCGCGAGCCAGGATTTCCGAGGAAAGGTCCGTAGCCAGGATGCGGATCTTCCAGCTTGCCAATTGGGGAAAATTCTCACGAATCAAAATGGCGAGGCTATAAGGCTCTTGCCCGGAAGAGCAGGCAGCGCACCAGACGGCTAACTCGCTGGCCGCCGCCCGCCGCGCCATAAGTTGGGGGAGCACGCTCTTCCTCAACGCCTCAAATGGATGGAAGTCGCGGAAGAAGGACGTCTCGTTGGTGGTCATGGCTTCCACCGCCCGGCGGTGAAGACCGTGGAAGGGCTCCGCCTGCATTCTTCGAACGAGAAGGCCAAGTGAGGCGAAGCCTTCCTGTCGCGCCAATGGCAGCAGACGGGATTCGACGAGATAACCCTTATCCTCTTCCAGCACAATGGCGGACTGATCGAGAACCAGGCGGCGGATATAGTTGAAATCCGGTTGGCTGAGCGTCATCTTGCGATGTTCACCTCCCCGGTCCGGGGTGCGAGTTTGAACTCTCGCGTCGCCTCCCGGCCAATCCGAACCCGCCGCACGATCTCCATGCCCATACGATCCAAGGGCAACACTCTATCTGCCAAGCCGGCGTTTGCCACATAGCCGGGCATGCCCCAAACCACGCTGGAGGCTTGGTCCTGGGCGAAGATCTGTCCACCGACCTCGCGAATATGTTCGCAACCCCTTAAGCCATCCTGGCCCATCCCGGTCAACACCACCGCCAAGACGTGGGATTTGTAAACGTGAGCCACGGAACGGAAAAGTACGTCCACGGCCGGGCGACAGGAGTTCTCTTGCGGCCCCCGGTAAGTGCGAAGCCTTGCCTGATTTTGGTCCCCCTCTACCACCATGTGGTAGTCTCCAGGGGCCACCCAGGCGCAACCCGGCCGCAGGATGGTGCCCATCGACCCCTCTTCCACCATGATCTGCGATTTGGCAGCCAAGCGCTCAGCCAAAAGACGAGTGAATAAAGGCGGCATGTGTTGAACGATTACTAGAGGAACAGGGAAGTCCCGGGGCAATCCCGGTATAAGACCAGCTAGAGCATTTGGGCCCCCCGTAGAGACCCCCAAAGCGACAATGTCGATTCGTTCATCCCGGCGGGTAGAAGAAACTCGAAACGGGAGTGACTTGGGAGCAGCGGGGGCAGTGACCCAGAGAGGGGGAAGACCATCCTCCAAGGTCCGGCAGCAAATTGCCTTGATCTTCGGTATGAGTTGCGTCCGAATGCACTCCAGCGCCTGCGAGGCACTGCCGACATTGGAAGGCTTGGTCACGTAGTCCGTCGCCCCCTTGGACAGCGCTTCGAGAGTAGCTTCGGCTCCGCGCTGAGTCAGGGTGCTGTACATGATGACGGGGAGCTTGGGGAGTGACTTGCGGATCTCAACCAGTGTAGAAATACCATCCAGTTCCGGCATTTCCACGTCCAGGACCACGATATCTGGATTGACCTGCGGAATCTTCGCAAGGGCTATCTTGCCATTGGCGGCAGTGCCGGCAATCTCAAGTTGGGCATCGGCTGCCAGCGCGTCGCTGACCATGCGCCGCACCACTACCGAATCATCCACGATGAGTATCCTGATCTTTGGCATAACACTCCGATCCTGGGTCATGACGCTTGACTGGCACCGCGAGAGGTCCGCCCCGGGTCACCCCTGGCGCGTGACGCGCTCCGCGCATCAGGAACCCGCCATCCCGAATATGCGCAGTTTCTCCAAGATGACTTCCTGGGTGAAGGGCTTCATGACATACTCGTTGGCCCCCGCGGCGAGGGCTCGTACAACGTTTTCCATTTCGGTTTCAGTCGTTACCATCATCAAGAGGATGCCATCGTGGATATGCTCCGCCCGCACCGCGCGGACAAACTCAAGACCGTTCATCTCCGGCATGTTCCAATCCACCAGGGCCAGGTCAACCTTGCCGCCAATCTGGAGGCGTTCCAGGGCTTCCCGGCCGTTGGCTGCTTCCACCACTTCATAGCCCAGACCGTGGAGCATTCTGGCGAGGATGCTTCGCATGGCTTTGGAATCGTCGATTACGAGTGCACGCACAGCGCCTCCCCCTCGTTTCCCGGTAATTCTCTTTGCTTCCCCTTCTGTTGCCAGGAGTTCCGAGTTTTGCGTCTTCATCGCCCCAGCGCCCTGGCGGGGGCGACTTTCGTTTCCCCTCACTGAACACGCGCCGTGGTTCGCGGATGTGCCGGGTCCCGATTGGTGGGGTATGCACCCGGAAGCGCCCGTGTGGCCGGGCGCAGCTCCGCATGCCCGGTGGCGGCCGTGCTCGTGTCAAACCTGAATTGCCCAACTAGCCGTTGCAGTTCTGACGCCATACGGGCCAGTTCCTGCGCGGCAGTTTGGGTGTTGGTGGCGCCTTCGGTCGTGCCCTTGGCAGCCGTGGCGACTGACGAGACATTCTCCACGATTTGCGAGCCTCCCTTGGCCGCATCACTCACACTCCGGGTAATCTCGTTGGTGGTGGCAGTTTGCTCCTCGACTGCGCTGGCAATCGTGTTGGAGATATCATTAAGCTGGTTGATGATGGTGGTGATTTGTCCGATGGCCGCCACGGCGCCCTTGGTATCCCCCTGGATGGCCTCTATTCTCCGGCTGATATCCTCGGTCGCCTTGGCCGTCTCCTTGGCCAACTCCTTCACTTCATTGGCAACGACGGCAAAGCCTTTCCCCGCCTCCCCGGCCCGCGCCGCCTCGATGGTGGCGTTCAAGGCCAACAGGTTCGTCTGCTGGGCGATGGAGGTAATGACTTTGATCACCTGACCGATTTCGGCGCTCGATTCGCCAAGCTTGCCGACTGTAGCGTTCGTACTCTCCGCTATTCGCACCGCCGCTGTGGCAATTTTCGCCGCTTCCGTGGCGCTCTTGGCGATTTCTTTGATGCTGGAACTCATCTCCTCCGTCGCCGTCGCCACTGCCTGAATGTTTTTGGACACCTCCTCGGATGCAGCCGAGACCACATTGGCCTGGCTGGATGTCTCCTCGGCGTTGGAACTCATTTGGGCGCTAACCGTGGAAAGTTCTTCTGAAGAGGTGGCGAGCGTCTGCGCATTGTCCCTGATCTGCGCCATGCTTTCGGAAAGCCTGACCGTCATGGCGTTGATGTCATCCTTAATGCGGGCATGATCGCCCTGGTAGTCTCCTTTAACAGATGCGGTTAAGTCCCCGCCGGCGACCGCTTGCAGCACTGTTCCGGCTTCCCGCACTGGCCCGATCGCTGCATCCAGTGTGTCGTTAAACCCCTTGACGATCTCGCGGAAGTCTCCCTGATGGCGGGACGCATCGGCGCGCCTGCCAAGATCACCCTCCACGGCGGCCTTCGACAGCAAGTCGGCATCCGTCACCAGAGCCTTTACGTTGTCGATGCACTCGTTCAGGCTGATCTTGATCAGCTCAAAGTCGCCACTGTACGTTTCTGCCAGCTTGGCGGGAATTTCACCCTTGCTGATCTTGTCGAGGTACTTGGCCACCGTGTCGACCACTTTCTTACGTTCTGTTATGTCGGTGGCATATTTCACCACCTTGAAGGGTTTGCCGCTCAGGTTTAGGATGGGGTTATAGGTCCCCTGGATCCAGACCTCCTTCCCCCCTTTTCCGAGCCGCCGGTACTCACCCGCATGATATTCACCCCGGTTTAGTCGGGCCCAGAACTCACGATAGTCCCGGCTCTGGCGATAGGTTTCGTCCACAAACATGCTGTGGTTGCAGCCCTTGATCTCTTCCAGCGTATAGCCCATTGCTTTGAGGAAATGCTCGTTGGCGCCGAGAATCGTTCCGTCCATCCGGAACTCGATTACCGCCTGCGATGCATGGATGGCGGTGACCTGCCCATGGATGTCGGTGATGTCTTCCAGGAGGCGTCCAAAAGCGGCTCCCAGCTTGCCGGGAACTCGGATCTGTAATACGGGGTCCGAGAAATTCCGGTTCGCCAGCAACTCTGCCTGCTTGAGGAGGGCGGTGACTCCCTGCTTGATCTGGCCCACATGCTCGGTGCGGTCTGATCCGGGCCCGGCCGCCACGGATTCCGTGCTGAATCCCATGGACTCGAACGTGCTCATCAGGAATGAATCGCCGACGGCTTGCATGTCGTAGTTGAGCAGTTTGAGGAGAGCTTCTTCCGCCTTGGTCGCCAAGTCCCCGTTATTCTTGAAATGCTGTCGCAAGCGGGAACAGACCAAGCGTTCAAGCTCGATGTAGGCGCCGATATACCATTTGAAGGGTAAATCGATGCGATCATGGGTTTGGCCGATTTGCAGCCGGGTCTCAAAGTACTCCACCCCCCAGCCCCTCTGAGCGTACTGAAAGAGGCTTCTTAAGTAACCCGCTTGAGTCCTTTCGAGCTCTTCCCGCAACGCGCTCAAGGCGAGCTTGCGCTCCTGGGCGAACCGTTCAAACAAGGCTGCGGTAGGAGGGAAGGAAAACTGCCAATCGTAAAAGTCCTTGGAGATCTCGGGGGCTGCGGTCTCGGCCCAGGATCCCAGCTCCGAGAGGATCTTCTGCTCCTCATCGCCCAGGCGCACATACTCCCGCCGCCGGCTGAGATTGTCCTCATCAATAGCAAATCTTTCGCATAGACCGCTCGTCTGCCGCATTTCAATCCTCCTACTTTCCGAATCAGTGAATCGGCACTTGATTTCATCGATGCTCGTGGTGGAAGTTGTGCGTCTCGCTAGGCCCCAGGCCGCGCCGCCGTATCCAAGTTCAGGACCTTTTCAATATCGAGAGCGATCAAGAGTGTGCCCTTCAGCTTATAGGCCCCGCGGATCAGTTCGCGTACCTCTCCCCCCAGGGTCCCAGGCGGCAACTCGAATGCATCATCCTCCACCTCCAGGACATCGCCAATCTCGTCCACCAGCAGACTTACTGCTCCATCTTCGTGGCGGATCACAACGTTCATGGGCAGGTCGTCCGGGGCCCGCTCCCGCAGGCCCAACCGCCGACGCATGTCCATGGCCGTCACTATCTGGCCTCGCAGGTTGATGAGTCCTCTAACCACCGGCCGAGCCAGAGGGACTCGCGTCATTTTCTGATACCGGATAACCTCCTGGACCTTCTCGACCTCCACGCCAAGGAGGATTTGATCGACAACAAACGTGGAGAACTGCTTTTTACCTGCCATGCCGCCCCCCTGCACGCCACACTAAGGACTCGCCACCGGAGCCTTAAGGAAGCCGCCTCGGCCGGTTCCGGCGCTCGCGCAGCCGGCGTCTTGAAAGAAGGTCGGATCGGCCTCCTGGATAATGCCCTTCACATCGAGCAATTCCGTGACTCGACCCTGGACGACCATGGAGTCTAAAGTCCCGCGCCGGCCCACCTTTTTCCGGATCGTGACGGCCTCGTGGGTAATGTCGAGGATGCCGTCAACAACCAACCCAACGCTGCGCCCTTGATCGGTATAAACCACCACCTGAATCTTGGCATCTTTGGCATCCAACTCCGATGAGTCCGCCCCGCGGGCGTATTGGCGGCGCTCGGTGAGAGCGGAGGAGAGTTGAATTAAAGGCAGAATTTGATCTCGATACTGAACCACCTCGCGTCCTTCTGTCCTCTCGACGGCGGAGCGGGAGAACTCCTCCAGCCGCGCTACCAGGGAGAGGGGCATAGCCATCCGCCCGTCGTCGGGTCCCCGCAGCAGGAGAAGGGGTTCCGCCTCGTCACCCCCTGCCGCTGTTGCCTCATTTTTCTCACCCACGGACCGGTCGCGAGTCGCTGATACCACGTTGGCCCTCTGGGCCAACCCGAGGACATCCAGAATGAGAGCCACCTGTCCGTCTCCCATGATGGTCGCCCCCGCGAAAGAGGAGATTCCTTTGAGCTGTTTACCCAGGGGTTTGACGACTATCTCCTCCGTATCGTTGATCTCGTCGACCACCAAGCCAAACTGGCGGTCATCAGCTTGCAACACGACGATGTTGGCGTTCTGAGATTCGAGCACCTTTTTCTCGACAACATTCAACAGCTCCGCGATCATCACCGAGGTGGGTGCTACATCCTTGAAATCGTGTTCCGCTTGGGCGTGGCGGCCGGCTGCCTGGTGAGTCACCACGTTTCTTGTCAGGGTGTGGAACGCGGCATGGGTTTTCTCCAAATCATGGATTTCAGCGACATCCTCATACTCTCTGAGGGCATTAGAATAGAGCCACTTCCCTAAGGCGCAATCTCGCTGTGACCCTGCCTGTTCCGGCGTCATGGCGATGGCGCCGTCCAAAACTCCCCTGAGCCTGTCACACCACTCCTGGTGCTTGGCGCGTGCGTTAGCAAAGTCCAGTAGCTCTTCCGATCTTTCCCCGGGCAGCGAGAACCCCTGTCGGTCCAGATTTTCGGTCGCTTTCAGTACCTGACTTAGGTAGACCAATGGTAATAGGTGCCCCCGCAGCCTGTAGACGGGAGCGCCGTATATCATTTCAATCCCCTTGCGAGCCTGTTCCCCCTCCAAGCGGACGAGTTCGAGCAGGCTCACCTGGGGAATGGCGTAGCGTTCGCCTGCGCAGGAAACCACCAGGGCGGGAATGATCGCCAGGGTAAGGGGGATCTTGATCTTGAGTGTCGTCCCCAGGCCCAAACGGCTCTGCATATCGATGGTGCCGCCGATTCTTTCGATGTTGGTTTTGACCACATCCATGCCAACGCCGCGGCCTGAGACATTGGTAACCTTCTCCGCCGTCGACAGTCCCGGCATGAAGATCAGTGCGATTATCTCGCGCTCGCTGATTTGTGTCGCGCGATCGGCACTGATCAGGCCCTTCTCGAGAGCCTTTTGTTTCACCCGCTCGAAGTTGATTCCGGCGCCATCGTCGGAGATTTCAATATTGACCTGTCCCCCCTCGTGATAGGCACGCATGAACAATCGCCCTTCCGGCGGCTTGCCGGCTCCGATGCGCCTCTCCGGCGATTCGATGCCATGATCAACGGCATTTCGGACCAGATGCGTAAGGGGATCTTTGATGGCTTCAATCAGGGTCTTATCAAGCTCCGTTTCCTTACCTTCCATCTCCAGCCGGACTTTCTTTCCGCAGGCCGAGGCGAGATCGCGCACCACGCGCGGGAATTTGGTCCAGATGTTCCCGATAGGCTGCATGCGCGTCTTCATGACGCTCTCCTGCAACTCAGTGGTGATAAGGTTCAGCCGCTGGGTGGTGTTTAAGAAAGTGGGATCCTCTTGGGTGGTGGAATACTGGAGAATCTGATTTCTCGCCAGGACCAGTTCCCCTACCAGATTCATCAATTTATCGAGCAAGCCAACATCGACGCGAATGCTGCTGTCCGCGACGGCCAATGACCTTGCCTCGGCTTGCCCTTGTAGAGCATCCACAACGGCAGCAGGTTGCGCCGCACCCTGCTCCATTAGAATCTCGCCCAAGCGGCGGGTATCCCCCTGGGATTGAACCTTCAGAGCTTCCTGGATTTGTTCGGGACTGGTCCCGCCGGCCTGCACCAGTATTTCTCCCAGGGGCATGATGGTCTCGGAGGGACCCCCTGGCGTTTGGGCTGGAAGGGCCCCGGCGAGGGGATCGGGCTCCCCCCTGGAAGGTGGTGGCTGGGCGGCGCCCGCGCCCGCTACCTCTCCCCCGGGAGCGGATGCCGGAGAGTCGTGCAAGCGGGTAAGCACCTCGACGAGCGCGGAGTAATCTTCCTCCCCTTCCTGACCGGTCTTTTCAATGTTTACCAGCACATGACGAACAGCATCCACCATAGCCAGGAGACCGGAGGTGATTTCAGCGTTCAGGCGCAGTCGGCCGTCGCGCAAACTGCTGAGGAGGTTTTCACCCACATGCGTAACAGCCCCCAACCGGGAGAAGCCCAGGAAACCACTGGTCCCCTTGATGGTATGGATGGTTCGAAAGATGCTGGAAAGTACCTCGCGGGCCGTTGGATCCTTTTCCAGGGTCACCAGATCGCGGTCAAGCTGGTCGAGGTTCTCATTGCTTTCGACCAAAAAATCCTTCACGATGTCGTCCATATCACCCATACGTTGACTCTCGCGTGGTACCGGACTAGCTTTGGTGCGGACTCGAAGGGGCCTTGCGGCTCCCCCGGACTTTACCTGCGAGAGAAGTCTGCCGTTTCCCCTCTCGGCTCTTCCCGCTTGTGACCGAGCTCTTTTACCCATCCTGGCTTCCGGCAGGGAAGGTGCGCTTCCGGCGCCGTCACCCTTTCTATCGGCCGAACCAAGTCTGTCTTGAAGTCTTTTTCTAAACAATCGCGGTTGAGATCAGGTTTTAACCTGCAAGTTGCAAGGAACTTGTGGGTGAATCAGTCACTGGCGATGGGCGGGAAGCATGGTCGGGTGACGGCGGCGACGGCGCTCGATCGGCCTGGTGCCAAGCGTCGCGGACGAGGGTGAAATTCTGAATAAGGGAACGAAGTATCTCGGCAGAGTTCTGCAAGTTGGCCTTGAGCGCCTGGGAGCGGGAATGCGCGTAAAAGGTCTTGAGGGTCTCCGCCACTTCTCCACCCTGCTCAAAGTTCAAAGTACCCTCCAGTTGCGCGATGATCGCCTGCGCGCGATTCAGGTGATTGCATTTCTTCTGAATATCCCCGGCCTCGATGGCGCTCGCTGCCCGTTGCAGGGCAGCAATTGCTCCGTCGTAAAGCATAACCACCAACCCCAGGGGGGTGGCGCCTTGTACGGAAAATTGGCGATAAGCTTGGGCAGGATGGCGCATAAGGTAACCTCAAGTGGTCTTAGTTGGGTTAAGAGCGTCGAGCTGGCTGTTGATGGAGGCCAGTGTCTCCGGTAGCTGTTCCAGCGTGGTGTTAATGGTGTTGTATTCCAACAGCAGCTGAGTCTGGGTATTCTGGAGCTGCAACTGAAAATCGCTGATCTGAGTATTCAGGTCCTTTACTTGCGAGCTGAGGCTGTTCAGGTCCACGGCCAAGGGGCTGTTCACCGGGTCGGTCAGGCTGGTCAGCGACTGGCTGAGCGCCTGGCCCACTCCCGTGGTGGATTGGAACAGGTTTTGCACCGCCGAAAAGTTATTCTGCAGGGCATTGTTCAGCGTCGTGCTGTCGACGCTCAGCGTGCCATCGTCTTGCATTTCAATCCCCAGTGACTGCAGATTAACCAAGCCGCTGTTGCCCGACATGCTGGAGCCGATGGCGGTCAGCAATTGCTCCTGCAACAGGTCGAGGGAAGAATCGCCTACGAAACTGCCGGCTGCACCGGTGGTGCTGTTGTATTCCAAGCCGGTATTGATCGCCCCGATCAAGGTGTTCCAGCTGCTGACGAAATTGTTGACGTCCGTGGCGATGGGGGTCAAGTTGGGCACAATCCGAAGGGTTACGGGGTTATCGGTGCCGGTGGAGTTGGTGACACCGGAAAGCGTCAGGGTGACGCCGGGAATCGTCCCTTCGACGGTGTTGCTGGCGCTGTCAACGGGGATGCCGTCCACGCTCAGGGCCGCATCCGATCCCTCCACCGCCTGGGAAAACTCCATGCCGCCCCCTGACGCGCTGGTGATGCCCAGTCCATTGCCACCACCCGTGGTGTCATTGGAGATGGTGATCGCCGCGCTGGAGGTTTGCGGGATCAGTGCCAGGCGGGATCCGTCGGAATCGGTTACTACCGAAGCCGAAACTCCCAGGTTTTGTTGGTTGATGTAACTCGCCAGGCCGTTGAGAGTGTAAGTGTTGTCGGCGCTGTCGACAGGGATGGTCACGGGCGCGTTGGAGCCCACCTGAAGCTCGAATGACCCAATTGGGAGCACGGCGGTTCCGGAAGAAAAGTATGTGGAATAGTCGGCGGAGGTGGAGTCATTGGAGAGCTTGATCTGACCCTCTGCGCCGGAGGTCTGGCTTTCCAGTGCCAAGCGCGACCCCGTGTTGTCGCTGATTACGGAAGCCGTAACGCCCAGATTCTGGCTGTTGATATAACCGGCTAGTTCACTCAGGGTGTTGGTACCATCTGCGCTGTCTACAGGAATGACCACTGCGGAATTCGACCCCACGGTGAGGGCAAACTGCCCGGTGGGCAGCGCCACGTTGGCCGACGAAAAGGCGGCAGAGTAATCCGCGGCCGTGGTGGCGAGGTGGGTCACCGAAACCGTGTGCGATCCGGCAACCGTCCCGTTCGCGGCCGTGGCGCTCACCTCGTCATTGTTCGAGGAACTCACGGTTAAGCCACTGAAATCCCCGGCGTAATCGGTCAGCGCCTGCAACGCGGTTTGAAAATTGGTCAGATCGGTTTGCAAGCCCTGCAATGCGGTCGTCTGGGAATTGAGGGCCGTCACCTGGTTCTGCAACTGCACTTCCGGTTGGGCGTCGATTTCCAGAATGGCGTCCACCGTAGAGGTCACGTCAATTCCGCTCCCGGCAGTATTGGTAGCGGAATTCAGGATAGCGTTCACCGCATCTTGAATGGCCGAGTTGCTGCCTGCATTCGCGGATGTCGAAGTGCTCGTTTCCCCCAAGAGTTGACTGACCGACTCGTTGGTAGAAACCCCCAGGCTGGACAGGAGAGAATTGATGGAGTTGGTGCTCATGCCCTTTTCCCTTTCGTCGCGGGGGCGGATGGCTCAGGCACAGGAGCGCCCACCGTTC
>DATJVT010000264.1:0-2190 GCA_035501695.1 Terriglobia bacterium | reverse complement strand
TGCCACGTGTTTGGACTTGCGAAGGAAAGTCGCATTGTGTATAGTGACGCCATTTGCTGTGGGTAGTACGAATTCAAATCTCAGGAGGAAATATGAAACGAACGATCATCACCGTGTTGGCAACCCTTGCCTTTGCGGCAGTCACCATGCACGTTTTAGGTTATAAAGTGCAGCCGGTGAGTGAGGCGGTCGCCATCGCCGCGCCGGTTCCCGCTGTTCCCATGCCCCATGCTTGTCCTAACATTCACGGGGCGATTGATGGGCTTCATTCTGCCCAGCAGGAATTGAAGGACGCCAACCACGATTTCTGCGGCCATCGACAAGCGGCGATGGAGGCAATACATAATGCCGTTATGCAGCTGAAACAAGCGGAAACTTGCCAGAAGTGCCAGTAGTCATGATTAAGTGACCCCCCCAGCGGCGATGTCCATGCGCCGTCAGTCCATGGGGTTGAGGCCTGGCTGCCAGCGGTGCGAATCCTCGGCCACACAGAGTCGCCATCGATCCCGCAAGTTCAGGCGCGGGAATTCGAGGCAGTGAGGCTAATGGTTCTTCTCCTTGAGAGCGGTTCGAGTTTTTGAGGGGCACGTCGCTCCACCACTCAGAGCGCGGTGCCCCTTTTCTTTTGGCCAGGGGCTCCAACGTTGCGGCCGTGGCGGCCCTTCCTACTTGTCGTCTCCGGCGCAACCAATTCCCACTCAACCTCGTCGATTAGTTCGTCTTTAATCTGCTGAATTTCGGGGGGCGTGGCGCCGATCTGAGGTGCCCAATCGTGCCCACCAAGCCGGAAGGGCCCGGTTGGACACGGCCGTCCGCGGCGACATCGACAAATTGTCAGGCTACCCCACCCCGTGGCCAACAATTTCCCCCTTGACAATAGGCGAATAAAAAGCGAAAATCGATCCGGATTTGAGAGGGGAGGTTCCTATGGGCTGCACTTCTCTGCGGGGACCGGCTGACAAATTGCCTCTGGTCGGAATCGCGCGCCTGGCGGCCGAGAGTCCCTTGGTCCGGGAGCGCGCGGAGGTGGAGTACTTCCACCTGACGACCCGTTCCACCCTGAACCGCGAGTCCAGCGGGCGCATGCCTTTTGCCTGGACCATCAACCCCTACCGCGGTTGCGAATTCGGCTGCCACTACTGTTACGCCCGCTACACCCATGAATTCATGGAGATGTGGGACAGCCACGACTTCGAGCGCAAAATATATGCCAAGGCCGATGCCCCGGACCTGCTGCGCGCCGAGTTGCGCCTGGGCCGCGACAAAGGTCTGCCGATCGCCCTGGGAACGGCCACGGACCCCTATCAGCCCGCCGAGCGCCAATTTGAAATCACCCGCCGCCTGCTGGAGGTTTTCGCGGAATTCCGCGGCCTGGACCTTTCCGTGACCACCAAGTCGGTCCTGATTCTCCGCGATATCGACCTGCTGCGCTCCCTGGCCGGACGGCACCGCTTCAGCGTCCACATGACGGTCACCACTCACGACGAGCGTTTGGCGCGTCTGCTGGAACCCAAGGCTCCCCCTCCCGCCCAGCGTCTGGAAGCGGTACGGAAGCTGGCCGAGGCCGGGATCCACGTAGGGGTGAACGCCATGCCCATCCTGCCGGGCTTGAACGACGCCCCGCTGATGTTGGGGACGCTGGCCGCTCAGGCCTCGCAAGCCGGCGCCAGGTTCCTGTATGGGAACGTCCTGTTCCTCATGCCTTCCGCTTTGAAACAGTTCATGCCCTTTCTGGAGCGGGAGTTTCCCCACCTCGTCCAACGCTACCGGAAGCTCTATGCGCGGTCGGCGTATTTGCGCGGGGAATACCCTGAGAAGATTAGTCGTTTGATGGCGGCGCTTCGCTCGCGATACAACCTGGAGGGTAATCGGCGCGAGGTGCCCCCCGCCGCCCGTCATCCCCAGATGGCCCTGCCCTTTGCAGAGCCCGCCTCGACACCGGAGGTACACCACCCCCTAACCGCCTGCCACAATCCCATGTGAAGTAGCGCCGGGTCTTCCGCCCGACCATGCCGTTTCGCCGGGTCTTCCGCCCGACACTGCCGTCGCGGCGGTTTAATCCCGCCACCTGCGCATTGCAATGAATCGGGTTATGGCGAGATAAAAATGGGGCTTTAGTTCGGACGGCAACTCGATCAGTGCCGCCCCGTGGCCCTGACCTTCGATGCTCTCGACCGCATGGTGGAACAG
>DATJVT010000263.1:0-11559 GCA_035501695.1 Terriglobia bacterium | reverse complement strand
GAGAATGTAATCGCGGATGTTCAACAATTCCTTTTCATCGCGGATGATGCGTTCGAAGTAATCCTCCTGCCACACCGCCGCGGAAGGATCTTTCCAAAGTTTCCGAATTCGGCTGGTGACGGCGGATTTAAACCCGGATGCCCAGGACGCCAGCGAGCGCGGTCGCATGGGTGGTATGGCATTGGCGGGGACGAGGGGTGATGGGGAGGCATGGTCGTAGGGCCGAACAGCGTTCGGCCTGGGCCCAACGCTGTTGGGCCCTACGTCCGCGCGTGGCCCAATGGCGTTGGGCGCAACAATGGGCCGAAGGCTCTTCGGCCCTACGGGGTCTGGAATGACATAACCGCTGTCCTACAGAATGTGCTCGCCCTTTGGGCCGAGAATCCAAAGAATTCCGTGCAAATGATTAGGCATCACTGCAAAGGCGTCGAGTTCAATTTGCGGTCGGATGCGGACGGTGTCGAACCATTGTTCCCGCACAACTCTGCCGCAATCGTTTTCACACATCTGGTCCCCAACCACACTGCCGAAGATGCCCTGCTTGCCAAATGAGCAGATCGTTACAAAATATGCTCCGGGCAGAGAATAGTCATAATGGGTGAAGCGGATGGAACCGCGATGATGGATTTTCGCGTCGTATTTCATTGGCGGGGCGGAATGGCGGTCGGGCGTCCGTAGGGCCGAGCAGCGCTCGACCGGACGTAGGGCCGAGCAGCGCTCGGCCTTGGCCGAAGGCTCTTCGGCCCTACATCTTCGGGGGAGTATATACTCCCCGAACCATTTTTCAAGCAATGACTGCAAGATAGCACCAGTGGCAACCGGCGGAAAGGCGCGCCCTCTGTGGGGATCCTTGGTCGGCGGGGCGTTCGCCGGATTTAGAACGAAAAGCGCTCTTCCCACCAGGCTTTCAGGAGTGCGGACCGGCTCCCGCGGAGTCCGGGACTGGGACCTGCCCGGGTGAAATCATGGCCAGGAGGGCGGCATGCCGCCTGCCCGTGGGTCACGATCAGGACGGAAGTACTGGACGGTAGTACCGTTGACTTGCAATCCCACTTGAGTTAGGCTTTGCCTGCTGATAAGGCTTTGTTTCTGAAGCCGGTTAGGCCAACGCGTGGTAGTAGTGGAAAGACGAAAACCGAAAGGCAGGTTCCCTGACTCACACCGGGGGCGCCGGAGGTGTGAAAGCGAGGCATTATGGCCGAAGCAATGACCAAAGCGGGCCGCTATCAAATCGTCGGCGAACTGGGCCGCGGATCGATGGGGGTAGTTTATCAGGGATTTGACCCCGTCATCGGCCGCACCGTAGCCATCAAGACCATGCTTCCGGAAGGTCTCTCTCCCCATGAGTTTCAAGAGTACAAGACGCGCTTCCAAAGGGAGGCGATGGCGGCGGGAATTCTGGCGCACCCCAACATCATCACCGTTTACGACTTTGGCGAGGACGCGGGCGTTCTCTACCTGGCCATGGAATTCCTGGAAGGCAAATCCCTCGAGAAGATCGTGCAGGAGCAGAACATTCTGCCGATTGAGACCATTCTGCCCATCTATGACCAGGTGTGCAGCGCCCTGGACCACGCGCACCGGAACAAGATCGTGCACCGGGACATCAAGCCGGCGAACATCATGATTCTGCACAACGGCCTGGTGAAAGTGACCGACTTCGGCATCGCCAAGATGATGTCCATGGGTATGACGCAGGCCGGGCAGATCCTGGGGACCCCCAATTACATGTCGCCGGAACAGGTGAAAGGCCGCCAGATCGATGGCCGCTCCGACATCTTCTCCATGGGCGTCATCCTCTACGAGTTGGTGACCGGCGAAAAGCCCTTCGGGGGCCAGAACATTACCACCGTGATCTATAAGATCATCAATGAGAATCCCATTCCGCCCAGAGAATTGGACGCTTCCATTCACGGCGGCTTGAGTTACGTCATCTCCAAGGCGCTCGCCAAGAATGTGGACGAACGCTACCAGACGTGCCGCGAATTGGCAGAGGACCTGAGGAACTACAAGAATCTGGGCAGCACATCGGTAGGCCAGGGAACGGTGATTCTCAGCGCGATGGCGGTGCCGATGGAAGCGGCGCCCCCCCCTCCTCCCCCGCCTCCTCCCCGAATTCAAGCCGGGTACCCGCCGCCCCCGCCCGCACCCCTGGGGCTGGATGAGGCCCCCATCGGAAGCTCGGTCGAGGCCGAGACAATTCCATCCGCCCCCCCACCCCGGCAAGCCGTCCCACAAATTGTCTGGGTCCTGGGAGCACTCGTATTTGTGGCGGTGATGGCGGGAGCCGCTTACTTTCTCTACTTGCGGCCAAAAAGTCAGCCGGTGGCCCCGGTGGTTTCCCCGCCGGTGGCGACCACGGCAGCGACACAAAGTCCGCCCCCCTCCGCGTCCACCGGGGCGGTGCCGGCCCCCGGAGCACCTACGGGCACTTCAACGGCCACACCCGCGACTCCAACCCAAACCACGGTGACTGAAGCTCCGCCCTCCAAGCCCGCGGTGGTCTCGCCCCCGCCGCCAGTGGTTTCCAAGCCTGAATCGCGTCCTCATCCCGCGGGAGCAAAGGTGGGGGAATTGGAAGTGAGCGCCAACGTTGAGGGGGCTGCGATTTCCATCGATGGACGGTCCGACCCAAGTTGGCTGACGCCCCGCACCATCCCTGACGTCCCTGCCGGGACCCACAACGTGATGATCTACAAAGATGGCTTCGAGGCTTTCCGGCAGAGTGTAACGATCGAGAACGGCCAAATCAGCAAAGTGGCGGGGAACCTTTCAGCCCCCCTCGGCGAACTCAACGTTGTCACCGTGCCGGCCGGGGTTGAGGTTTTCATTGACGGAAAATCATACGGGCCGAGCCCGGCCCATGCGACCCTGCCCCCCGGCACTCACACCTTTACCGCGAAACTACCCGGGGAGACTCCGGATGGGCATACCATCACTCTGACCAGCGGAGGCATCCTGACAGCGAAGCTGACTGCTCAATCGGCTAAGCCAACCGGGATTGTGGAGGTTCACACCAACCCGCCAGGCGCCACGGTGCAGGCGGACGGGGCGCCGGTCGGCACGCCTACGCCCACGTCTTTTCGGTTGGTCGTTGGGGCTCATGCCTTGACCATATCGCTTCCCGGATATGCACCGGTTCAGAAGCAAGTGAGCGTCTCGGAAGGGGCGACACTCCCTCTTAGCGAGAATCTGAGTAAGCAATAGCGGAGACATCCGTGCGAAACAGCGAGAGAGGCGCCGCAACTGAGGTGGAGTAAACGAGACTGCCTGCATGGCTCGATTCGTCATTACCGATCCCTCATCCCGAACCCAGATCTTTGAAATTACCAGCCCCACGATCAGCGTGGGAAGGGTGGACTCAAACGATCTGGTGTTGCGCCATCCCAGTGTATCCCGCCATCACGTGCGGATTACGGTGCTTCCCGGCGATATCACCCTGTTGAATGATCTGGGGAGCATGAATGGAACCTTTGTTAACAACGTGGAGATCCGGGAGCATCGACTAAAGGATCATGACAAGGTCGCCATCGGCATGTATGAGTTGAGGTATGAGGCGGCCCGCGGCGCCGATCTGCACGTTGAGGCAGGTAGCGGAACCGTAACCGATGTCAATGGGTTGGTGGATGCGGAGAACCTGGGGGCGGCCTTGCGGCTGGCTCCCCCCACCGCGCCTGTCGCTGAGGTGCCGATGCAGGAGCGCCTCAAGGCTCTCGAAAGGGAGAACGGCCTCCTGAAACTGCTCTTGTCGGTGGGCACGACCCTTTCCTCGGTCCTCTTGCCCGACGAAATCATGCAGCGTGTAATGGAACTGCTGTTTCAAATGGAAAACGTCGAACGGGGCTTTGTGTATCTGCTCCGCGACGACAAGAAGGGTTTCAAGCCCGCCGTCGTCCTTCACAAGGATGAGTCCTTGAAGGCTGAGGCGCGGGACGTGGCTCTCTCGACTGCCATCAGGGAAAAACTGATGAATGACCGCGTCCCTTTGTTGATTTACGATGCCAGCACCGACGAACGATTCTCCACCAGCCAGAGCCTGCGCATGTCGGGCATCCGCTCGGCGATGTGCTCACCGCTGATTTATAAGGACCGGGTTTTCGGGATTTTCTACGTCGATTGCCTGAGTAAGCCCTACGCCTTTTCCCGGGAGGAACTGAGCATCTTTTCCGTGATTGCCGCCGAAGCGGCCATCAGTTTCGACAATGCGCGTTCTCACGATGAACTGGCCCGGCGCATGGTGGAGCGGCAGGCGCTCGAGCGCTATCTCAGCCCCAGCATCGCCGAGAAGATTCTCGCCAATCCGGATAAGATCCAATTGGGAGGGGAGAACCAGGTCGTCACGATATTGTTTTCCGACATCCGAGGTTTCACCCGCATGTCCGAGAATATGCAACCCCACGCCGTGGTGGAATTGCTCAATGAATACTTCACGGAGATGACGGATATCATTTTTGAGAGCGGGGGGACGCTCGACAAGTACCTTGGGGACGGAATCATGGTGGTTTACGGAGCGCCTCTGCCCATGCCCGATGCCCCCGTTCGCGCCACGAAGACAGCGATGGACATGCAGCGGGCCCTGGCAAGTCTCAATAGTGATTGGGAAGGCCGCGGCCAAACCCCGCTCCGAATGGGAATTGGGGTGAATACAGGGCCGGTGACAGCAGGAAACATTGGCTCCGCCAAACGCATGGATTTCACGGTCATCGGCGACTCGGTCAATCTGGCTTCGCGACTCTGCTCGAATGCCGCCCCGGGACAGATCCTTGTTTCCGAAGACACTTACTCGCAATTGGGTGGCAAAATACCCGGGAAGCAGTTGGACGCCATCCGCGTGAAGGGTAAAGAGAAACCCGTGGAAGTCTATGAGGTTTTCTGGAATGATCCCGCCCCCTAGGGAAGGTGGGTTTCTCAGAAAAGCCGCTGCGGGGCGGCACATAACAGGGAGTCCTTATAAAATGTGCTTGCTGCACTCGAGTCCAATACGTGCCAGCCTCCTTGGGCGGAGTGTCCTGATCCTCGGGATTCTCTCTGCCCCTGCCCTCGCACGACAGGCCGAACCCATTGCTCAAATGCCAGAGGCGATTCGCGGCGCCAAGATCTATCAGCTTCCCACAAAGGGTGGGCAACCGGCTCCCAATCCGGCTGTCTACAAGAGTCTCTCCTTCCGGGACATCAATTTTGACCGCCTGCTGCTCGGCCTTTCCGTCAGCATTAAACCCGTAGATCGTTCCGCCACCGTGCAACGCATGTATTTTCAGGATGTCGCGATAAACGGGATTCCCGTCCACATCGACACCTTCGATCAGGAATTCAAACTGTCCACCAAGGAATCTGTTGATCTTCCCGCACCGCTTAGTTGTTCCATCACCTTTGCGGATCTCGATTCCATGCAGCCGGTCCGGGATTTGGTGGACAAGGATAAGATTGAAATCACGGGTCAGAGCTTCATTGAGATCAAACTGAACTCAATCGAGAAACTGGCGCTGCGCGCCAAGCAGGTCGTCATCCCGGTCAGCCTGAAGGAACAGGTTCCCCTCAACTTTTTCCAGGGCAATCCTCTCCTGCACATGACCGCCGACAAAGTCCTGGACACCCTCGCAGACCCGAAGTCCGCCGCGGCCGTCAACATGGCGAAGCAACATCTGGCGAAACTGCGTCTGGACAAGGATCTGGGTGGCAAGGTGAATTCCGCGGTTTATCTCTTGTGCACGGAATACCTCATACGCGATCCGAAGTCCAATGCGTCGGAACTTTTTTCGCAAGTGGGCACAGGCTTCCTGGTGAGCGCCGATGGAAAAATGCTGACGGCCAAGCGCGTGATCCAGCCGTGGAAATTCGACCCCCAAGTTGACTTCCTGATCGAACACCAGCACCTGGAACTCGATCCCAAAAGTGTGAAGACCTATGCCTGGCCCGCGGGCGCGCAAGTGACGGGAGCAGACGGCCAGCGTAATTACCAATCCGCCCTCGGCACGGAGCAGCATTCCCTGAAGATTCTCTCGTCGCCGCCCGATGAGATGGTTCCGCAGGATTATCAGGACCCGGACTCCGGGGAGAAGGGCACGCTGCACTTGCACGCGGAGGGTACCGCGAATCTGACCCTGCTGCAGATAACGGGTTCGAATCTTCAACCCCTGCAGCTTATGGATCCGGCAGCTACGCTTGCCGCCGCTCCCAAGCTGGTCCTGTGCAGTTATCCTTTTGGCTTCAGCCAACCGCAAATTGCTCCGCGCCTTCTCAGTGTTCAGGTGAACGTTAAGGGAGGGGCGCTGCAGATGGACCACAAGGCTGATCCGGGAGATCCGGGGGCGCCGTTGCTTGATCCCGACGGGAAAGTGGCGGCGCTGGCGGTCGCGGCGGACCAGTGCATCTCCATTCAGGTAGCGCGGAAGCTGATTCCATGAATTTCTTGAGCTCGCGTTCGACATTCATTCTCCGCACCCTCGTCGTTGCGGCGTGCCTTGCGGGTATCCCCGCCTTTCCCCAATCCCAGGAGGGGTTGGTAGACCAGTTGAAGCAAAAACTCTCGAAGACGGGAGTGTTCTTCCGCGCCGATGCGCCACGCTCTTTGCGAAACCCCGGAGATGTTTACCTACCCATATTTGTGGAGATCATCAACGGCGTCGAACAGGAAGCTCACACGACGGGGTCAGGGGTTTCCAATTACGTTAAACGCGATCCCGTGCAATTCCAGGGTGTGATTGTCTTCGTGAAACCCTCCGGCTCCCGGCATCAGTTCGCCAACAATCCCCTCCTTTTGGGAACGAGCAAGGACTTTTCTTTCGATGCGCGCTCCGGCGGCCAACCCCTGGCAATTCAAGATCGCATTAAGAAGATCATCGAGGTTCCCCGCGACGCGATCCAATCTTATCTCGCCAGCCACTTCCTAGGCGGACCCTTCCCATCAGTAGACCTCTGGGTGTCAATTCGGGCCGTGGATTGGCCGCCCCAGGACTTCTTTTTGCGGGTCAGCCTGAATGCCCCTCCCCTTCCTCAGATATCCAACTGGTACAGAGGAGACGTTCATTACCACTCAGGGTATACGGACAACCCCGCGGAACGCGGGTACCCGCTCGAGGTCACCAAGCAGGCCGCAATCCAGGCGGGAATGGATTGGCTGCTTCTTACCGATCACTCCACGGACCTGTCTCCCGAGAGCTACAACGCGGAATTGGACGACGTCGAGAAGCTTCGCGACGGGCGCTTGATGCTGATTCGCGGGGAGGAGATCACCCTTGCATCAGGCAAGGACGCCGTCTTGACCACCGTCCATATGGTGGCGGCGCCCTCACCCGACGATCCGGACAAAGGGTTTCCCGACTCCGAGCACCCCACCAGCACGGTCATCGTAACGGGCGACGGGTCCGTCGCCTATCCTGCCACGGCGATCAAGGACATCCTGGCTCGGATTGCCGCCGGGGGAGGCTTTGCCTACGCCGCCCACCCTTTTGATCCGATTAGTCCGGTGATGCGGGGAGGAACATGGGACCTTGAGGCGGATTTCCTTGCGCCTGACGGGAAGCAACTCCAACCCGGCTTGGTAGGTCTGGAGCCATGGAACCGCGCGAGTATGCTGACGGCTGACGACATGCAAGACCCGTTCTGCATTCGCCCCCACGATGATGCCGGAGCCTGCTTCCAACCCGATCCGAGCGCCGATCAGTACGTGCGGCTCGAGCAGGGCATCAAATTGGGGTGGCAGCCGCTGCTTCAACGCGGCCTGGCACCCCGTGCAGATGGTGCGAATGGTCCCCTATTCAAAGCCTTCATGGCGGCTGGGTCCGACGCCCACGGGGACCTGGACTTCGAAGCCAGCATGGACGTCACTGACTTTCTTGGCAAGCCCTCCCGCGGAATCAATGGGTACGCCGAGGACAACGCGCTGGGGCGGATTTCCACCGTGGTTTACGCCCCGGGCGGCACGGGTCCCCGCGGAGAGAACATCCTGCGTGCCCTGCGGGATGGTCGATCCGTGGCAAGCAATGGGCCCATTCTGATTGCCGGATTTGATCGCAACGCCAATGGCTCTCTTGACGACCCCGAGGACGTCGGCATTGGACAGGAGCTTTCCAGTCCCCTGAAATCGCTTCCCCCCTTGCAGCTCCGGTGGGTGAGCAGCGAGGAGTTTGGGCCCTTTCAATCCGTTAAATTGATCGTGGGAACATCCACTGGAGAATTGCCGCCCGTGGAGGTGCCAGTGCCTTCCGCCAAGGCTCTTGCCAGCAATGGGCTGGTCCCCTACGATCTCCATGCCATCTTGAAACAAGGATCCCCAGGTTGGATCTATATCCGGTTGGTGGCTAGCACACGAAACGGCGCCAACAGTGAGTTTCGCTGCTATACTAACCCCGTCTGGATAAAGGCCACCGGCGAGTAGAGCCGACCGAACCCGAAATGAGTGGAAAATGACCGCCGATACCAATGAGCAAGGAACTGTGCGTTACACCCGCTGCGCTTCCTGTGGGGCTATGAATCCGGCTACCGCTGCCTCTTGCGCTCGCTGCGGGAAGCCGCAATACCCAGGGCCGGCACCACTTCCTGTGGCGCCCGGCCCCCCGGCACCTTCCCCCGGCGCGCCCGGCCTACGCGGCCCTGCCGGGCCGGTCATTGCGCAGGTGATGTGTCCAAAGTGTCACAAATCATTCCCCGTCGGAAGTAAGTTCTGCGGTTATTGCGGGACGTCCCTCCCGGCGGCGCCAGCTCCAGTGGCCGCGCCGCCTGCACCTATGCAACAACCCATGTCCCCGCCGAGGCCAGCTGCGCCCCCGCCGCCGCGCCCTATGGCTGCGCCTCCGCCGCCTCCACCCCCTCCGCCGGTCCCCCGGGCTGTCACCTCTCCGCCGCGCCCTGTAGCGCCGCCCCCCCCACCGATCCCTCCTCGGCCCATGACATCTCCGCCGCGCCCCGTGGGGTCCATTCCCCCTCCGCCATCACCCGTGCCGCCAGGGGCTCCCAAAATGAGCTTCCCGGAATCGGCAATGGAGGGGGGAACCGTGGTCTTTTCGGGTCTCCGCGCAGTGCCCCGCATCGAGGCTAAGATTTCCGAAAAGAAGCCTGATGGATCCGTGGGTAGGACGGTGCCGATCTCCCGGGAAACGATCATCGGTAGCCAGGAATGCGATCTGAGTTATCCGGCGGACGCCTTGCTCTCTCCCCGGCATGCTTCTGTCGCCGTGAAACAGGGCAAACTAGTGCTGAAAGACCTGAACAGCCAGAATGGCTCCTATATCCGCCAAAAGCAGGACACGGAACTGGTTCCCGGCGACATCTTTCTTCTGGGCCGGGAACTTTTCCGGTTTGTGACCCAGAGCCTTGACGATTCGCTCAACCGCGAAGCCACCGAGGGAACCATGGTGTGGGGTGCCCCCCGGCTGCAAAAGGGACCACTCACCGCCAAGCTGGAACACATCAAATTGAGTGGGGAAGTGGTTGCGGAGTTCAAGCTCGATAAGCCTGAGACGACATTGGGCCGGACCAAAGGCGACCTGGTCTTTGAGGACGACCCGTACATGTCAGGCGCGCACGCCCGTATCGTTGCCCAGCCGGGGCGCTTCGTTTTGCAGGATCTGCGCAGCCGGAATGGGGTTTACCGGCGCGTGCGTACGGAGATCGAACTTGCCGACGCTGACGAATTCTTCATGGGAGAACAACTCTTTCGTGTGGATTTGAAAACGGTAGGGTAATCGCCGTGTTCTCCCGGCCCCCCGTCCCTTTCTTAGTGGGGAATCTGCTTCATAGCTTGCCGCTCCATCATGGGCGCCCGCGTCTTGATGTAGTTGTCCATGATGCGAGGCAGTTCGACATTCATCCTGGCCACAAAATCGTCCTGGGCCTTTTGCAACTTCGCATCGATGCCCGCCGCGTCCTGGTCAAGTTTATCCATCTTCTGCTGCAACTGCTCCGACTGCCCAACCACATTTTGTTCCATCTGCTTTTGTAAAAGCCTGCCGAAGGTCTTCAGCTCATCGCTATTCTGAGCCAGTTGTGAACCGAGGTAAAAGTTCGCGAGGGTTGACAAGAGCGCGAGCACAAGAACGATGTAGAGCAGGTTTCGGATGGTAGAGAGACCACTGTCCATGTTGACTCCTTTTAGAGGCGGTGCCTACGGGTAAGTGACGGGTGGCAAGCCGGGCCGAAGTCCATCCTCCGAAGCAGTTGATGCGGCGCCAGGGCCTTAGGCCTGGTTCACAGCTTCTGTCACTTTCATTTCACGTCTTTGCGTTTCATCACGATCAGGACAACCACCAGCATGAGGACGGCATAGCCTGTCATAATCGCCAGGTAGGGCCCCTTGTCTTGCCAGAAACGAGAGGGAAGAGGAAACCCGCCGGTTGCCAGAACGGACTCCGACGTCGCGTTTAATCCGTCCTCCAGCTTCTTTACATCGTCATCATGCAGCGAAATGGTAATCGTGTTAATGATCTTATACGCTGAATCATCGAGAGAATGCGATCCATGCAAGCAAAGGTCGCCCAGCGTCTCCAAGCCCCAACGGGAAACCGCCAGCGCCGAAAGGAGGCGGACGGGGGGTGCCATGCCGTCCGTGGGGGCGGGGGTATATCTTTGCAGGAGCTTCTTGGTTTGTGGTGACGGCTCCAGAGCCCCCGCCACCTGGTGCGCGAATTGACCTTGTTCTGCCTCGCTGGCAGCTTTTACCGTTTCAGGGGGCGCGAACATCTGGCCGTCCAGGATCTGAGCGTTGGTTATCGGAATGATGGTGCGGATGGGACGCACGGGCAGGAACAAACCACACAGCAGCAGTTCCGGAATGAGAATCAGCGGGAAAAGCGTCAAGGCTTTGTCCGGCGTCGACACCATGCTGGAGATCAGCAGCCCGATCAGCGAACCGTTTACGGCCACCAGGAACATAATCAGGATGGCCGCGCCGGCTTCCGGCAGGCTCAGGGAGAGAGCATGATTGATCAGCAGGCAGATGAGGACTACGGAGAAACACTGTACGAATGCCACAAAGGCCAACACCGCAAGCTTTGACAGGACATAGGAAGGTATCTTCAGGCCGGTTTGCCGTTCCCGCTTGTAGATGGTTTGTTCATCCACAATTTCCCGCACGGCATTGGAACAGCCGAACCAGAGCGAGGAAAACATCGCCATGAAGATAGTCTGCACCTGGTTGGGGCCGCTCGCCATCAAAGCCACCAGCAAAGCTACGATGGGAGCCTGACCGAACAGCAACAGGGTCTGCGCCCGGTCGCTGAACTTCAACTCCCAAGTGCGCTGCAAAAGCGTCCCGAACTGGCGGAGGCTGAATCTCTTCTCCTGGCGTTGGGCCGAACCGTGCGCAGCGCCGGGACCGGCTTGTTCCTGCGGGATGTGACTCTGCGGCTCCACCACCAAGTTTTGGTACAGTGGAGCACTCTGAAATCTCTTCTTCAGCTCCAACGCATACGGCACATTGTTGTTGTCGGTCAGGTCGTCATAAACGTCTATAGGCGTTTCTGCCTTGAAGTATTCCAGGAATTTTGTTCCGGGACCGTAGTAAGCCAGGCGACCTTGGACCAGGACGACGACTTTATCGAGCACTCCAAAGGACCCCAGCAA
>DATJVT010000262.1:0-12077 GCA_035501695.1 Terriglobia bacterium | reverse complement strand
CGCCACGTTCGCGGGACGCGGTTCACCCAGGGCGAATTTCTGTAGCGTGCTACCCACTTCAATTCTCCTGTGATCAGCTCTCCGATTCTTGCTTATTGCCTTCTGCTTTTTGGCTGCCTCTTTTCACAGCCGGCGCCACTGCCGCCCATCGCGTTCAATAAAGTCGTCCGCCTCCTTCGGTCCCCAACTGCCCGCCGCATATGGAGCCAGCCCTTCGGTTCCATCCCGTTTCCACCGGTCCAGGATGGGGTCCACCAATTCCCACGAAAGGTCAACAGCATCGGCGCGATTGAATAGCGTGGGGTCGCCGAGCATGCAATCGAGCAGGAGAGTTTCATAAGCGGTGGGGGGAGCGGCCCCGAAGGACTGCCCATAAAGGAACTCCATCTCTACCGGGCGGATCTGCATGGTCGTCCCTGGGAGCTTGGCGCAAAACTTGAGAGAAATGCCCTCGTTGGGCTGGATGCGAATCGCGAGAATATTCGGCTCGATGCTCTCGGCGCCGGCACCGCGGAAGAGCAAATGCGGCACGCGGCGGAATTGGATCGAGATTTCCGATACCCGCTTGGGCAGGCGCTTGCCGGACCGGAGGTAGAAGGGGACGTCCGCCCAGCGCCAGTTATCAATGAAGACCTTTAAAGCTGCATAGGTTTCCGTGCAGGAGGTGGGCGAAACCTTGGGCTCGGCCCGGTAGGCGGGCACCTTCTTCCCCCCGACGTATCCTTCCAGGTACTGCCCGCGTACCACGAATTCCGGCACGCGTTCGAAACGGATTGGACGCAGGGCGCGCATGACCTTGGCCTTTTCATCGCGCACGGCCGTTGCGTCAAAAGTAGCGGGCGGCTCCATGGCCACCAGGCTCAGCAACTGGAGAACATGATTCTGGATCATGTCACGCAGCAGGCCGGCCTCTTCGTAATAGGCGCCCCGGGTCTCCACTCCCAATTCCTCCGCCACGCAGATTTGCACGTGGTCGATGTAGCGGCGGTTCCAGAAGGGCTCGAAAATTCCGTTGGCAAACCGGAAAACCAAAAGGTTTTGCACCGTCTCCTTCCCCAAATAATGATCGATGCGGTAAACCTGGTCCTCCTGAAAAACACTGGTGACGATCTGGTTCAATTCCCGGGCACTGGCAAGGCTTCGCCCGAAAGGTTTCTCCAGGATGATGCGGGTCCAGGTTTTCCCCAGATCGCGCGGCGTGGCCAATCCCGAGGCGCCAAGGTGCTTGACGATGATGGGGAAAAAGCTCGGTGGCGTGGCTAGGTAAAACAACCGGTTGCCGGCAGTACCACGTTCCTGGTCGAGGCGATCAAGCGTGCTCCGGAGTTGCTGATAAGCTTTCGGATCGCTGAAATCGTCCGTGATGTAGTGCAACCCCTTCCCGAACCCTTCCACAAAGGCATCACTCTCGGCGGTCAGATGCAGGAAATTCTTGACCGCATCCGACATTTCCTGGCGAAACTGGTCGTCCGTCCGTGGCGTACGCGCGCAACCCACCACAGAGAATCCCGGGGGCAGCATGCGCTCGCGCGAAAGGTAAAAGAGCGCCGGGATCAGCTTACGTTCTGTGAGGTCACCAGAAGCGCCAAAAATGACCATGGCGCACGGATCAGGAGTCCGCCGTAAGCGGATTCCTTCACGCAGAGGATTGACCATTTCAGCAGTTTCAGGCATCGCATCTCTCCATACTGCGAACCATCGATAAACAACCTTGGGGACAGGTTCCCCTTGGCACAAGAGCGTTTCTTGCAGCCTCTACGACGGACACCCACCCTTCCGCCGTACCTCATGCGGGGCCTGGTAAAGACTTGGTCCTAACACCCTGAACCGATCAGCGAGCCAAAAGCCTTCGCGCGTGCTCAGCGATATGCTCTCCGGTAAAGCCCAACTTCTCGGCGATGACCTTGTACGGGGCCGATTCTCCAAAACGGTTGATTCCATGAACCTCACCCTTTAGCCCGACGTACCTTTCCCACCCGAACGAGACTGCCGCTTCCACGGCAAGCCGCGCCGTCACGCTGGGAGGCAGCACTTCGTCGCGATAGGACTGTGGCTGCTTTTCGAAAAGATCCCAGGAGGGCAAACTCACCAGACGCGCTACGATGCCTTCAGTGGTCAATTTCTCGTAGGCATCAAGGGACGGTGCCACCTCCGAACCGGTGGCGATCAATATGAGTTCCGGCGTTTTGCCCTTACTGTCGGCCAGAACGTACGCGCCCTTCTCCAAACCTTCCGCGGCGAGGTATTTGGTGCGATCGATAATCGGCAGGACTTGGCGGGTCAGCATCAAGGCCACGGGGCCAGACTTGTGCTCCAGGGCCACCCGCCAGGCCACCGAGGTTTCGTTGGCGTCAGCGGGCCGGATCGTACAGAGGTGGGGAATAGCCCGGCATGCGGCCAGATGTTCGATCGGTTGATGGGTCGGGCCGTCTTCACCCAGAAAAACACTATCGTGGGTGAAGACGTAGATGGCGTGTGCCCCCATCAATGCGGAAAGGCGCAGCGACGGGCGCAGGTAGTCGGAAAAGACGAAGAAGGTCGCCCCGTAGGGAATCAATCCGCTGAGGGCTATGCCATTCAGAATGGAAGCCATGCCGTGCTCGCGTACCCCAAAGTGGAAATTGCGTCCCTCGTAACTGCCAGGTCCGAAGGCCTTTTCTCCTTTGATCAGGGTGTTGGTAGAAGGCGCAAGGTCGGCCGACCCACCAAGCAAGGTGGGGAGAACGGGTGATATGGCATTGAGGACCTTGCCTGAGGCCTGGCGTGTGGCCATCGGTTTCTCGGCGTGGCTAAAGGTGGGGATCTTTGTTTCCCAACCGGGTGGCAATTCGCCCCGGGTATACCGATCCCACTCCGCCGCCAAATCCGGAAACGCCTGCCGGTATCCAGCCAGCTTGGCTTGCCACTCCTCCTCGGCTTTGGCGCCTTTATCGAGGGCCAGACGGAAATGGGCGCGAGCCGCGTCCGGTACCAGGAACGCCGGCTCGAGTGGCCAACCAAGATTCTGCTTGGTGAGCTTTACTTCCTCTTCTCCAAGCGGGCTTCCATGAGCCTCGGCCGTATCGTGCTTGTTGGGGCTGCCGTACCCTATGTGTGTCCGGACCATGATGATTGAGGGGCGGTCACGCTCCCTTTGCGCGGCGCGAATGGCTGCGTCAATGGCTACCAAATCATTCCCATCCTCGACCTTTTGCACAAACCATCTGTACGCCTCGAAGCGCTTGGCGCGATCCTCGGTAAAAGCGAGTGCGGTGTCGCCTTCAATGGAAATGTGGTTGTCATCGTAAAAATAAATCAGGTTGTCGAGTTGCAAGTGGCCTGCCAACGAGGCGGCCTCCGATGATACCCCTTCCATCAAGCAGCCGTCGCCGGCGATGGCATAAATCTTGTAGTCCACGATTTCATGGCCCGGACGATTGAAGTGCGCAGCCAGGTATTTCTGGGCAATCGCCATGCCCACCCCGTTCCCGAAGCCCTGCCCCAGGGGGCCCGTGGTGGTCTCAATCCCAGGGACCAGCCAGTGCTCGGGATGGCCCGGCGTCTTGCTTCCCCACTGGCGAAACTGCTGCAATTCAGAAAGGGGCATGTTGTAACCTGTCAAATGCAGCAGGCTGTAGAGCAGCATCGAACCATGCCCGGCGGAAAGCACGAACCGGTCCCGATTTGGCCAGGCGGGATCCGCCGGATTGTGTTTCAAATGGCGGGTCCAGAGCACATAGGCCATGGGCGCCGCCCCCATTGGCATTCCCGGGTGGCCGGAATTGGCTTTTTGCACCGCATCCACGGCAAGAAAACGAATGGTGTTGATGCAGAGTTGGTCGAGTTGCGGCGACCTTAACGCGGAAGCAGGAACAGCAGATTTGTCTCCCAAGCGATTAGTCCTCCAGGGTATGAGTTCGATTCAAATAAGCCGGCCCTGACAGTCCCCTGCCGACCACGTTGGAAAAGCCCAATACGTTAGATGCCCTTGGGGCCGAAAAGAAGCGAGCCGGGGAAGCAAACTATTATATATCGTCACTGTCGAGCCGACCGGAATTTCCAATGATACAACGCCGCCCCCAACAGAATCGTCAGCATGCCCTCTGCCGATTCTTTGGGGCGCAAAGAGGCTGTGTAGAGGAGCATCCAGGCGCTCGCCACGATGAACAATCCGGGAGCCAGCGGATAGCCCCAGTTCACGGCCGCGAGTTTTCTCCATCCCTCGCGCCGGCGAAGCCGCATGGATCCCGCAACCGCCAGCGCCGCGAAGAAGATCAGGGCAAATCCAATGTAGTAGATCAGGCTCTCAAACGTTCCAGTCAGGATCATCAGGGCTGTGGCCAGCGTTTGATAGAGGATGGCGTAATATGGTGTGCCCCATTGTGGATGGATTCGCGCGGCAGTCTGGAAAAAGCACCGGTCATTCGCCATGGCGTAGTAAACGCGCGGCCCCGCGATGACCATGGCGCTTACACAGGAAAGCAGCCCCACGGACATGATCGCGCTAAAGTAGTTCCCTCCCCGCGCCCCGAACAAGGCGCTGGCAGCGGCCTCGCCAATTGCCATGACTCCTTTCATGCCTTCGAGGGGCAGCGCGTAGATGAACGCCAAATTGAGGAGAACGTAGAGTGCAGCGACCGTGACCGTTCCAATGACGAGTGTGACAGGAAGCGTCCGGTCCGGAGTCTTCATTTCGCCGGCAACGTAGGTGGCCGCATTCCAACCGCTGTAGGCAAACATCACGAAAATCAGCGAGACAGCGAACTGAGCAGGCACGCTGTGGGGCGAGGTTCGCACCGCGGCTTGGGAAAAATGGCCATAGGACCCATGGCCAATTGTAAATGCACAGCCCAGAAAGACGACCAGCACGCCAAGCTTGAGTCCGGTGAGTACATTCTGCGTTCTTGCGGCAGGTCGAAGTCCGAGTACGTTGAGCGTCCCGAAGGCGACCACGATTCCCACCGCTAACCACTGCCCGCGCCCGGGGTGAAACCACCCGAATGCCCCTCTCGTTTGAGCATCTGTGGCCACTATCGCCAAGGAGGGGAAGAAATGGGAGAGATAGGCTGAGAATGCCAGCGCCGCGGCAGCAATGGGGGCCGAGAATCCGGCAAAGAACGAAATCCACCCGCTGAGAAAACCCCAGAGCGGTCCCCAGGCTTCGCGCAGATAGATGTACTCACCGCCCGACTCCGGCAGGTTGACCCCCATCTCGGAGTAGCAGACGCAACCCGCAACAGCGATGATGGCGCCGACCACCCACACCCCCAGCACCAGGGAAGGCCGGCCCAGATCGCCCGCGAGGAAGCCGGTCGTCGTGAAGATACCGGTACCAATCATATTCGCCACGACGATGGCAGTCGCATGACTGAAGCCCAATTCCCGGCGTAGAGAATTTTGCACCAAGTTGAAACGCTCCCCGATAGTCAGCCTCTCGAACGCGCCCGCTGGGACGGTTGGGCCCCGGTGAAGGTACCTCCGGCGGTCCAAGGCGGGGGAGCAGGGGGGGCCGACGGCCTCCACACCTGCCTTCCTGCCTCGACAATATGTCCCGAGATCGCTAGAATCATCTCATGCGGAAAACCGATAACGGGCAGTCCCTTCCTCGCGTCCTGGCGGGAACCTTACTCATGGCCGTATTTCTCCCTCTCGGGCCAGTGCATCCACCGGCAGCCCAGGCCGCGCAGCAGTCCGAACAGGGCTTGGCGGGGGCCACCCTGATCCGTCAGGTTCCCTACGTGCCGACGCCCCAGGACATCGTCGACAAGATGCTCGCGCTCGCCAATATCACCTCCGATGACGTGGTTTACGACCTGGGATCGGGCGACGGCCGCATCGTCATCACCGCGGTGCAGAAATACGGCGCGCACGCCGTGGGCGTGGAAATCAATCCCGACCTCTATCGCCAGTCGAGCGACCGCATCAAGGAACTAGGCCTGGACGATCGCGCCCACATTATTTGCGAAGACATGTTCAACGTCAGCGTGCACCGGGCCACCGTAGTTGTACTCTACCTGCTGACTTCGTTTAACGAAAAACTCCGTCCCAAGCTGGAGCGTGAACTCCGTCCCGGCGCGCGAATCGTCTGTCATGATTTTCACGTTCCCGGATGGGACGCCGAAAAGGTCATTGACGTGACGTCGCAGAACGGCCTTCCTCACAAAATCTACCTGTACGTTCGCCCTTGATTTTCTCGCGCGATGCAGGACAGCGCCCGTTTACCTGGACGCCGCGTAAAGGTATTTCCCGCTCATCACCTTCGCTACCGGGCCGGTCAGCGTAACCTCGCCGTCCTGGGGCCACGCCACCTCCAGAATCCCGGCCTCGGTCTGCACGCGCACCCGCCGCTCCGTTAGGCCATTGAGAATGGCGGCCACGCTGGCGGCGCAGGAACCCGTCCCGGACGACATGGTGTGGCCGACTCCCCTTTCCCAGAATCTCACTTCGATTTCATCCCGCGAAACCAGCCGCACGAACTCCACATTGGTGCGGTTGGGAAAGTGTCCGTCCTGCTCGATCTCCCGTCCCAGCCGCTGCCAATCCAGGCTTTCGAAGTCGGCCACCAGCACGCTGCAATGCGGATTCCCCATGGACATAATCGTGACCGGCAGGATACCCCGATGGGTCGCGAGGGGAAACCGGAGGATGGGCGAACGAGTCTCCGCCGGTGTGAAGGGAATCTGGGCCGCGGTCAGAATCGGTTTTCCCATCTGCACGCGGAACATCCACTTCCCTTCCCCCGACCTTCCCTTTTCGAGCGTTTTGAGTCCCGCGAGGGTTTCGATCAATAGCGTCCGCTTCCGAGGGGCACGCCCGGCGAGAAACCCGCCCGCGCACCGAATCCCGTTTCCCGACATCTCCGCTTCGCTGCCATCCGCATTGAAGAAGCGAACGCGCGCGTCGTGGCCGTGGGTTTGGGATTTCATCACAACGATCAGGCCATCCGCGCCGGCGCCGGTATGCCGATCGAGAATCCGGCGCGCGAACTGGGGAAGGCCAGCGGGAAGACCGCCCGCCAGAACGACAACCCAGTCGTTTCCCATTCCGTGGTACTTAACAAAAGGAATTTCCCTGGTCACATTTTCCGCAGCCGGTAGATTTTGAAGCTGCCCTCGCCCTTAAAATCCCCCTCGTCCACGACCTCATAATCGCGGAAGGCCTGGGGGTAAGACTGCATGAGATTGTCCACTTCATCGCCTTCGCCCCGGATCACCCACTCCGCCCACTTTTCCGGCTCCGTGCGCATCTTGCTTCCGTACTTGCGATTCCCGTATGAGAGGGTATTTCCAAGCCGGATGTCGAGTTCCGGCATTACACAAGGCCATTTCCCCTGCGCAACCAGAAGGCGTTTGCCGTCGTAATGCGCGCGCAAATATTTGATGATAGCCCGTTGCCGCTGGGAGCGGCAAGGCGTATTGAGGATTCCCTCCTTGATCACCGGCATTTCCCTGACTCCCGCGGCGGTCAATACGGTGAACTGCCGTCCCAACAAAGCCAGGAAAACGATCAGCAACGCTACTCGCAACTTCTTTCCCAGCGCCGGAAAGAACACAAAGGACGGAAACAGCGCGATCCCCGCAATCATTTCGATACCGTACCGGAGGTTGTAATGCGTGTAGGGGAATAGCGTGGGCACATAGAGCGGGATGGCAGCGTGGGCCATCGCCTGAAGGTAAAAGGGCAATGGCACGATGAACAGCACGGCCACCGCCCCGCGCCGCGATTCACGCAAGCTGGCGCACCACGCCACCAACCCGAGCACGGCCAGCTCCAGCGACCAGATTCCAATCACCAGCTTCAAGTCTTCCAGGTAATAGCGTGCCGAAAGCAGCAGGCTTCCATCCGTGGGATAGGGGAAGGCCGTGGTGGCCAACTGGTGGGCGTAGATATCCAATGCCGAGTTGCGTCCATTATAGAATTCCAGGGGGTTGCCGTAGCGGTGAGCATTGTGGAGAAGCCAAAGCAACGGGCCCGTGCCGGCAACTGTGGCGAAGAAAGCAGCGCGCAAAAATCGCTGCCTCCAGGGGCAATGATAGAGCAGGAAGACCAGCAGGGTGGCAAAGGGGAGCACGTTCCACCCCTCATAGCGCGTGAGCGTTCCCAGAAAGGCCGCCGCGGCGGCGCCGACCAGCGATTTCCATGAGCCGGATTGCGAATAGCGAAACAACGCATACGCCACCAGCACCAGCCACAGCAGCGCCAAAGGTTCCGTGAGAGGAGTGCTGGCGAGGTAGAGGTAGCTGGGGCAAAGCAGCGCACCGGCCAGCGCCACCCATCCCGCGGCCAGGCTGCGGTTGATCTCCGCCCCCAGGCGGAAGAGCAGGTAGGCGGTCAGGGCAAACGCCGTGGAGGAAACGATTCCGCCGGCCAGCCCCGATCTCCATAGGAAATCATTGATGGCGAGGGGAGCGCAGATCAGGTGGTACAAAGGCAGCCAAACGCTGCCGATTTCCTCGTAGCCGGGGGTGAAGGAATCGAAGATGCGGCGCGCCCCCTCCATGTGCGCCAGGCCATCGCCGTAGAGGTTTGAAAGTCCCCGGGTGTAGAAAAAGTGGAGGCTGAAGCAGGTTACTCCGGAGATCAGAAGGCCCGCGGCGCCATGCGCCAGGGCAGGAATGCGCCAGGGCTGAGTTCCGTGGGATTCGACACCAGAATCAGGCATCAAAATGTGTCAGTTGCTTGATTTCGCGGTAACGCGATTCAATTTCACCCGGCGTCAAGCGCAACAGGCGGCCCAGACCGAATTCTTCCACGGCGAAGCTCCCCATTACCGAGCCGTACACCGCGCAGCGCCGCAGGTTGGCATCGGACAGGTCACCTGTCCGCGCCAGGTGGCCCATGAAGCCACCCGCGAACGTGTCCCCCGCACCGGTGGGGTCATGGACTTCATCCAGCGGGAAAGCCGGCACGGTAAAGGTCGATTGCGGGCCGAAAAGCGTGGCGCCGTGTTCCCCGCGCTTGATCACCAGCACGCGCGGGCCGAGCTTCCGGATGATCTCGGCCGCCCTCTTGAGATTGCTCTGGCGGGAAATCATGCGGGCTTCACCCTCGTTGATGAGGAGAATATCCACGGTCGCCAGCACTTTTCCCAGTTCCTCGGGCATTCCCTGTATCCAGAAGTTCATCGTGTCAAGGGCGCTGGCTTGCAGTTTGGAGAAGGCCCGACGCACGTTGAGCTGGAGCACGGGGTCGATGTTGCCAAGAAAGAGAAACTGCGTGTCAAGGTAAGCAGCCGGGATTTTGGGCACAAACTTCTCAAACACATTGAGCTGAGTGTCCAGCGTGCGCGCGGAATTCATGTCTCCCGTGTATTCACCCTTCCAGCGGAACGTGCGTCCGGGAACCTGTTCGACTCCCGCGGTATCGATGCCGCGTTCGCGAAAAACCCGTAAGTGCTGCTCCCCGAAGTCCGCCCCGACTACCGCCACCACCGAAACCGGAGTGAACCAACTGGCGGTGACGGAAAAGAACGTCGCGGCCCCGCCCAGGATATTTTCCACCTCGCCGTAAGGCGTGCGGATCGAGTCAAACGCAATGGAACCCACTACTAATAGGGACATGTGAAATCCTGACTACTTCTTCAAATACTTCCCCACCAGCAACGCCAGCTTCCTTCGGGTGGCCGCGGGAATCTTCTTGCGATCGGTAATTATTGCATGAGCCAGCGCGGTGGCGCATTTGCAAGCGCGCGCTTCCGGAAGCGAGCGCACCGCGAGCCGCAAAATCGTTTGTGAATTCTCCACGTTGCGCGAGAGATAGTCAAGGATCTGCGTGACGGTCACCGCGTCATGGCCGGGGTGCCAGCAATCGTAGTCGGTCACCATGGCGAGCACGGCATAGCAGATTTCCGCTTCGCGCGCCAGCTTGGCTTCCTGGAGGCTGGTCATGCCGATGATATCCATGCCCCACGATCGGTAAAGGTTCGACTCCGCCTTGGTGGAAAACGCCGGGCCTTCCATGCACAGGTAGTTCCCGCCCTTATGGAACGGCACTTGCAAATCGGCGCACGATTCCGCCAGGACTTCCACGATGGTGGGGCATACGGGGGTGTCGAAGCCGATGTGCGCCACCAGGCCGTTTCCGAAGAAAGTGGAGATGCGCTGGCGCGTGCGGTCAACAAACTGGGTGGGCAGGGCCATGTCCGTAGGGCGAAAATCCTCCCGTAGCGAACCCACGGCGCTCACCGAGATGATTCGCTCCACCCCCAGCTTCTTGAACCCGTAAATGTTGGCGCGGAAATTGATCTCCGAAGGGCTTATGACGTGCCCGCGCCCGTGGCGGGAAAGAAAAGCGCACGGCCGTCCCTCCAGCACCCCCAGAATATAAGCGTCCGAGGGCTTTCCGAAGGGCGTCGTGATCCGCACCTCACGGGCCTTCTCCAATCCCGGCATGGTATAGAGACCGCTGCCACCGATGACTCCAATTTTTGCTTTGGCCAAACTTCCTCCAGTGTCGAACCATTCCTTTTCCCTCTCCCCGGGGGAGAGGGGGGACCGCAAGGCGGAGGGGGCCCCACGTTTTGCATGTCGTGGGGGTGAGGGGTCACTTCGCAACGCACCGCCCGACTCAAGACTCGTGTTCGTGAAACTTCAGACCTCTACATCCCCACCGGTAGAGCCGGGGCTTACCTACCTAATTATTCCACCGCCTGCGTAGAAATCCGGCCCTCAATTTTTATCAAGCGCGCCCAAGGAACGCAAGGGTCATGGGGAAATACCATCAGGGCCCCTCTTTCGGCCAGTTCCGGCAACAAGCGCTTCTTGTTGGCGAGGGTTTCCAGAGGATAGAGGTCAAAGCTGGTCATCCAGGGATAGGAAAGATGGGAAACGGTAGGAACCAGGTCCGAAGGGAAGTATGCCGTCGCGCCGTCTGACTCCACCCGGACGCACTGCATACATCGGGTATGACCGGCGCCCACTTCCACTTTCACGCCGGGAACGATTTCCGTGTCGCCATCCAGGAATTCGGTCTGAGGCTCCGCCGCAGCAATGAAGTCCTCCGCATAACTGGCGCGATTGCGCTCCGTGGTCCGGTGCGCATCCTCCCATTCTCCGCGCTGCACGAAATAGCGCGCCCGCGGGAAGGTCGGGGCGAGCTTCCCATCCTCGCGCCGCACGTTCCAACCGCAATGGTCGAAGTGCAGGTGGGAATTGATGACGATATCGATGTCGCCGGGCTCAAGGCCCAGCTTGCGGAGTTCATCGGGGAGAATCCGGGAGTGATCCACACCGTAAATCTCATTCAATTTCGTATCGAATTTATCGCCAATGCCCGTCTCCACCAGGATATTATGCCGCCCCGTTTGAATGAGCAGGCAAGTCAGGCTGATTCGTACCCGATTGCGCGCGTCGGCAGGGATTTTCTTCTCCCAGAGTGGCTTGGGGATAATGGCGAACATCTGGCCGCCATCGAGCATGAAGCTCCCGTCGGAAACTGCGTACAGGTTGAATGCGCCAAGTTTCATGGTTCCTCGATTAATTTGTGGCGCCGCCCTGGAGGGAGGCACTTGCCCCTCCCGCCTGGGCGGGACCATTGCTGGCCTTCCAACATTTCCGGTGGCCCGCCGCCCCGCGTCATCCAGGACCTACAGAACCCAAATCACACAGGCGGGAAGCGACATATCGCCAGGTCATTATAGGTGGTTCATGTTTCGGGTGGCAACCGAGAGGAATCCCCTGCCGGAGGATGAACAATGTAGAGGTCGCCAGACCAGTCTCCTGACGGGCTGACGGAATCGTCTGCGGCTTCTCTGTCCGTAAACACGCCGTCACACACGGGTGCTGGCCCATGACGAGCTGCTGCCTCCTTGCCCGCTTGGGCGCAAGGCGCTTCCGCGGCAAGGCCGGCAAAGTGGATCAATTGCAATTCCGCCGCAGCATCTACGATCTTAGATTGAGGACAAGGCTGTAAGGGGGAGGATGGGCACTCTTAAACCAACCATTCCAAGCGAAAATCCCCGGCTTCTTCTGTTAATATATGCACTGTGACCAATTGGAAACACGCTGCGCCTATTTTGGTAACTAACCATGCTGACGCGGATCTATATCGACAATTTTCGGTGCTTCGTGAACTTCGAGTACACGCCTGAGAGCAAGCAA
>DATJVT010000261.1:0-4878 GCA_035501695.1 Terriglobia bacterium | reverse complement strand
GCCCCGCCCAGAATCAAAGCCAAGCCCAAGCCCGTTAGCCAGTGCAGATTCCGGCTTCTCAGGACCAGGATTACCACCGCCGCCAGCAGTGCGACGGAAATCACGATCAGGAGAGGTGTCTTCCACCAGGCGGATGATTCGGAAAACATCCCGAATACGGCTCCGGAGTTCTTGGCGTTAATCAGGTTAAAGAACCCGGGAATGACGGGGACCACGGCGTGCTCGGAGATGCGAGCTGCCACCAGAGCCTTGGTCTTCTGGTCGGCCGCAAACACCCCCACGGTGATGAGAACCATGAGGATACGTGCGACTATCTTGCTGCGTTGCGTCATATTAAGAGCAGTGGATAGTTGTTTGTGGCCAGTGGTCAGTAGCCCGTGGTGAGGGGGCCGCAGCGACTTAAAACATAAAACAGACCCATGAGTGCTTGCCACTGTCCACTGTCCGCTGTCCACTATCCACTAACCACGGTCTTCTCGATTTCCTTCAGCGCCGCCGAGCAGCGCTCGCACACGGTGGGGTAGCGCTGGTCCTCGCGCACGTGCTCGGAGTAATTCCAGCAACGATCGCACTTCTGGCCGGAAGCTTTCTCGACTTTCACGCTTAGGCCGGGCAAGCCGGTGGCGGCGGCCCCCTCTATGCTCCCTGGCTTTATCTCAACTTGCGAGACGATAAAGAGGTAGCGGAGCGAAGCACGATACTCTTCCACCAATGGAAGCAGATCCCCCTCGACGGCCAGGACCACGCGGGCTTCCAGCGACCCGCCGATGGACTTCTCCTGGCGCGCCACCTCCAGAACTTTCAGCACTTCCTCGCGCAGCGCGATGAGCCGCGGCCAGTTCTCCAATTGCTCTAACTGGTTTTCAGTGAGCCCAGCGCGCAGGGTGGCCGGTGAGACGTAACGCGCCAGGTGCACGCTTTTTTCCCGCAAATGGGGAGCGGGCAGGTGCGTCCAGACCTCGTCGGCGGTAAAACTCATGAGCGGAGCGAGTACGCGCACCAGGGCGTCAGCAATGCGATAAAGTGTGGTCTGCGCCGCCCGCCGCCGCACGGAACCTGCCGGCGCCGTGTAAAGCCGGTCCTTCAGGATGTCGAAATAGAACGAGCTCAAGTCCACCGTGGCGAAGTCATAAACGCCGCGATAGACCTTGTGAAACGCATACTCGTCGTAAGCCACATGCGCCCGCTCCAGCAGGTCCGCGGTGCGTGCCAGGGCCCAGGTGTCAATCTCTTCGAGCTGGCCGGTATCCACGCAATCCTTGACGGGGTCGAAGTCGTACAAATTGCCCAGGCAATAGCGGAAGGTGTTGCGCAGCTTGCGATAAGCCTCGCTAAGTCGGGTCAGCATCTCCGGGCCGATACTCACATCCTCGCCGAACTCCACGGAGGCGGCCCACAGGCGCAGGACTTCCGCCCCGTGGGTCTTGATGACCTCCATCGGCTCGATGACGTTGCCGATGGACTTCGACATGGCGCGGCCCTGCGTGTCGAGCACCCAGCCATGGGTCAGCACCTGGCGGTACGGCGCCATCCCCTTCGTGCCCAGGGCCACCAGCAGGGAACTGTGGAACCAGCCCCGGTATTGGTCACCGGCTTCCAGGTAGATGTCCGATGGCCAGGGCAGATCGGGCCGGTGCCCCAGCACCGCGAAGTGGCTGGAGCCGGAATCGAACCAGACATCGAGAATATCCGTCTCGCGGCGCAGGTTCTTGCCCCCGCACCCCGGGCAGTGGGCGCCGGGCGGCAGGAGTTCAGATTCCGGATGAGCGTACCAGGCGTCGGCACCTTCCTTGCGGAAAAGTTCCAGGGCGTGGCGCGCCAGGTCCGCATCCATGATGGGTTTCTTGCAGTCCACACAGTGGAAGACGGTGAGCGGCACGCCCCACACGCGCTGGCGGGAAATGCACCAGTCGGGACGCTCGGCAATCATGTTGGAGATGCGGTCCTCGCCCCAAACCGGCACCCAGCGCGCCTGCTTGATTTCGTCCAGGGCGCGCTGGCGCAAACCCTGATGGTCCATGCTGATGAACCACTGCTCCGCGGCGCGGAAAATGATGGGGTTGTGGCAGCGCCAGCAGTGGGGATAGGAGTGGTCCAGCCAGCCCGCCGGACCCATCAGGACGCCCCGCGACTTCAAGACTTCCACGATGGGCTCGTTGGCGTCAAACACCCGCTTGCCGACATACTCGGGCAGGCCCTCGAAAATCTTCCCCGCCTCATCCACCGGGCAATAGATGTCAATGCCGTATTGCATGCCGGTCTGGCAGTCCTCGCGGCCGTGGCCGGGAGCGGTATGTACGACGCCCGTGCCGTCTTCGGCGGTCACGTAATTCGCCAGCACGCCCAGGACTTTGCGGTCGAGGAACGGATGCTGAAACTCGAGACGCTCCAGTTTCTTGCCCGGAACTCGCGCCAGGAGTCTGGGCGCATCCAGACCCGTCGTCTCGATCACCGGCCCCTGCCGGCGGCTTTCAACGATGTAGGCGTCGCCATGCGGGTCGTCATTCCCCACTACTACATATTCAAAATCCGGGTGGAACGCCACCGCCATGCTGGCGGGCAACGTCCAGGGCGTGGTGGTCCAGATGATCACCCAGACTTTGCGCCCCGCCAGCGCCGCATCGAGCGCGGAGGGATCCGAGAGCAGCGCGTAGCGAACATAGATCGACCGGCTGCGGTGGTTCTCATACTCCACTTCCGCTTCCGCCAGCGCGGTCTTGCAGGAAATACACCAATAAACCGCCTTCCGTCCCCGGTAGACATAGCCGCCGCGCAGAAACGCCAGGAAAGCCTCGGCAATGTGCGCTTCGTATTCGGGGTTCATGGTCAGGTAGGGTTTGTCCCACTCGCCCAGAACGCCCAGGCGTATGAAGTCCTGCCGCTGAATGTCCACGAACTTCTCGGCGTACTTGCGGCAGTGGCGCCGCACTTCCAAGGCGCTCATCTTGGCCTTGCGCGGCCCCAACTCCTTGTCCACGTTGATCTCAATGGGCAGGCCGTGGCAATCCCATCCCGGCACGTAGGGAGCGTTGAATCCTTCCAGCGTCTTCATCTTCACGATGAAGTCCTTCAGGATTTTGTTGAGCGTGGTGCCCAGGTGGATGCGCCCGTTGGCATAGGGCGGACCATCGTGGAGGGTGAAGATCGGCGCGTCCTTGCGCGATTCGCGAATTTGCCCGTAGAGGTCCTCCTTCGTCCAGCGAGCCAGCCATTTGGGCTCGTTCTGGGGGAGGTTGGCTTTCATGGAAAACGAAGTCTTGGGAAGGTTGATGGTCTGCTTAAGGTCCAGGGGTTCCTGCATGCGTCCTCCGTCGTGAGGATAAACATTGATTATAGAGAACGCGGTCGCGAAGTGTCCAGCATGTTAAGGAAATCGACAGTGGGAAAACCACAGAGGCACTGAGGCACAGAGGTTAAGGGGGTATATAAAACTTCTGCCTCAGTGTCTCAGTGCCTCAGTGGTGAAAAATCCTTGGAATTGGCTCGCTGTTGGCCGATGATTGGCGGCCCGATTGGGTGAGAGCGTATTAGGATATTACCAAAGTCATGAAAACCACAGAAGATCTTAGGCACAGAGGGCAGCCGGGCATTGGCATTTTCATGCTCAGTGTCTCAGGGCCTCAGTGGTGAGGAAAAAATGGTTGAAAATGATCCGCTGACGGAAAAGATAATCGGCGCGGCGATTGAGGTGCACCGCGCGCTGGGACCGGGCCTGCTCGAGTCCGCATACGAAGAATGCTTATGCCACGAGCTGCGGTTGGGCGGAATCGGTTTTGTGCGGCAACAAGCTTTGCCGGTAGTTTATAAGGGTATTCATCTCGACTGCGGCTATCGGCTGGACGTGGTGGTGGAAGGCCGCGTGATTCTGGAACTAAAAACCGTGGACCACCTTTTGCCCATCCACGACGCGCAACTGCTCACCTATCTGCGCCTCGCGGGGATCCATACCGGACTCATCCTGAATTTCAATGTCCCCGCACTGCGTCAAGGTATCAAACGCATGGTGCTGTAGAATAGGGGAGGAATGAACCACTGAGGCACTGTGGTTGACAGCCTGGCGCATCAGAGCGCATTTCGGCGCGTCGCAGACAAGAGTAAAATCAAGCGCAGCCGATCACTCTCAAAGATCCTGGCGCGGCGACAGGTTCTGTTGGCGATAAGTTGGAGCCGTCCCGGCGCGGCATGGCGCTTGTGGGTGAGCAAGACCAGCGCTAAGATAGCACGCTGAGGCGCAAATTTGCGCTCTGCGCCAACCAGCCGACAGGAATCTTAAAAACAATGGCCGAGCCGGAGTTCCCATCTTCTTTACCCGAAGGAATCGGGAGCACAGTTCCGTATTTTTACTACGATTTGATTGGCCGCATTATCCCTGGGGCTTTCGTAATAGTAGGAGCGGCGGTATGCCAATGCCCTGACGGAATTAAGAACTGTCTCGATTGCGTGCGGAAAAGTCTCAGTGCGCACGGAGCCGACAGCGGGGTAGCGCGAGGTGGGCGCATTTCAGACCCCCGCCGCGGTTCTTACAATTGAAACATCACATGTGGCATTAATTCCATCAAAAGCGTATGCACAAGCTGAAGGCCGCAGACGAATCCGTCGGTTGGCGGACACGCGCTACCGGCTTTCGATGAGACCCGCCCATCCGTCCTACTTCGGCCTCATCGCTGACCTCATCGCTGGTTCGCCCCAGGAAACAAACTCTGCGATCAGCGCCAGCACCCAGATGTACCACGGAATCGGGTCATGATAGTGAAACTGGAGAACGACACAGACGAGAAAGAGCAGACCTGCCAACATGATTCCTCCTCAATGAGCCTATCGTCCCAAGCCTTGCAACGGGAATCTCCGTTTTCAGTTCTCAACCGACCGATACCATAC
>DATJVT010000260.1:0-18216 GCA_035501695.1 Terriglobia bacterium | reverse complement strand
GCATGATATTCATGATCACGATGCCGCCGACCACCATGAAGACGGCCACAATGCCAATGGTAGCGGCAAAGATGCTGCCCATAAGGCGGTCCCACAGGGCCATGATGGTCTGGGAAGCGTTGATGCCGAAGTTGTCGTCTTCATGATAAGGGACGTGGCGGCGCGCGCGCATCAAGGCGCGAGCCTCATCTTCCAACTCCAGCATTTGTTGCGAATCCCAGGCCTGCACGCTGACGTCAAGAGTTAACCGGGGCGCAAAGTACTTGCGGTAGGTGGTCAGGGGAATATGCACGAAGTTATCCTGGCTCTCCCCGAAAGTGCTGCCGATCTTCTGCGCTACGCCCACCACCCGAAAGGGGAGGTCGTTGACCAGGATTTCCTTGCCGAGAGGCTCCACGTTGGGAAAGAACTCATCCACCAGGTCATGGCCGATAAAACACACCATGGCCTCGTGCTGGTAATCGAAATCGGTGATGTACCGGCCACTTTCAACCTTTTGACTCCCGATATCGATCATGGAGGGGGTGACGCCCGTCAGGTCTTCGTTGTACAGCGTGTGTCCCTGGTAGCGCGTGGAGTTGGAATCGCTCCACATGTCGTCGCTGGCGCCAATGTTCTTGTAGCCCCGCAGATTGTCCCTCAAGAATTCGTATTCCTCCGTGCGGATCGGCTTGTTGCGCCGGCGGGCCTTCAGCCAGGCTTCGTATCCTTGCGCCCATTGGTATTGGGAGACGATAAAGACATTGGCGCCCAGGTTGGCAACGTGATCGGCGATGTAGAGGTTCATGCCGTTAATGATGGACATGACCACGATGAGGGTGGTGGTGGCAATCACCACTCCCAGGAGGGTAAGAAAGGAGCGCAGTTTGTGCGCCCGTAAAGCTTCCAGGGCGATCCAGAAGGCTTCGCGAGCCGTCACCCACAGGCCGGAAATGGCCTTGGACCGCACTCGCAGGGCACGTGGAAACGAAGTGGCCTGGCTAATGGACGCCATCGATAGCTCGAAGCTCGAAACTTGAAAAGCGAAATTCGATGCCTAAAGTACGGGCTTCGATTTTCGAATCTCGAGTTGCGATCATTCCACCCGCTCGTCCCGCTCGATGCGCCCGTCTCGCACATGGATGATGCGATGGGCATGAGCGGCGATGTCGTGCTCGTGGGTCACGAGCAGGATCGTGTTACCGACCTCGTGCAGCCGGGCAAAGAGTCCCATGATTTCTTCACCCGTAGCCGAGTCGAGGTTCCCCGTGGGTTCGTCCGCCAGAATGATGGATGGCGTGTTGACGAGGGCTCGAGCGATCGCGACGCGCTGGCGCTGGCCGCCGGAAAGCTCGTTGGGTTTGTGATGCATGCGGTCGGCAAGGTCGACCTTTCGCAGCGCCTCCTCAGCCTTCTCCAGGCGGTCCTTGGCCGGCACTCCGCTGTAAATCAAGGGGAGTTCGACGTTGTGCAATGCACTGGCGCGCGATAGCAGATTAAACGTCTGGAAGACGAACCCGATTTCCTTGTTGCGGATGTATGCCAACTCGTCGTCGGATAGCTCGCTGACCATCTGCCCATTCAACCAGTAAGCGCCGCTGGAGGGAGTATCGAGGCATCCGATCAGGTTCATCAGGGTGGATTTGCCCGAGCCGGAAGGGCCCATGATGGCCACATACTCGCCTCGTTCGATCTCAAAGGAGACACCGCTGAGGGCGTGGACCTGAATCGCCTCACCCATGTCGTAGGTCTTCCAGAGATCGTCCGCCTTGATAACCACGCCATCGGGCGGTGTATAGGTTTCCGGTAACGATGAAGTGGCTGCCCTCGTCGTCATGGCGATTTCCACATCCTTCTCCTGAAAATCGGGGCCCGCGCTCCCTACGATCCTTGCGCGCCTGGAACCGGCGGTGTGTTTTCAACCCGCACTTTGGTGTTGTTCTTTAAGGTGCGTAAAACACTGAAGCTACCCGTCACGATGACGTCGCCGGGCTGGACGCCCTTCAGGATTTCCATGTCGGTCGAACTCATGATGCCGTTTTCAACCTGAACGAAGGTGGCGCGATTGTTACGCACCACGAATACGCCCTGAAGCTCTTCCTTGCCCTTTTCCTTGTCCTTGGCGGACATGGCGGCGACATCGCTTCCACCCCCAGCCTTGGTTTTCGGGTTCTTCTCTTCTTCCAGTTCGCGGCGCATCCGCGCGGTAACGGCCTGGATGGGGACAGCCACGGCGTCCTTGCGGGTCGCGGTGGTGATTTTGGCCGTGGCGGAAAGACCCGGCCTGAGCCCCGGCGGCGGGTCATCGATTACCACGACGACCTTAAAGTCCTTTGCCTCTTCGGTGCTGGTCGCGGTGGAACCGCTGGTGGTGCCGCTGGTGCGTCCTACCGCGCTTTCCCCAATCTGCGTCACGTGTCCTTTGAATGTCTTGTTGGGGTAAGCGTCAATCAGGACTTCGGCAGGTTGCGCCAGCTTCACGTTGGGGATGTCGGTCTCGTCCACCTTGACTTCCACGGTCATGATCGACAGGTTGGAGACCTGATAAAGCAAGCTTCCCGCCGTGTTCTGGATCCCCGGCACTACGTTCTCCCCCAAGTGGACGGGGAGGGAGGTGATGTATCCATCCAGGGGGGATTTGTAAATCGTCTGGTCGAGAAGATTCTCGTAACTTACCAGTTGGGCCTGGGCCTGCCCGACACGGGCGCGGGCGGAGTCGCGACTGTGCAGCGCCTGCTGGTACTGGGCCTTGGCTTGGGCCACTCGGGCTTCGGCAGAATCCTTGGTGGTTTGCTGCACCCGGTAGTCGCTGAGCCGCGTGTCGAAGTCCTGCTGAGAAAGAAGGCTGGCCTTGAAAAGCTCCTGGCCACGTTTGAAATTGTCGGTGGATTGGTTCAGCTTGGCGATGGCCTGAGCCAAGTCGGCTTGCGCGGTGTCAAGCGCCGCCTTGGCGGAGTTCACGTTGGCATCCTGCGCCGCCAAATCGGCTTGAGAAGTGGCGACGGTCGCCCGTTGAGCCTCCACCGCCGCCCCCTGCTGGATGTTTTCCGTCTTCATCAGCAGTTGGCCCTGGTTCACATGATCGCCTTCCTTGACCAGGATTTCGGTGATCTTCCCCATGGAATTGGCATTGACGTTGGCCTGGTTCTGTTCCACGGGTTTGATCTCGCCATTGGCGGTAACGATTTGGGCCAAGTCTTCGCGCTGGACTTTTCCCGTCTGAACGGTCACCACGCCGCGGCGGCTCCACACCACTCCGCCAATTGCCAACCCTGCAATGGCCACGACGCCCACCGCCGCGAGGGTCACCTTTTTCCATTTTTTCATTCCCGTTCCATTACGATGGCGAGCAGGGACTGGCCCCGATGCATCCGCCCACCGGGGGGGATTGGTCTTACCCAGTTCCAACTCTTTAGTCTCTGCCATGGAGGGCTCCTCTCGCTCCTCGGCCACGCGCAAGCGCGTGAACTTGAACCTTCAAAGGGAGGCTGCTTAACCGCAGACTATGTTTGTTTTCGGCCGACCCGCGCGCCCAGGTGTCCGCTCCCATTGCGTATACGCTGTTTCGACGCCAAAAGTTTCACCAATTTCCATGCCGGGCACTGGCATTCAGCGAGGTCACCGCAGGGGAATAGTGGACTTAACTAGGTCCTCACCCGCCGCGCTCAACCGGTTGAGGATGCTCTTGCGTAGCTGGGCATGATTCCAATAGCCTTTCCGTCCCATTTTAGCCTGTTTTTGCGGTACAAAGAACAATATTCTGTTTCCGGGTGCCTCCTCCCCCGGGAAGCCAGGGCCCACTCCGGCGAGTCGATGGGATGTGGGATTGTCCCCTTTGATCGTCCATGACTTCCCATATACCTGCCAGCCAGCGGCTACCCTGCATCTAAGACGTTCCGGACCTTTAAAGGTTTACTGGAAAAAGGGGGCGCGCCTCCTTCGCGAAGAGATTGCCGGAAGGCCACCTTTCCCGTTGGGGGTGCATCAAACTTATCCACCGGATGCGCAAGGTGACTCGTGACCCGAAAACCCAAAGTGCTCCGTCCTTGTTCAATCCATCGCCGATCCGGGCACATGGGGTGTCTCCGCTTCTCCGCTGCGGTACTGGCAAACCGGCCGATGCCGGGTTGAAGTGTGCCGCCGGCATTGACCATGACTGTGATGCATCAGTTCAGCCTGGGGATGGAAGCTTGACATTCCAAAAATGGAAAAATAGAATCGGAGTTTGAGCGATGGACCGGAAGAGGGGAATAGTGTTGAAGCAAGCTGCCAAGTTAATTCGGTATAGAACGATCGGCGTTTGGGCCCTGGCGTTACTCGGTACGTTCACTCTGGTCCTTATCATATCCACTTCACTCGCTTCCCCCTCCAAGGATGACACGGGCAAGACCGCGGATGAAGAAAAGCCCAAGACCACCAAGGAAGAGAAACGCCGCCAGAAGGCCCTCCGGACTGAAATGGAGACGCCTTACAAGAAGTGGTTGAGTGATGAAGTCCCCTACATCATTACCGATCAGGAACGCGCCGCTTTCAAGAAACTCACCACTGACGATGAGCGCGAGGCGTTTATCGAGAACTTCTGGGAGCGCCGCAATCCGAACCCCGAAAGCCCCGAGAATGAGTTTAAAGAGGAGTACTACCGCCGCATCGCTTATGCCAACGAGCACTTTGCCTCCGGCCTTCCCGGTTGGAAGACCGATCGCGGCCGCATCTACATTATGTATGGTCCGGCTGATGAGGTCGAGTCCCACCCCAGTGGCGGATCGTACGAACGCCCGATGTCCGAAGGCGGCGGTGAAACCTCGACCTATCCCTTCGAGCAGTGGCGCTACCGGTATATTGACGGAATCGGAACCAATATCATCCTGGAATTTGTCGATCCCTCCATGACTGGCGAGTACCATCTCACCATGGACCCCGGCGAAAAAGACGCTTTGCTGCACGTTCCCGGCGCTGGCCTGACCATGGCGGAGCAGATGGGCATGACCGGATCGCAATCCAAGATGGACCGGTTCAACCGCACGGATGGAATGACGGTAGGACAGTCGATGGGCGGCTCCCCGGAGAGCATGAATGAGTTTACCCGCTTGGATCTCTATTCCAAGATCTGGCAGCCCCCGGCGGTTAAGTTCAAGGACCTCAAAGCGGTGGTCACGTCCAGGATTTCCACCAGTCTCTTGCCCTTCGACGAACGGACCGATTTCATCCGGGTGACGGATGAAACCGTGCTCACCCCGATTACCGTCCAGGTTTCCAATAGCGATTTGCAGTTCCAGAACAAGGACGGCGTCATGCACGGGGTTCTGGACATCTACGGGGAACTCACCAGCCTGGGCGGCCACGTCGTCAACACTTTTGAGAAGAGCCTGGTCCTCGATGTTCCTGAACACGAATTCCAGCTCTACCAGGCCCATAAGTCGGTTTATCAGCAAGCCATACCCCTCAAGCCCGGCCGTTACAAGCTGAGCCTCGTCCTGAAGGACGACTTGAACGGCCACACGGGGTCCCAGGAACTGGGCATCGTGGTACCCAAGTTTGATGATGGCAATCTCACGCACAGTTCACTGATCCTCGCGGACCAGATTCAGCCCCTGCCGACCGCGCAGGTGGGATCCGGGCCCTTTGTGATTGGGGGGACGAAGGTCCGTCCCAGCGTCAATAACAGCTTTACGCGCGATCAAAGGCTCGGGATTTACATGCAGCTTTACAACCTCGGAGTGGACGATAAGACGCATAAGCCCTCATTGGATGTGCACTACGTAATTGAAAAGGACGGCAAACCCCTGCTCGATCAGCCGGAGGATGAAACGAATTTGAAGAAGGCGTCGCAGCAATTCACCATCGTTAAGACGATGGGCCTTCGGGCGTTGCCCCCGGGAAGGTATACGGTGCAGATCAAAGTTACCGACAATATCAAGAAACAAAGTGTTAGCCCTTCGGCGACTTTTGAGGTACTCTAGAACCGCTTTCGCGCCCTGCTCCAGCGGAAAGCACCTTACGGCAAAGCGCGGTGGTATGGCATGATGGCAGCGATTTCCCTTTCCAAGCTTAAAGGACTGCTGGTCGGAGGCGGGCTGTTGTTTCTCGGCTTGCTCCCCGTCAACAGCATTGCGGCCGGGTACGGAAGCCTGGCGGGAATTGTGTCAGACAGCAAAGGGACCCCATTGATGGGCGCCTCCGTGCTGGTAGATGGCCCCGCGGCGTTCTCCGCTGACGCTGCCGGTCAGACGCTTGAACATATCATCACGGATGCGCGCGGGCGCTTTTCGATTGCCCACCTGGTGCCCGGATGGTATTCGCTCAAAGTCAGTTCTCCCACTCGACTCCCCGCCATGCGGAACGGCATACGCGTCGCGGCCGGGGAGACGGTGGTAGCTTCCTTCGTCCTCTCCGACACTTTCGCGCCCATTCGTTTCCAGGTCCCCAATAACTCCGTCTCAAGTTGGGGGGATGATTGGAAATGGGTGTTGAGAACTTCTTCCACCACGCGGCCCATTTTGCGTTTCCGGGATTCTTCGCCGGCCAGCCAACCTGCCGAGGCGCAAACCAAAGCCACAATGCCCCGCGATGAGCGGGTGGTCGGTGTCCTGCCCGGTTTGACGCTGCGCGATCCCTTCGCGGAAGACTTCGGCATGGCCAGCGTCGTTGCCTATCTCAAGCCTGTTTCGCCGACTGCGGATGTTCTGGTGGCAGGATCCTTCGCGCCCGGGGGTGGCGATGCCGGCACGGTGGGCACGGTGCTGAGCCGAAACCGGCTCAAAGGCGAACCCCAGGAACTGGGGCTTGTCATCCATCAATTCGGCCTTGTTCCCGCAGCCTCCTTCGACTCTGGATTCACGCCGGACTCACTCGAGCAGGCGAAGGTCAAGGGCATGGTGGCGACTTTCTCCGAAACGCGGCTGCTGGCCCGCAAAGTCACGGTGACCGCGGGTTTGGACATTAATTATCTGAACGCAATCGACAACGTTTTCCTGGCGCAACCCCACGTCAAACTGGAATATCAGGCCACACCACAGACGGTATTGTCGGCCCAGTACGGATCCGGTCGCGCCGAGGGGTCCAACACCCTGATGGATCGCCTCGGCATGCTGAATGCCTTTCCCCAAATCACCCAGCGCGACGGCCGGTTGGAGTTGGCGCAACTGAACCATACTGAGGCCGCTGTGAATCATCGCGTCGGCAGGTCGGCCCGGGTCCAGGTCGCCGCATATCATGACAACTTACACAACGCTCCCGTGTGGGGATGGGGGCAAACATCTTTCGCGTCCGGCTTTGCCGCCAATGCCCTTCCTAATCCTGCCGGCAACGGCGTGGTGATTAACGGTGGCAATTACCAATCCACCGGCTTCCGTGCCGTATATGCCAAGAACTTTGGATCGCACGTTGAAGTGCTGGGAGCTTATGCTTCCGGTCAGGCTCTGTCTGCCATGGGCTACAGTATCCAGGGCCCAGTGGAGCGCGGTTCTCAGGGCGTTTGGCGGCCGATGCTTACCCATGCGCTGACCGGGAAAATAACCGCAGATCTTCCCGGCACTCATACACGCATTTCGACTTCGTATGAATGGGTTCCCACCGATCGTGTGACCCTGGTCGATCCTGCCGGGCAGGCCAATCTTCAGACTCAACCCTACCTGGGAGTTCAGATCCGGCAACCGATCCCGACCCCGAACTTCCTGCCCGTCCACATTGATGCCGTGGCGGAGTTCCAGAACCTCCTTTCGCAGGGTTACATCCCCGCTGGCCAAGGCAATCCGAGACCGGTGATGCTGAGTTCGGGATACCACGCCATCCGTGGCGGCTTCTCGGTGCAGTTTTAGGCTGAACCCTTCCCCTCTATTCTATCCGATGTCCAAAGGCGGCGCGCCCCTCCCGTAGGTGCGCCGGCCCGTGGCATAGCACCAATTATATGTCCGTTCAGGAGTCCGATTAAGGGAGGGGCTTTTGGCAGGCCAATCGCACATGGCTCAGCAATTCACTCATTTTTGCGTGATGCGTTCCCTCCCAGTAAATTCGTCGGCAACCCGGGCAAATGCGGAAGACCTGCTTGTCCTTTAGCCTGGGGGGCAACCGTTCCGATACCGCTTCCCGGCCGGCTTCTTCGAGTAGAGTGTTGCACTCCATGCAGCGAGTGAATGGCCGCATAGAACCGGCAAGGTCAAATCTTCTGACCACCTCCAGCAATTGCTCTTTCGGGTCGGTCGAGCGAACCCAGTAGCCGCGTTCCACGGCGGTCCGCATCAGAAGATATCGGTCTCGGGTCAATAGTGTCCTTCTCTCGTGCGCCACGATCGCGGCCAATTCGGTGTCGGAGGCCTGGCTGCCGTAGAGGGTATCGAATCCCGCCATGCGGAGATAGGCCGCCAGCCGCCCCAAGTGCACGTCCAGCAGGAATCGGAGTTCGCGCAGAGGCGCCGCGCGCACGCGGGAGACGGTCGAAATATCCAGCGATTCGAAAACGGGATATACACTGACCAGGTCGCCGTCACAGACTCGGCAAGAAGAATCGACGGCCTCGCCGTTTACGAGGATGAGATCCACTTCGGTATGCGGCACGCCGAAACTCTCCACGAAGTCCTTCACTGAACCGCCCACGCTGAAGTCACGCGTGAGTTCCTTCCCCCGGTTCTCTTCCGGGAGGAAATCGTTGAGCTCGGCATAGAAGCGGAATCGCGCGGCGCTCATGGGATCACCTGGGGTTCCATAATCCCCCGCGGGACGCTTCCTCCAGCGCTTCCCCACCTGAGATTATGCCCCAAACATGGATGGGCAGGAATCTCAGTAATCTTCTTTATCGGCAGGAGCCTAACCGCTCGCGACGAAATGCGGACGGTGATGAGAAGACCGGCGCCCCCATCAAGCGGAGCCCGGCTTCACGGTCCGGAGTAATGGGTGGCTGGAACGGTGACATAATGGGGATTCGACCCCACCCTCAGGAACCCGTGCCACCCTTGACCCCTTTCCCCCCATCCGGCATCTTGGGATTTTTGCAACGTTCGTAGCCAATTGAGGCGTCTAAATATAGTGGGCACCTAAGACTCACTGCTTATGGGAGGGTCGAAATGAGAGGTAAGCCCAGCCGCCGCAGCGTTCTTGCGGGCACGATCTTGTGCCTTGTTACAGTTGGCACTGCAATATTGATGTGGCAGACCACACGGGCTCTGGCCGCTGCGGCTGGGCAGAACCCGCCTCCAGCGCCTACCTCAGCCCGGCTGACGCCGGAGCAGTTGCAACAGCTCGTGGCGCCGATTGCCCTTTACCCCGACTCGCTGGTGGCCCAGATTCTCGCCGCCTCGGCCTATCCAACCCAGATTGTCGAGGCCGAAAGGTTTCTTCAAGCAAACCCTAACCTGAACGAGGCGGCACTGGGATCGCAAATCGACCAACAGGACTGGGATCCCAGCGTCAAAGCACTTACGCAATTCCCATCCGTCCTCTCGAATATGAACAATAATCTTTCCTGGACCTCCGAACTGGGGGACGCCAATTACAATCAGGCCGCCGACGTCATGAACGCCATCCAGGTAATGCGCCAAAAAGCCCAGGAGGCAGGGAAACTACAAACCACTCCCCAGCAAACAGTTGCCAATCAGGGCAGCACGATCATCATTCAACCCGCCAGCCCGAATGTGGTTTACGTGCCGGAATACGACCCCGAACTGGTCTACGGGTATCCTATGCCACTCTGGCCGGGACTCAACCCGTGGTGGGGAGCTCCCGGACCCTACATCTCATTCGGTGTCGGATTCGGTATAGGAGCTTTTATGGGATTCGGGTGGGGCTGGCATAGCTGGGGGTGCGATTGGTTCCACCACGGAGTGTTGTATGGCGGGGGGCGATATCTCTATCACACGCACGCGTTTTACGATCGCGATGCTTACTTCCATGGAAATTTCCGGGGGTATCGGACATTTGGTCCAGGAGACCGCGCGTTGCGGGGATTCGCCGGGGGTGGGCCGCATAGTCTCGGCCGGGCCGGGGGACCCCAGGCACGCGGGTACGGCGGGGCCAGAAGGTCGGGCGGCTGGGGAGGGCGAGGCGCCGGGCCCGCGGCTCGGTCATGGGGACGAACAGGAGCCTTTGGCGGCTTTTCTCACGGCGGTGACACCCGCACCTTTTCGGCACGGGGGCGCACCAGTATGGGCGGCATGCACATGGGAGGGTTTGGGGCAATGCGGGGTGGCGGTGGGATGCATGGTGGCGGCGGGATGCGGGGTGGCGGGCCGCACCGTTGACTGGCCCGCGCCCAATTAGCGCCTGAGAATTAACTCTGAAAACGGGGGAGGGAAGTCCACGGGACGGGATGCTATCAGATATTACGTCCATGCTGCACAGTCGTCAGAGGAGATGAAGGTATGCTGAACGATAATTTCCACTTCCATCCACTCTCAAGGGGGGCGCTCGGAGCTGTTGTCCCGTCGGCGGTCATTGCCCTATTTCTGGCAGGAGCTCCGGCGATTGCCCAGCAAAGCGGCCGGAAATCCTTTGCCTCGGCCAGGGAGGCATGCAAATCGCTCGTAGATGCCCTTCAGGCCGATGACGTGCCAGTCCTGATGAGCATTCTCGGCCCGGCTGGCAAAGATCTTCTCACTTCCGGGGATCCCGTGGAGGACAAGGAAAACCGAGGGGACTTCGTCAAGAAGTACCAACAAATGCATCGCCTGGTGATCGAGCCGGACGGAACTACGACCCTTTACATAGGCGCAGAGAATTGGCCGACGCCGATTTCCCTGGTCAAAAACGGCAACGCCTGGTATTTCGATACGCTGGCTGCCGAACCGGAGGTCCTCTACAGGCGAATCGGAAGAAACGAGCTGGCTGTCATTCAGGTTTGCCATGAGCTCGTCGCCGCTGAAAAGGAATATTATGCAATGCCTCACGACGGCGATTCCGGCAAGGAATACGCGGCAAGATTCTACAGCGATCCTGACAAGCACAACGGACTTTACTGGGAAGTGAGCCAGGGAGAGCCCGAAAGCCCGATTGGCCCGTTCGTGGCATTGGCCTCTGCCGAGGGTTACGCCGATCATCCCGGTCGCAAACAGGAACCCTTCCAAGGTTATTACTTCGGGATTCTGAAGGCGCTGGGGGCGAACGCGCCGGGAGGGGCGCGCAACTATGTCACGGGGGGCAAGATGACCGGGGGGTTTGCTTTCGTGGCTTACCCCGCCGAATACCAATCATCGGGCGTGATGACTTTCATCGTCGCGGAAGACGGGATTGTATACGAAAAGGACCAGGGCCCCCATACCGCCGAGGCTGCCAAGGCCATGACGGACTTCGACCCGGATGCGAGCTGGCACAAGGTGAAATAAGAGGCCAATCGAGGAAAGTCTGAACCCTTCCGGAAAACTCACGCCAACCACCCGACCCGTTGCCCGAACACAACAATGTTACAGAGAGCCGGAATCCTCAGCGGTAGCTGCCTGGGGGAGGGAGTTGGAGTGCTGCCGTGTCCAGCACCAGCACCCAATCCCCCTCGCCAGGCGGAGTGAACTTCTGCGGCCCTGAAGCCGGGAACTCGGCCACGGCGCTGGCCTGGCCCGTGCGGGGATCGAACCACCAACCCTTGACGCGGGGCCCGGCCATCCGGCTCAAGTCCACCGTGATGGTCTTCCGGTTCGGGAGGTAGGCGATTGCAGTCTTGCCGTCCGTCGTCCGTCCGGCCGCCACGTAGTCCAACCCGTTGAACTCTCCCAGGCCCTCCGTCACCACCTTGTGTTCCTGGTCCGGAACCAGGTCGTACCAGGGCCGCGAACGGAACAGCCTTCCCCAGTGCATCATCCCCACCGAGCCCGGAAGATCCATCGATTCCTGCCACGTCTTGTTGACCGGAAACAGCGTGGGGCCGTTGAAATGCCAGATGGGATTGTTGCCACAGACATGGCCGAAGCCCCCGCAGAGCACCGACCAGTACGCCTGCCGCCGGATCTGAAGGTCCGAAGCATTGTGCTCCCCCTCGTAGCTGGTCTCGATCAGGAAGAATGGCCAAACCGGCTGGCGGTTGTAATCGCCAAGAAGCTTGCGATGAACAATATCGTAGGTGTAGGTCGTATTGATGTCCAGCCAGCCTCCCTGGCCGTAACGGTCCACGGCGGAGTTTTCGGGGTGGCAATGCGCCGTGAACAGATGACGATGATCGGATTCACGAATCCCCAGCGCGATCAAATCAACCCTCTCCAGCGCCGTTTCGGGATTGCGATCTCCGCCCATCACCCAGATGATGTTGTCGAAATCCTTGTAGCGGTGTCCCAGGTAGCGGCCGTAAGCCAGGCACTTCTCCGGCGGGAGCTTCAATAGCTCTTCGATCCATCCCTCGTCGGTGCCGATGTACCCGAGGTAGATCGGCGTCAGGAGCACCTGTATCCCATAATCACCCGCTTTGCGAATCACCCAATCCGCATGGGCGAAGTACTTCTCATTGGGAGTGGAAAAATCGCCCGGAGTGAGAAAGGGGGCCTCACCCGCCTCGTTCAGAGGGGGCTTGCGGCAGAAGCGGTGCTCGATCAGTTCCATGATCACGGCGTTGTAGCCCTTGTCGCGGCGGTTGCGCAGGTACTGTTCCACCTCCGCGTCGCTCGCCGCCGTGATCAATGACCAGCCGGCGTCACCCTGCAAAAGAAATGGGCCGTTGTTCTGGTCCACCAGGTACCGGCGATTGGCGCTGACGCGGAGCTCGGTGACCTTGGGTTGTGGCTGCGCAGGCATCGCCGATGTGGCGAGCAAGAAAGCAATGGGGAAAGATACGAGCCACCCAGCGCGTACAATATGACGGCATTGATGAATCATCCTGAATTCCCCCTTCTATGCGTCCAGCCGCGCGAAATCCGCGAGGCGCGGCAGTAAATGGCGGTTCGTGGAGTCCGGTCCATAAAACAGTGCGTGAATATACATCAATAGAGCCGGTTGCGAGAATCGGCGTGGCGGATTCTTCTGGTAGGAGAAGTAACCCAGCCTACCGGCCACGACTTTGCCGGGATTGTCGTAAGAGACCAACGGCCACAATGCCGGGAAGAAGCGAAAACCAACCTGGGCGAGCGCCGTGTGCCAGGAATTGCCGGAAGCCGCCGTTACTTCGGCATACAGGCGCCAATTCCGCCCTTGCGGGCCGCGGCGCTCCTGGCGGAGGACTTGGCGCAGGATTCGAACTCCCAGGCCCCGGCTGCGGAGCGCGGGATCGACGAAGATGTAGCTCCCGAACACCACGCTGAAGGCAGGCAGGACCAGCGTGCACGCGCCTCCCACCATGCCATCACCCTGGTAGGCGGCGAACAGGTGCACGGGATTCACGCGCGCCGGCGAAGGGACGATAACCCGTCGGAGCACGCCGGAACTGACGCGCTCATCAGGGTTGAAGCTGCGCCGGTAAAGCCGCAGGTATCCCTCCAGTTCGCGGCGCTGGGTGTGGCGAATCTGTCGCACGGTGAGTTTGAGCACGGCCCGCCCCTCCATTTCGATTTGTGCAATCACGGCAGTTTCGAGTATCTTGTATCACAGGCCCCGAGGATGGGGTCAAATACTTGGAGAGTTCCCTGGGATGTCGAGGATTCTCGGCGGGTTCCTGATCTTGTTTCTAGCCTTCGCTCCCGCCGCGCGGGCTCAAGATGCAGCGGACGATTCGGGGTTTGTCCCGATCTTTAACGGGCTGGACCTGACCGGCTGGCACGCCATGGGGCAGCAAGACTGGCATGTTGACGACGGCGTCTTGTGGACGGAAGGAAAGGGCGGATGGTTGCGCTCGGACCAGCGTTATGCCGACTTTGTCCTGCGGCTTGACTACCGCCTCACCAAGGGTGCGGTGAGCGGGATCTTCCTGCGTTCCGCCGAACAGGGCGATCCCGCCTTTACGGGCATGAAGATCGCCATCCTCGACGACGCCGGCCAATTGACCGACCTGCACAGCACGGGGGCGGTTTACGGGGCAGTGATTCCACTTTACAGCGTCGGCCGTAAGGCCGGGGAATGGAACCAAGTGGAGATTTCCTGCATCGACCGCCACCTTACTCTCTTCCTCAACGGCAACCGGATTCATAAGATTGACGTGGACGACCCAGCCTTCGTCTTTGCGGAGAGGCGTCCTCTGAGCCGGGTTCCCAACCAGGGCTATATCGGCTTGGAAAGCCATACCAACCGGGTGGATTTCAGAAACCTGCGCATTCAAATCATCAAGCCCGCGGCTTGAGGGCACAACGACGCCCGAAATTCGAAAATCGAAACTCGAAACTGGCGCCGATTTTCGAGTTTCGATTTTCGAATTTCGATGGCGGGGAGGAGAAGCTTGTTCAAATTTCGTGGCAAGTCGGAACGCGGCGTGGCCAAGGCCTTGGTCATGTTGATTGCCGTCGCGGCGGTGATCCTAGGGGTTCTGGTCCTGAAAGTCGCAAGCCGCCAGGCGCCTGCCATTTTCCTGCCGAAGCCGCCCAAAGGCCTGGGCCGGAAGACGGAATTGGTGGTGAATGCGAGTGATGCGAAGCACAATCTCAAAATGCTGACCGTTGAGGTGGTGCAGAATGGCGAGGTCATTCACCGGTCCAACCTGGTCATTTCCGAGCAGCCGCACCGTTGGTGGAAGTTCTGGTCCGCCACCCCCGCGAGCACCGCGACCTGGAAAGTCCTGGTGGGCCGCGAAGTGAGCCCCCAGTTGAAAGAAGGACGTGCTACGGTTCGCATTACGGCGCGCAATGACTCGTGGGGACGCTTCTTCCGTGGTGGACTTGCCGAAACCGACCTGGACCTGCCCGTGCGTTTCATGCCGCCGCAGGTCAGCGTCCTGACCACGCAGCACTATATCAACCAGGGCGGGTGCGATATGGTGCTGTTTACCGTTTCGCCAGGCACCACGGAATCCGGGGTCCAGGTGGGCAATTACTTCTTCCCCAGCTTTCCCGTGAAGGAGTCAATGCCTGAAACCCGACTGGCCCTCTTTGCTTTTCCGTACAATGTCGATCCCGCCGCCGCGGCGCGCGTGGTGGCTCGGGACGACGCCGGCAACGAAACGCTGGCCAACTTCACCTACCGGGTTTTCCCCAAGAAGTTCCACACGGACACCATCCCGCTGACCGACGACTTCATGAACCGGATCGTGCCGCCCATTATGGGCCAGACTCCCGAGATGGTGGACTACGGAAGTTTGCTCAAGAACTTTCTGGAGATCAATGGCCGGCTTCGTGAAATTGACGCCCAGCGCTTGGTGGAGCTCTCCAAGCACACGTCGCCCACCTTTCTGTGGAAAGAGCCTTTCGTCCGGCTGCCATCCAAAACGGAAGCCAGCTTCGCCGATTATCGCACCTACACCTATAACGGGGAGGTGGTGGACCATCAAACGCACCTGGGCTTCGACCTGGCAGGCCACGAACATATGCCCATCCGCGCCTCTAACGACGGCGTGGTCGTCCTGGCGGGATTCTTCGGGATCTTTGGCAATGCCGTGGTGATCGATCATGGCTGCGGCATCCAGAGCCTGTACGGGCACATGAGTTCGATCGCAGTGAAAGAGGGCGACCGGGTCAAACGCGATCAGGAGATCGGCCGCAGCGGCCAAACTGGCTTGGCCGGCGGCGATCACTTGCATCTCACCATGCTCCTCGACGGCATCCCCGTGAACCCCATCGAATGGTGGGACCCGCACTGGATCCACGACCGGATTCAGGCGAAGCTTGGGCCCTACGAGTAACAGGGAGTTGGGAGTGGGGAGAAGGGAATAGGGAACATAACAGAAGGGGCAGATGTCACAATTCCGCATCACAAGCAACAAGACATTTGGCAACCCGCTCTCCCGCCCGTTTGCTGCATCGAGTGATTAAGCCTTGCGCTGGTGCTGCCTATCCTGATTCTGAACTTGCTTGAATTCAAGCCTTGCCTTGCTTTGTAACGAGCGAATCAAGGCTCAGAGCATTTTGCCCACAACTTCGCATTTCTCCAAGATAGGCTTTGCATCCTCCTCTTTGGTCAACCCAACTCGTTGGGAGAGCAAGGTGTGGGTTTCTAATTCCTTCAGAGAACCTTGGGCAATACGGAGGAATTGGATGTACTCGCCCCGATCTTCCCGTCCATTTCCTTCTGCAATATTGGCAGGAACAGAGGCCGCTGCCCGCCGTATCTGCGTTACCGCCCCGTAGAGTTCTTCCCTTGGGAATGTCCTGGTGAAGCGACAACACATCTCCCCCAGTTCCATCGCTTGCTTCCAGACGAACAGGTCGCGGTAAGACGAAATCGTGGACCTCCCGACTCCAACCCGTTCGCTTCGTTCGTTGATCATGCTCAGCCTGACGTCCCCTTTCCCCACTCCCCATTCCCTGCTCCCTACTCACTACTCCCTATTTCAACCCCACTCGGCTAAAGTAGAACTGAAAGAACTTCCCCGGGTTGGTGGACAAACCCACGGTCGCATTTGCCGGTCTTCCTTCTACCACTCGCGTGTACCCTTGACTGTCGACCTCGATGGCGAGGTCCTTGGTTTGGCAAATGCCGGGGTCAATCAACATGGCCACGGCCATGGGATCGAAGAGGGTGGGGGTTTCGTTTTTCCAAAGGCGGTAGAGATCGGCCAGGGCGTTGGTGAGGGGGGTATGGCTGGAGAAGATGCGGCGGCGGCCCTCGGCATCCAGTTTCAACATCGCGGTCACATCCAGCGGGGCCATGATGATGGGAATTCCTGAGGTGAAAACCACTTGCGCGGCTTGGGGATTGGATTTGATGTTCCACTCCGCTTCGGGCTTTGAGCCCGGGCCGTAACCGCACTCGACGGAGCCACCCATGAGGGCGATGCGCTTGATCTTCTTGGCCACCAGCGGATCGGCTTTCAGCAAAGCCGCCACATTGGTGAGTTCACCGATGGCAATCAGCGTGATTTCCCCGGGATAGCGGTGAAACTTTCCGCGCAGGAAATCGACCGCGCTCTCCTTGAGAATTTGCGGTCCGACAAAGCCATCGGCCCAGGGAGCCTGGTTGATGTCCTGCTTGGGTCCCGGCACGCCCGCCACCACGGGCACTTGTCGCCATTTCCCTCCCGCTTCCCAGAGCATCTTGGCGGCAATGCGCGCGCGCGCCGCCGTGTCACCGGAGACGGTGGTCACCCCCAGCAATTCCAGCTCAGGGCTGTTCATGATGAGCGCCAGGGCAAAGGCGTCGTCAATGTCCGTGCCGATGTCGGTGTCGAGGATCACGGGGATCTTCTCGGCTGGAGCAGTGAAAGCGTTAATGCTCAATCCCAACAAGAAGATAGAAACCATAAGGAGGGCTTTGATCATTGGTCATCCTTTGTTTGCCAATCCGCGAATGAGTGGACCCAAGCTAATTGCTCGCGGGTATCTGGGACGGGGAAACCGCGCGATTGGGATATCGAAGACATTACCTGCCCGACTGAGTTGCTGGGCGAAATCATGAGGCAAGCGGCAATGATAGCGGAGCGTCCGATTCCCGCCCGGCAGGGAATTATAGCTGTCTTACCTTTCGACCCCCGGTCCTGGAGAGACCGGATAAGATGCTCGAGCTTCGTATCGAGAGGCGGGACCTCACGGTCGTTAATAGGGAACGAAAGGAACTCGATGCCATTCCTGGCACAAACCTCGGGCTCCGTCGTCAATTCAAGTTCCGCCATCTCTTCTTCGGTGAGGAGCGACACAAGCACATTCACCTTCTGCGCCGACAAAGATCTGATTTCGTCATCAAGCCAGTCCCCACCCCTGGGCCGCGGCAGGATGCCGATTCGACCGCCAGGCTTATCGTTTATCCAGCAAATCGTGCATTTCACGCAGGCAGACCCCCTCGGACATCGGACTCCGGACCTACTTTATGACTGGCGCCAAGGCCACGCAGGCCAGTCCGACGATGAAGAAGACGAACATCAGTGCCAGCAGCCTTTTGGTGCCCGCGGCGGCCCCTGCGAACTCTTTCCACACAAAGACACCCCAGATCGCTCCCACCATGGTCGCGCCCTGGCCCAGTGCGTATGAGGTGGCGGGCCCAACCATGGCGGCGTAGGAAGCCACGAAGTTGGAAATGGTGCCCACGGTCCAGAACGCGCCGCCCAGAAGTCCCCAGAAGTGCAGGCGGGCGGCGCCGCCAAAGTAATCGGCAAAGCTGACGGGCGCGCCCGCCACCGGACGGCGCATGACGAGGTAGTTGCCCGGGATGTTGCTGGCCAGGATGCCCAGCGCGAAAACGAAGGCGACCGTGTATGGTCCCAAGTGATTCGCGCCGCTGGTTGCCTTAGCCACGAAAGGATAGAAAAGGCCCATG
>DATJVT010000259.1:0-3684 GCA_035501695.1 Terriglobia bacterium | reverse complement strand
GACCTGGCGCAGTGGGACGCCTGCGTGGCCGATGATCCGAAAGCCATATTTGAACGCCAGCCGAAGTGGCACAAAGACTACTCGATTCGCATGGCGAACACCGTCGCTGATTTCGACGTGATGCTGGGTCACGAGTTGGCCATGGAAATACGCCGCTGCCGCGACGCGAGGCGCAAACTGGCACTCATATTGCCCGTGGGACCCATGGGCATGTATCGCTGGACGGTCTATTTCCTGCGCGATTGGAAGATTCCCTGCGATCACGTCCATGGCTTCAACATGGACGAGTGGAGCGACGCCGAAGGCAACACGCTGCCCGCCGACAATTCGGGAGCGTTCCAGTTTGCGATGGAGAGTGCCTTTTACGGGCCGCTGGGAGAGTTGTCGGTGCCAGCCGGGCAGCGTTGCTTTGCCACGCGCAATCTGTTGCCCGAGTACCCGGACCGCATCGGCGCCCTGCGCAAGGAAGGCGCTAAACTCGTGGTGGTTTACGGTATTGGCCGTGCCTGCCACATTGCGTTCTGGGAGCCACATTTCGGACTGGAGTTCACCAGCGACGAGGAATGGCGCCGGCAAACCCACCGCCTGGGCGCCCGCCTGCATCCCCTGACGATTGAACAGAACGCCATCACCAGTTTCAAGAGCCGGACGACGCTGGTTCCCGCTTTCGCCAACACCATCGGCCCCGCCTTCTTCACCCACGCCGACTATGCCATTGGCGGCGCCGACGGCGAACTGGGCCGGGGAATGCAATGGCAGGGGTTGTCTCTCTGGGTCACCCTGCGCCACCCCGTGAGCCGCCACATTCCCTCTACCTGGATGCCCACACAGCCGGGGGTTCTATTTTTCACCAAGGAACTCGCCGGCCCTTTGGTCCCCGAGGCTAACTAATGTCACCTACTTCGAAGTCCCCTCGCCTGTTGGTCGTGATGGCCCACCCGGATGACACGGAATTCCTGGTGGGGGGAACTCTTTTCCACTTGAAGGATCTGGGGTGGGAGCTGGGGATCGTCACCATGACCGCCGGGGACTGCGGCTCTGCTACGCTGGGGCGGGAGGAGATTGCCCGCGGCCGTTACGCGGAGGCTCAGAACGCCGCTGCCTACCTTGGCGCCTCGTACGCGTGCGTCGGGATGATGGACCTGGAGGTAAGGTACAGCGTGGAGAACTCCCGGCGGGTGGTAGAAGCCATGCGCCGGTTCGATCCCGACGTCGTGATCACGCAATCACCGGTGGATTATATGCCGGACCACGAGGAGACCTCGCGCCTGGCGTGGGGAGCGGCTTTCGCTCTGGCCATACCCAACTACGAGACACGCCAGAATCCTCCCGCCCCGCACGCCCGCGCGACTCCCATCCTCTACTACGCGGATGCCATCGAAGGGCTGGATTCCATGGGGCGGCGCATCTATCCCCAGTTTTATGTCGATATCGGCGCATGCCTCGCTCAGAAACGCGAGATGCTCTCCCGCCACGTCTCGCAGCGCGAGTGGATGCGGTCGCACCACGGGGTCGATGAGTACCTGGACCGAATGACGGCGTGGGCGGCGGGCTATGGCCGCGAATGCGGCGTTCCCTATGCGGAAGGATTTCGCCAGCACCTCGGCCACGGCTACCCGCACGAACCCATCATCCAGAACGCGCTCAAGGCGTATGTCCGAGTGCGCGGCGACAGCGACAAGAGTTGAGACCCCATTCGCAATCGGCGGGCGGGCAGACAACAGGCATAAGACCGGCCCAGGCAGGTCGTTTGAGTCGGCTTTTCGCCTGAGCTGTTACCAACTTGGCATCATTGACGAATTCCGGCAACCCGTCAATTGGGGTATTGTCTTATGCTCATCGGGGGGATAGTATCTCCCCGTACGGTCTCATGCATTTGACTACCCCGACCGCCATGCACGTTTCTGGTTCTCAAAGTAAGGGAGGAACCATGAGGATTAAGGCGCAAACATTCGCAATCATCAGTGTCACCTTCTTGACACTTCTGGTCCTGGTGGACGGCACCGCGCGTGTGGGCGCAAAAGACAAGACCACGCAGGTTAGCGCCAATGACCCGACGGTTCGACTTTACAACCTCCTGGACACGAAATATAACGGCAAGCTGTCCGACTATTATGTGCTGGCGGATGTTATCAACGATCCCAAGAATCCCGGGCAACCCCAACAGCACGTCATCGGTCTCGATTACAGCAAAGACCGTGTCTTCGGAAAGCTCATGCTCCACGTGCGTGTGGTCGGCCAGGTTACGCCTGAGCAGTTGAAGGCTTATTCCGCAAAGCAGATCTTCGAGTTCGGCGAAAGCGACTCGGCGAAGTTCACCAAAACCGATCCAGGCCCGTTCGGCAGGCCGGGCGATGTCTATTTCGAGCAGGCTCCCGACGGGGGTGCCTTGGGCACGGTCCCCGTCACGCCTGAGGTGCAGGCCCAGTTTGAGCGCTTTGTGACTCAGTACCTTCTGCCAGCACTGGAGAACAAGGGTGGGGAGACATCACCCAAGTAGCCCCTTTCCACTCGGTTTCGCCGCTGTTCTCGCAGCCCGGACTCGTCTACTTCCCTTCGGTTAACACCAGGCGGGGGAACGAAGACGGATTCCCCGTCGTGACACTGAAAAGACGGTCTTTCTTCGACTGCAACACGATGCGTTCCAGGTCTTCGGTGTCGGTGGGTCGGCCGGGACGGATCACTTTCAACACGCTGAACCCCATCCCCAGCTCATAACCCTGTGCGAACTTCCCGCCGTCGAAGAACGTAACGGGAATGGCGATGTCCCCGGAATAGCCCTGCGGGGTTTTCTTCCAGGCAGTGTAAATCTCCTGCATATATTTGTGCGGGGATGTGCGGGGCGGCAGATAATCTTCATCGGAGAAGATGCTGGGCTTGACTTCAGCGAAATCGCCGGGGCTGAAATAGAGCGCGTACTCGTCGCCGGTGGGTTGGGTGGCAAGAAAGTTTTTGCGGAACCCGGTTTCCATCTTCAGCAAAAATGTGTCGCCGTTCTGGATTCCACGGCCAAAGAAGGGCTGATAGAATCCGGGGTCAGTTATATTGACCCCCACGTAGAGGAAACTGGCGTCCCAGGCAAAGGCCACGCGGGCGGAAAGGTCGTGGGGACCCCTCCACAGCTTCTCCCCTCTCATCACTTGCGCACCCTCATTCAGGTGGTAGATCGAGCCCTTCTCCCACTTGCCGAAGTCACCGTCCAGGTTGGGAGACTGCGATAAGTGGTAGGCGGAGAGAGCTCCGTAGTTCTCATCCCATTGCAGCGTGCCGTCCGGCAGGTGTTGGAAGGCCGGATCCGCTTTGACCTCGGGCAACCGCTCGCCGGTGCGCTTGACCGCAGGGGAGACTTCCTTGAGCAGCGGCTCCAGTCGCCGCTGGTAACGGAGGCGGTCCAGAGCGGAGTTCAATTCCGCCAATTGCGATCGCATTTTCTCCACGTCGATAGGGTGGCGGCGCTCCTGAAACAAGGGTGTGAACGCTCCATCTTCCCAGTAATAGGTTCCGTAAGTCTTGAGGAAGGGAGCGAGTTGCCGCGGAGCGTCAGGGCCGTACTGGCTCACGATGGCGTGATTGTGCGATTGTGCCGGATCATAGGCGGCGGCGTTCCAGAGGTAGTCGGCGACAGTCTGGAGCGGCAGCATGGAGGCGCGCGCCTCGTTCATGGGGTTGGAAACGAGCCCGTGA
>DATJVT010000258.1:0-4764 GCA_035501695.1 Terriglobia bacterium | reverse complement strand
TGCATCCTACCACCGAACGTGTATAGAAGGATAGATCGAGCGGCCGTCCGCTGCTCTCCATGCCGGAGTGCCGCCTCTTGACACGGGTCGAGGTCGCAGCCATGTTTGGGGGGTACCACTTCGGGCAACGCGACCGATAGCCCCGAAGCTCGACCATGACCACTGGCAACACATATGATACCAATGTCACAGGGAGACTCGTTTCATGAAACCGAAAACGCTCACGCTCGTTTGTGGAGTCCTTATGACTTTCCTGTCCGGGAAGGCGCAAGAACCGCTGCGGTTGATGCCTTGGCCCGCGGAAGTTCAACGGGGCGAGGGATACCTGATAATTGACAAAACCTTTCGCGTCTCGTTCGAGGGGTATCGCGACGAACTACTGGAAAGGGCGGCGACCCGGTTGGTGAGAAACCTGAGCGCCAAGACGGGATTGTCTCTTTTGCCGGAACCCGACCCCGCCGCTCAGACCGCTACGCTGCGCGTCCGCTGTGATGCCGCCGATGCGAACTTTCTCAACCCCCAGGCGGATGAGTCGTACCGCCTGGAGGTGACGCCGCAGGGGGCGGAATTGCATGCCCATGGCCCGGCGGGAGTGCTGCGGGGCATGGCGAGCTTTTTCCAGTTGGTCGGCCTTGACCAGGTGGGGTTCCGCGCCCCGGCTGTGAAGATCGTTGACCGGCCGCGCCTTGCGTGGCGCGGGCTCATGCTGGATGTCGCGCGACACTTCCTGACTCTTGATACGCTCAAGCGTAACCTGGACGCCATGGAACTGGTGAAGATGAATGTCCTCGAGCTGCACCTGAGCGATGGCGAAGGTTTTCGCGTGGAAAGCAAGGTGTATCCCAAGCTGCAGCAGGCGGGCTCGAACGGGGATTTTTACACCCAGCAGCAAATCCGCGAGCTGGTCGCTTATGCGCGCGACCGCGGCGTCCGCGTGGTTCCGGAGATCGAGATGCCGGGGCACTGCAAGGCGATCCTGGTGGGGTACCCGGAACTGGCTGCCGCGCCAGGGCCCTATGTGATGGGCCCGGACCTCAACGTGATGAATGGCACGCTTGATCCCACGCGCGAAGAGGCCTACCAATTCCTCAGTCGTCTGCTGGAGGAAATGTGCGCCCTATTTCCCGATCCGTATTTCCACACCGGCGGCGACGAGGTCAATGGCGTCCAATGGGCGCAAAGTGCTTCCATTCAAGCCTTCATGAAGGCGCGCGGCCTGAAGGACAAGCATGAACTGCAGGCCTACTTCACCGAGCGCGTGCGCCAGATTCTCGCCAGGAATGGAAAGACGATGGTGGGATGGGATGAGGTTCTGCAGCCCAACCTCGCCAAGGATGTGGTCGTTCAGGCCTGGCGGAGTTCCAAGATGGTCGAGCGGTCGGCGGGCATGGGTCACACCACCCTGGTTTCCGCCGGATATTACCTCGACTACAACTTGCCCGCTGCCGCGCACTACGGTATCGACCCCTTCGACTCTCGCGCGCAAGGCTTGCCCCGGCAGGCCGTGGAGATGGTCAAGGGTACCCCCCTGGCCAGTTACATAACCGACGATAATATGGCCGACGACAGCCCGTTGATGACTCCGGAAGAGGAGAAACGAATTGCCGGCGGAATCGCCTGCATGTGGGGGGAATTCGTGTGGAACGAAAAGGAAGAGATGATGGTTTGGCCGCGCGTCGGGGCCATCGCCGAGCGCCTTTGGTCCCCGGCGCAAGTGAAAGACGTTGCTTTGATGTATCGCCGCCTGGAGGGAGTGGACGCGGACTTACAATTTCTCGGTCTCCGGCACCACTCCAACCAAGCGATGATGCTGCAACGGCTAGCGGGCGAGCATGACGCGGGCCCCCTGGCGACCCTGGCGGAGGCCGTCGAGCCAGTGAAAAACCTGGCCCGCTTCGCGCCCCGATACCGGGTGGCCATGGCCACGGGCCAGGGAATTGACAACACGGTAGTCACCACCCGCTTCGTTGACGCCCTTCCTGCCGAAAGCCTGGAGGCTGTGCGCTTCCACGCAACCGTGCGCCGGATGCTGGCGGGAGGCGAGGGCTCGGATGAGTTGCGAGGCGAGGTGCGCATCACCCTGGCCCGCTGGCGGGACAATGACATGCAACTCCAAATCGTCGCTCGGGATTCCTTTCCGCTGCCGGAGACAACCCCCGCTTCGCAGGATTTGAAGGAGCTCGCGGAGGTGGGCTTGTCTGCCTTGGCCCTGTGGGAATCAAAGCAGCAGGCCAACGCCGATTGGCTGGAGAGGCAGAGGGTCGTCCTGGCGCGGCACCGGAAGATCGCCGAAGGCTGCTCGCATTTGCTGGCTGCCATGTTGGCTCCGCCGCCACCGCACGAGCTGATGAGCGCCATCGCCCCGGCCATCGAAGAACTCGTCAATGCGGCCGCCACCGGGCGTTAGGTGTCTTCCAAGGGCGCCGCTTGTCGCCCAGGTTCACTCTTGGCTAGTAAACTTGAAAGGACTGTAATGAGCAGACGTTTCACCCATCCTACGCTTTCTCTGGCCATGCTCGTAATCTTTCTCGTTTCCAGTTCGGCCTGCGGCGCGGACGTCGCCATCACGATGGACGATTTCCGGTTTGTTGACAGCCCGCTCATGACAGGTAAGGAGCAGGATGAGAAAATCCTGCGGTGCCTGGAAGACAATAAGATTCAGGCCGCGTTGTTTGTGATCGGGAGTGTCCTGGAACAACCCTTGGCGCGCGAGCGGCTGGCGCTTTGGGATCGGGATGGTTACATCATCGGCAATCACACTTACAATCACGAAGCCTACGAACAAACGAGTTTCGAAGCGTTTTCCAGGTCGATCCTGCAAACACAGAGCGTCTTGGCAAGGTATGGTAACTTCCAAAAGCTGTTCCGATTCCCCGCCTTGCAGGAGGGGGAGACCCGGGAGAAGCGCGATCAGATGCGCGCGTTCCTTAAGGCACAAGGCTATCGTCAGGGCTATGTCACGATCGACGCGTCCGATTGGTACATCGACGGCCGGCTCGTCGACCGATTGAAGAAGGACTCGAAGGCTGATCTGAAGGGTTACCGGGATTACTATCTGAAACACATCTGGGACCGGGCTCAGTACTATGACGGTCTGTCAAACAAGGTGCTGGGCCGGAGCGTCAAACACACCCTCCTGATTCACCACAATCAGCTCAATGCCCTGTTTCTCAATGACCTCATCGTGATGTTTCGATCGAAAGGGTGGCGGGTCATTCCAGCACGCGAGGCCTTCCAGGACCCCGTATTCCAGATGGAGCCCGATATTGTGCCCGCCGGACAGAGCATCCTTTGGGCGCTTGCCAAGGCGACCGGCCGATTTGATAGCATGCTGCGTGATCCCGGCGAAGATGGGGTTTACGAAAAACCCATGATGGACAAGCTCGGCCTTTGATGGGCCCTCAACGCCACAGCTTCCGGGCCGATACGATGAGAGTCAGAATCGCGATACCCGCCCCGGCCGCGATGGGGATTAGTAGTACATTTGCCGAGGCCGAGCTTGCCGCCCATCCCCCTACCATCGGTCCTGCTGAGCCTCCGACCAGTGCCAGGGCCATTACGGCGCCGAACACGGTTCCAGTCTGAACCGGGAAGCGATCGCCCGCCATCCCCAGCGTGGTGGGGAAAATAGCTGCCATCCCCAGTCCGATGGCGGCGAACCCGGCCACCATGCCGCCGAAGCTTCCACTTCGGATTGTGACCAGCGCGCCGGCGATGGTGAGGGCGGAAGAGAGAAGCAATAGACCGCGGCTCTTCAGCCACGGGAGCAAGAGTACAGCCAACAAGCGCCCCAATCCCAACGCGACGCTCAACGCCACCAGTGCCAGGTCCGCGCGCTGAGCTGCCACATGCAGTACATCTCCCGCCACCTTGCCGGCCCAAACGAACATGCAGTTTTCATTTCCCGATTCGAAGAAAAGGAGTGCTCCGAAAAGCCAGACCAGGGGATGCTTCAGAACCTTTAGCAGGCTCCGGAGGGGTGTTCCGGAATGCGCGGAGGCAGGGAACCTGAGCGTCAATACGACCAAGAGGACAATGGCAATAGTGATGGCAAGGATGTACAGGACGCTCGGAGTGGATGCAGACCGTGCGGCAAGCGACATCAACAACGGTGCCGCGACAGCTCCCAAGCTGAAGGAAAAGCCGAGCAGGTTCAGAGCTGCGCCCCGCCCTGAAGCGCTCAGGTCGGAGATGAGAGCATTAGTGGCTGTATTCAGAATCCCGCCACCGAATCCGTAGATCAGCGCCGCTGCGGCCAGCCCACCGTAGCTCGCCAGCGAAGGCATGCTCGCCAGGGCCGCGGCAATCAGCGCCAAACCCACGGCCAGGGCCGGTTTGGCGCCTGCCTTGTCCAGAATGGGTCCGATAAAGACGGTCGCGGCCAGAATACCCACGAGAGGAAGGGAGCCGAGGCTTCCAGCTCCCGTGGTGCTCACTCTGAGGCTGGGAAGGAGCGATCCCATGAGCAGCAGAACCACCCCGAAAACGAACATGCACGCATTCACGGTGGCGATGAGCGCCGTCCGGTGAGTGCCGCTCTCGGGCGTGGACTCCGAAGTCATCGGGGAGTGCATCTCAGGGCCTGAAATGATCGAAGCAAAGCTTGGCCATGCCCAATAAGCTGGCCTCGGATCCCAGTCGGCCGCGGCGGATTTGGACCTGCCGGGCGGCCAGGGGTTGGGCCCATCGTCGCATCGCCTTGCGAGCGGGAGCCAACAGCAGATTCCCCGCGGCCGCCACGCCGCCGCCGATAACGATCATTTG
>DATJVT010000257.1:0-8010 GCA_035501695.1 Terriglobia bacterium | reverse complement strand
AATTACAAGCGCGCCTCGGACTTTGCCAAGCGGTTGGAGGTGCCGGCCCTGCATTCGCATTTTGGCTTCATTCCGGAGGATCCCAACGATCCAAATTATCAACCGACCGTGGCGGCGCTGCGCGAGGTGGCTACGCACGTCAAGGGCAACGGCCAGATGCTGCTGATGGAAACCGGGCAGGAGACACCCATCACCATGCTGCGGGCTATCACCGACGCTGGTGTCGACAGCCTGTTTGTGAATCTGGATTGCGCCAACCTGATCCTTTATGGCAAGGGAAATCCCGTGGACGCCCTGGATGTGGTCGGGCGCCTGGTGCGGGGGACGCATGCCAAAGACGGGGTGTTCCCCACCAATCCCAAAGAACTCGGCGAGGAAGTCCCCATCGGGAAAGGCAAGGCGAATTTCCCCAAACTGATTCCACGCTTGAAGGAGCTGGGATACACCGGGCCTCTTACCATCGAGCGCGAGATTTCCGGCCCCCAGCAACTTGAGGACATCAGGAAAGAGAAAGTCTACCTGGAGAACCTGGTTGCGAAGTTGGGGTAGGGAAGGGAACGGGGCAGGAGTCGGAAGTCAGAAGCCAGAAGCCAGGAGTCAGTACCAAAAACCCGGTGTCTGTCGCATCGCTATCCCATGTTGCCCAGAGGTTAGGTCGAGGAGTCCCGGGAAAAAGGACAGCTGCCTTCTGACTCCTGTCTCCTGACTTCTAACTTCTGTCCCCTTCGAAGTTGGGGGTTTACGAAGCGAGCGGACTGAGGTAACTTTGTAGAGACAAGGTCCAGTTCCGTACTTAGCCGGGCCGGTAGCTCAACGGTAGAGCACTGCCCTTTTAAGGCAGGGGTTCTGGGTTCGAATCCCAGCCGGCTCACCACATCTCGCATGAAGGACCAGACCGCCAGTCGTACCGCGCTTGCCACCGCCTATCTGCGCGCCGCACACCAGATCCTGGATAATCCCCCACTTTTGCTGAGCGATCCCGGAGCATTGCTGTTACTGGGGCCGCGGGCCGCCGGGACCATAAACGCGGACTTGTCGCGTTACCAGAGTCAAGCCGGGAAAGCCTTGCGCACCCACGTCGTGCTGCGCTCGCGCTTTGCCGAAGACCGGCTTCAGGAGTCCGTGGCGCGGGGAGTGACCCGTTACATCTTGGTCGGCGCGGGTTTTGACACCTTCGCGTGGCGCCAGCCTTCCTGGGCGCGGGGCCTCCAAATCGTGGAGGTCGATCACCCCGCCACGCAGGCGGCCAAGCGAGAGAGGATCGCCAAGGCCGGACTGGCGGAGCCGGAGAATCTGCTCTTTGTCCCGGTTGATTTCGAGCGCGAGGATCTCGATGGACTGCTGGCGTGTTGCGGCGTGAACCGCACGGAGCCCGTTTTCTTCTCCTGGCTGGGCGTCACGGTTTATCTGGAAGAGGGCGCCATTGACGCGACCTTGCGCGCCATAGCGGCATTCGCTCCCGGCACCAGGGTGGTCCTGACCTTCCGTCAGCCGGGGGGTGAGCACTCCGCACCACTTGCGGAAAGAGCATCGGAACTGGGAGAACCCTTCGTCAGCCATTTCACCCCGGAGGAGATGGGGGCGAAGTTACTCAGATCAGGGTTTCGAAACATTGACTTCCTCACCCCGGAAAGAGCACGAAGACTGTACTTCACTCCGCCCCGGAACGACCTGCCGGTCCCCAAACGTACCAGCATTCTCTGCGCGGCGAGGTGACCAGGATGAAAGCGAATGGCGCACCTGCGTGAATGGATTGATGAGTCCGCCACCGCCATGGCAGCGGCGGTTCGGAACAGAGAGATTTCCTCGCATGAGCTGGTGCGCGCCTGCCTGGAGCGTATCGAGGGCGTAAACCCCCGCCTGAACGCCGTCGTGCAGGTGTGCGCGGAGCGCGCCCTTCAGGAAGCTCGCGATGCCGACCAGGCGTTGGCGCGGGCAAATGTCACGGGCCCCCTGCATGGCGTCCCATTTACACTGAAAGACGCCATTGAAACCGCGGGAGTCGTCTGTACGGGTGGAACCGAAGGGCGCGCGCATTATGTCCCCGCGCACGACGCGGTGGTGGTGCAGCGATTGCGGAAGGCAGGGGCCATCCTTCTGGGAAAATCCAATTGCCCCGAACTCGGCTGGGCGTGGGAGGCCGACAACCTGATCTACGGCCGAACCAACAACCCGTACGATCTGAACCTCTCACCCGGCGGGAGCAGCGGCGGCGAGTCCGCCATCATTGCCGCGGGAGGTTCGCCCTTCGGGCTGGGCAGCGATGCCGGCGGGAGCGTGCGGTTTCCCGCGCATTGTACTGGGATTGCCAGCATCAAGCCGACCTCGGGACGGGTTCCACGCACGGGACACTTCCCCGGCCCCGGCGGCTTGCTCGATTCGCTGTGGCAGATCGGACCGCTGGCGCGATACGTTGAGGATCTGGCCTTGGTGTTGCCGGTAATCTCAGGAGTTGACGGGCAGGACGCCGCCATCGTGCCCATGTCGCTGGGCAATCCCCGGGCTGTTGACCTCCGGAAACTGCGCATGGCGTTCCACACCGACAATGGAATTGTGACCCCATCGGCGGAGATTATCGCGGTTGTGAAAAAAGCTGCCGCAGCTTTGGCCGAGGCAGGCTTGCGTGTGGAGGAGGCGCGGCCTGCGGGGATCGAGCGCACCTACGAGATTTATCTCGGACTCTTTACCGCCGATGGAGGCGCGGGTGTCGAATCTCTCCTCAGGGAGTCAGGCACGCGCCGTGTCCACCCCCTTATGCAGCGCGTGCTGGACTTGCAGCATCAAGGCGCCAGGAGCATGGCGGAATTTGCCGCTTTGGTCGGGCGGTGGGACGCCTTCCGGGGGCAGATGCTCTCATTCATGTCGAATTATGATGCGCTGCTTTGCCCGGTCTGCTCTTTCGCCGGGATGGTGCACGGCTCAACCTACGATCGGCTCCCGTGCTTCAGCTACACGATGACTTCCAATTTAACAGGCTGGCCGGGGGCGGTGGTTCGCGGCGGGACAACGCCGGAGGGCTTGCCCATCGGCGTGCAGATCGTCACCCCACCTTGGCGGGAAGACGTGGCGCTGGCTATTGCACAGGTTCTGGAGGATGCACTGGGAGGGTGGCAGAGGCCGTTCTAGGCCTCCCGTGCCGTATCGGTGGCGGCGTCCCACACCATTTTCTTGCCGGAGAGATACGAGAGGTTGACCATGTGCCCGGCGGCCGCGGCGTGATGGCCGACAACGGCGTTCTCGCTGCACTCCTTGCGCGTGCGCACGCAGTCTAGGAATTCCAGCGTGTGCAACACCACTGAGTCCGTGCCCTGGTCTTTGAAGACCTCAGTCCCCTCCTCGATAATGGGCGGGTTCGCCTCCGCGCGGCGGTTCCCTACATTCATGAACTCTTCCTGGAGGGTCTTCGGCCAGGAATCGATGGAGTACGCGTATCCCTCCTTGGGATTCTCGGGCGCCACGCTGAAGCTGGTTCCCATCAGGGTGAGAGAGCCCTTGTTGCCCAGGAAGGTCATGCCCTGGTCGGGTACGCTCGCATTGTTGAATGTCGCTCCCATGTTGACGTTGAACTCCTCGGGATAGACAAAGAGCGCGTCGAGCGTGTCGGGCACCTCCCGGCCGTCTTTCCGCACCAGTATCCCGCCAGTCGCCATGACGCTGGAGGGGACCGTGGCGTCCATAATGAAGTGGATGGAAGTAATCAGGTGGACGAAGAGGTCGGTGGAAATTCCGCCGGAATAATCCCAATATTTGCGATAGCGGAACACGCGTTCGGGGTCATAAGCGCACTTGCGCGCATTGCCCAACCATTCCTTCCAGTTGAAGTTCACCCCATCTTTCAAATCGGGAGGAATGGGGTAGTTCCAGGCGCCCGTCGAGCTGTTGCGATTGTAGGAAGCAATGATTTTGGACACCTTCCCAAGTTGCCCGGAGGCCACGATCTCATGCGCCTTCTTTTGCAGGTAGGAGGAGCGCCCCTGGCTGCCCGTTTGCAGGACGCGATTGTAGCGCTTGACGGCTTCGATCATCGTGGGACCGTCTTCGACGCGATGCGTCATTGGTTTCTCGATATAGACGTCCTTGCCGGCGGAAAGCGCGTCCAGAACCATCGGCAGGTGCTGGTGATCGGGAGGCGCCAGGATGACGGCATCAATGTCCTTGCGGTCGAGGAGGGCTTTGTACTGCGCAAAAACCGTGTCGATCTTGCCGTCGGTGCGCTCCTTGGCGCGCGTCAGGTGTCCCTGATAGCAGTCGCACACCGCCACCAGATTGGCTTGCCCGGTCTTCTTGATGGCCTCCATCAGAATGTTCCCGCGGATGCCGAAGCCAATGAAGGCGACATTGACGCGGTCGTTGGGGCCGGCCGGCGGAGGAAGGGGAGCGGCCTCTACCGGAACCCACTTGCCGTTCAGCAGCATGCCGAGTCCGGCAGCTCCCACGGTGCTACGCCGCATGAATTCACGCCTGGATAGGTATGACATGGGATGTCTCCTTCGTACAAATCGGTAAAATAAGGCAGGTCTTCTGCACGTGAAATGTGTGCCTGGCGAGGTCAGGTCAGCCCTATACTTTTACGCCGAAGGCGTATCCCGGTCAATCGGAATCTTGCCGGCGGAAACTTCACGGCGCGGGCTCGTCCTGGTGTCCCGGCTCCACCGCCCCCCTGGGCACAAAGGACAACGTAATGGAAAAATCATGGTGATCCATCCCTGTTGTATTCGTCGGGGCGGCTCGCGACCCGCCCCTACGGTCTAGCCGGCCATCATCGCCACAGTGTCAGAGGTTTGAACTTCGGGGAGGGTTTAAAGCCTTCAGGCGAGCAGGCCGTGAAGCCGGAGGTCGAGCGGTTACGACCCTGATTTGTCTCGGCCGCGGGCGACGAATTGTCACCCGCGACCGCTAGTGACAAGAAGCCCATTTCCTACCGGCAGGAAATTCCGGCGGAAATTTGTAAAATCTTCGGTCTTTGCGGCCGAATTGGGCGAGAATTTACTTGACAAGGCATGTGGGCTCCAAGCTAGTCTGGGGGGGTGAAGCTCTGCGTGTATGCACCGGGGAAGGAGCAGGGTGCTGCCTTATGCTGCCCGTGGCGGAGAATTGCCAAAATGGCAGTTTGCCTGGACGCACCGTCGGGCGGGTGGGTCCTTCTCGATCCTCACAAAGAAAACTCCAAAGTGAGCTGCTTAGTCTCAACTGATGAAAATAAGTTGGTTAGCTAAATTTGGAGGCGGGAGAGGTGCCGTCTGCGGGGCAAAGTACGATGAGGCGACTATGGAATTGATAAGAAATGGACTTCCGATGGATTTGGGCATCCTGTCAAAATTGCAACTCTATGAAAACAGGAGATGTCGTAAAGATAGGGTTTGAGCAAAAAAGATGTTAAAAATGCAGGTTGAACCGACTATGTGTATGAAAATACAGGGTCGAGTGACGGAATGTCAGTCGCAAAAGTGAGGTTTTCACACCCTTTTCGAGTGCAGAAAGACCAAAAAAGGCCGATTTAGCAGGAGTATTCTGGATGCGACTTCAGGTAGTGACCCCATCCCAGTGAGGAATGCATGGCAAAGGAAAACAAGTCGAGCGAGCAGTTGCCGCATCTCGCCTACCGCAGTCTCCGCTTTATGGAAAGCGCGGACGCCCGGGCGCTGCGCATCATATCCGAGTATTACGACCCGCAGGCCCACTTGCGCAAGGCCGGCGTCCAACATACGGTCGTCTTTTTCGGGTCGGCCCGAATTCTCCCTCGCGACGTGGCCCTTCAGAATTTGAAGGAGGTAGAACTTCGCCGCAAGGACGCATCCTCGGCAGGGCTGGACGCCGACCTCAAGCGAGCCCGCATGGCCGTTCAGATGTCGCGCTATTACGAGGACGCGCGCGAACTCGCGCGACTGGTGACGGCGTGGGGGATGAAACTGAACCGCAGTCCCAACGTCCTGATGGTCTGTTCGGGCGGGGGGCCGGGAATCATGGAAGCGGCCAACCGCGGCGCCCAGGAAGCAGGCGGCAAATCCATTGGGCTGAACATCAAACTACCCATGGAGCAGCGACCCAATCCCTACATCACCCCCGAACTCAGCATGCTGTTCCGCTACTTCTTCATGCGCAAGCTCTGGTTCGCTCAACCTGCCCAGGCTCTCATCGTCTTTCCCGGCGGCTTTGGGACCCTGGATGAAATGTTCGAGTTCTTGACGCTGATCCAGACTCACAAAATGGGACACCGGGTGAGCATCCTTCTCTACGGTTCAAAGTTCTGGAAAAACACGATCAATTTTCAATGGCTGGTTGATTCAGGCACCATCAACAAAGATGACCTGAAGGTGCTTCGCTTTGCCGATTCACCGCAGCAGGCTTTTGCGAGTTTGAAAGATGAAATAGGACCGCGCATTGGTATCCCTGGAGCCAAGCACCACTTCATCTAACGGCAGGAGCGCTGTGATCCCATTCTCACAAGGCTGTGGGGACTGGGCGGCTTGGCCCATTTCTGGAGGTGGTTATGCAATTCCTCAAGGAAAGCATGCTGGAGTTAATCATCCAGACATCCACGAACCTGCCCCCTGATGTGCGCAAGGCCATGGCGGGGGCGCTGCGATCTGAAAACCCGCAAACCCAGGCGGGTCAGGCGCTGGCCATCATCGGCCAGAACATCGACATGGCCTTTCAGGACGAAGGCGCCATTTGCCAGGACACCGGCATGCCGACCTTCGAAATCAAGACTCCCGTTGGAGTGAACCAGATCGCCATCCGCAAACAGACTCTGGAGGCGGTGGCGGAGGCCACCCGGCGCGGCAAACTACGCCCCAATTCCGTGGACTCCATCACCGGCAAGAACAGTGGGAACAACCTCGGCCCCGACACTCCCATTTTCCATTTCGAACAGTGGGAAAGGCCCGAGGTGGAAGTGCGCCTCATTCTGAAGGGCGGGGGATGCGAGAACAAGAACATTCAGTACTCCGTGCCCTGCCAGCTTGAGCACCTGGGCCGCGCCGATCGCGACCTGGAGGGCGTCAGGAAGTGTCTTCTGCACGCCGTATGGCAAGCACAAGGCCAGGGTTGCGCCCCCGGGGCGATTGGAGTTTGTATCGGCAGCGATCGCGCCGGCGGTTACCATCTTGCCAAGCAACAGCTCTTTCGAACTTTAGACGACACGAACCCTGACCCGGTGCTGGCGAAACTTGAAGCGGACGTCATGGAGCAGGCCAATAAACTCGGGGTCGGCGCCATGGGCTTCGGCGGGTCGAGTTCGCTCATCGGGTGCAAGATCACCGCGGCCAACCGGCTGCCCGCCAGCTTTTTCGTTAGCGTGGCTTACGATTGCTGGGCGTTCCGCCGCCTGGGAGTCCTGCTCGACGCGGAAAGCGGCGCCATCACCCAATGGTTGTACCGCGACCCGAACCGGCCCGTCGAACGATTGATTACCGAGGGCACGGGTTTCCGGTTGACGGGTCGCGAGGTACGGCTGGAACCTCCGCTCAGCGAGGAGAAAGTACGAGCCTTAAAAGTCGGCGACGTGGTTTTGGTCAACGGCCCCATGATCACCGGCCGCGATGCCGCGCATCATTACCTCCTGCATCACGACTCGCCCTACGACATGCACGGGGGGATTCTGTATCACTGCGGCCCCGTGATGCTCAAGGAGAATAATGAATGGCGAACCAAGGCCGCCGGCCCCACCACGAGCATTCGGGAAGAACCCTATGAAGCCGATATTATCCGCCGCTTCGGTCTGCGCGCCGTGATGGGTAAGGGCGGAATGGGGGCCAAGACGGGGGCCGCGCTGAAGGAGTTTGGGGCGGTTTACCTCCATGCCATTGGGGGCGCGGCGCAGTTTTACGCGCGCTGCCTGCCCAGGGTCCATGGGGTTTATTTGCTGGAGGAACTGGGCGTGCCGGAGGCCATGTGGGTGTTCGAAGCGCGTAATTTCCCCGCTATCGTGACCATGGATGCGCACGGCAATTCGCTGCACGCAGACGTTGCCGCCGCCACGGGCGCGGAACTGGAAGTGATCGGCAAGCG
>DATJVT010000256.1:0-9219 GCA_035501695.1 Terriglobia bacterium | reverse complement strand
TCCATATAGCAGATGCCGTTCATGTTGAAACCTTGCGAGCCCGGCGTAAAGTTGGTCAGAGAAAGGTCCGAGATCGATCCGCGTGCGCAAACAGCAGAACTGTTGGTGTAGAACGGCGTCGTTCCCGATCCGTTGAAGTTGGTATTTTGGAAGCCTTGACCGTGGAAGGATACATACCCATACCCTGTGAACCCATAACCGTTGTTCACCGCCACCGTGCCACTGGGCAGGTTGATGCCCACGGCACACGAATCTGAACCCAAAATGATGTTTCCTGACATCGCCATGTAGGAGCCCGTCAGGCCACGATTTTCGACCGTTCCCCCCGCCAGTCCTTCTGTCGTGCAGATCTGTGTTACTGCCGCGTTGGTGACGGCATCGAAACTGCTCCCGGCCATCTTGCTGGAGTCGACAACTGTGGAGGCATTCCCCAAGCCTGATGAACCGCTCCCTCCGCTGGGAGTGGCGCAGGTGGGAACCCCTCCGGTAGAGATTTGGTTCAGGAACTGGCCACCAGAGCACGACATGGATTCAACGCCGCCCAGCGAGGACGCGGTAGGAGCCGGGAGGTCGGCTCCCACCAAGGCACGGAAGGTGGGTACAGACGCATTGCCGGAAGGGGGGCCGGCCATAAAAAGATTCGCGCTCTGATTCGCCAAACCTGCGGTCAATGTGCCGGATCCGGTCACCGGCGAGCCGGAAACTGAAAAAATCGAAGGCATCGTCAGCCCGACGCTGGTGACGGTGCCGGAGCCCGTGCTGCACGAACCCCAGACCGGATCAGTGCCATTCGACGTCAGGCACTGGCCGTTGCCGCCGATACCCAAGCGAGTGTTTGCGCCCGAGTGGTAATAGTGCAAGTCCCCTTCAACGGTTAAGGGGGAGAGGGCATTAAAGGCTGCGGCGGCGGTGGTTTGTCCCGTACCGCCACCTCCGATGGCCACGGTTCCGAAGGTGGGGTTAGAGGAAGCCCCCTGGGAAACCAGGGGTACACCCAGAGTCGAACCGGGCGAGACGCCGCTCAACGCCGTACCCGCAACCCCGTTGATCGCCACAGAATACTGAGGGGCGCCATTATTAACATTGCACGTTGAACCAAGTACGCATGCTTGGCCGTTGACCGTTGCGGCGCCGCTCCCCGGGAGTTGGCCTACCGTCGCCGACCCTCCCAGGTTACTGAACGACGGTTGGTTGCAGTTCGCATTCCCTGAGGCCGCGATCCCTGTCGCATAGCTGTTCCCCGCGCATTGTCCAGGTGTTGCCGCTAACGCTGTCGCCGTGGAAGCGTTGCCCGTGGTGTTCTGGTTGAGTGTGGGGACGTCGGCCGCCAACATGGCGCGACACGACATATTCCCGCTTGTCCCATTGGGTGCAGCGAAAAAGCAATTAGCTAGCTGACTCCCGAATCCTGCCCCGGTCAGTGACCCCCAATAAGGGTCGGTGCCGTTGGAGATGAGGAATGTATTTGTGCTGCCGATCGGCAGGCGGGCATTGGAAGAAGAATGGTAGTAGTGCAGATCGCCTTCCGCACTGAGTGGAGAAAGCGCGTTAAATGCGGCTATCGCTGTGCCCTGCCCCGTGCCGCCTTGGGGGATCGTGGCAGTCCCGCTGAGGTTGCCAAAGCCGGGCTGCTGGCAGTTGGCATTGCCGTTGGCAGAAATTCCGGTGGCCCAGTTATTGCTGCCGCATTGTGCGGGGATGGAGGCGAGGGCGGTGGCGGTAGCGGCATTCCCGGAGGTGCTGCTGTTTATTGAAGCCGGGAGGTCTGACGAACTCAGGGCTCGGAACGTCGGAGTGGCCGGTGATCCCGTGCTCGGCCCCGCTAAAACCGTGTTGGCCGCATGGGTGAGAAGCTGGGGCGCAAGCGTTCCATTCGATGTAATGGGGGAGCCTGAGACGGTGGAGTTAAAGATAATGCCGTCCCCGTTCATCCCCACATTGGTCACCGTTCCGGAGCTCCCCGGCGGGACGGAAACAAACATGGTGCGCACGTCTGTAATCGAAGAAATTGCCGTGCTCGCCGTGACGACCGTGGCGATCGGAATACTCGCCGACGTAAAGCCCGTGGTATTCGACGATGGCGCGCAGTTGCCGGCGGTGTTGAGGTACACGTAATTCGTCGCACTGGGAGCCAGGTTAAGGGTTCCCCCTGCGTAGGTCTGAATCACATTGCTGCAATACGCCGTCCCCGGAGCCAGAATCAAGGTCAGGTTGGATCCTGCCGTGGGCCAGTACCCGGGCCCGAATCCCTGAACGTATTTGGCATTGACCGGGAAAAGAGGCTGGCCCGCTTGCGCCTGAGGCTGCTGTGGAAAGGCAGTGGAAAGTGAACAGTGCACAGTGAACACCAGGAAAAACAGTGCACGGTGGACAGTGAACAGTGAACAGCCGGCCCTTCTCTGTCCACTGTCTGCTGTCCTTCTAGCCACTGTCCACTGGCCACTGTTCACTTCCCTTCTGTCCACTGTCCGCTGTTTACTGTTCACTGTATTTTTCAGCATACTTGCACCTTTGCGGTCACCCCGGCGTCCGAGGCAACAAGATAGAGGTTTACGCCGTCCATGTCCGTCGGCGACTGCCACCAGATGGCTCCCGGGCTGGTCATGCGGATAGTTGCACTTACGGGAACCCGTCCCAGCAAATGGGGCACCGTAAAGGGACCGGGACCGGTGGCCGCCACCGGAATCTGGCCGAAAAGGGCCGAAGCCTGGGTTACACTTGTGACCTGGGTTCCATTGGTCACTACCACACCAAGAAAGGCGTCTCCGGCATTCAGGGAGGAGAGTACCGACCGGTAGTAGTAACTGCTGGGCCAGTTCTCTTGTTGAAAGAAGAGGTAGGACGTGGCATTCGCCGGAGCCGGATTGAGCGCGGCGCTGGTGGGAGCGTAACGCACGCCGTTGGCGTAAAGGATTCCGCTGGTCACGCTGGGATAAAGGGAATTGGAAGTCGCGAGCTGAAAGCCGCTGACCACCCCGTTTAAGCCCAAATCGCCCACCAGTGCGTCCACTACGGACGCCAGATCGCTCAGGAAGGCCACGTTGGCATCGAGCAGGGACATGTTGGCATCCATGTCCGATTCGTATTGCGTAATCCCATGCTGCGGCTGGACGAACCCTTTGCGGGGAAGAACTGTTCTTACTATAGCCATAGTTGCCTCATTGGTGATTTGCGATCTGTGATTTGCGATTGAAAATCACCCCTCACCAATTGCAAATCACAAAATACTCAGTCTCCGGATACCCCCGCGGGCAGATTCACCGAGAGCCGCTGGCATATGGCCATGACCTTCAGCGTCCCTTGGTTTTCCGGGCCGCTCGTCGACCAATAGGTCTGGATGACAACCTTGCCGTTGGCGTCGTTCACGTCGAGTTGATAAGGACACACAGCCAGGTTGCCCTGGCCGGGATCGTTATTGGCCAGCGCGGGCGGGGTAGCCTGGCCCGGCACGTAGCCTGCCGCCGGGGAACGGGACGAATAAAGGATGGGGATGAAGAGGCATTCCGGGTAACTATAGCTGTAGCCATCCACGGGCGAAACCGGCGGCGCAACCGTGTCGCCCGGCCCGTAAAACCCCATATAGATGACTTCGCAACGCACCGAGCCAAATTTGGCATTGTGCGAAATCTTCGCCAGCGCGTAGTCCGTCAGCGCCTGGCCGCCGGCAATGGTCGAGTCGGACAAGTCGAAAAATCCAGGGATCGAACTCATCAGCATTTGGCTCATAAGGGCCGTCCTTCGTCCTTCGTCCTTTGTCCTTCGTCTCTCGTCCCTAACCACGTCGTCGGCACGTGCTGCAAATGACCAAGGACCAAGGACAGACTTCTAGAAAATCGTACTCAGCGCCTCCGCGTACACACCATTTGTCGAGGGCGTGATGAAAAAGTAAGTCTCCTGCTCCTCCTGCGTCGCCTGCGAGTATGGCAGCAGCGTCATGGAGGCCGAGGGCACGATTTCATATGGTGTGGTAGTGCTGGCACGGCGCATATCCAGCAACGTGAAACGCACCTGTCCATTGGCATAATCGGGTGAGCGGCCGACGATTTCGCAGGGGATATTGGTGACGCCGCGCCCCCCGCCGATGTAATCCGGCACCAAGGGATGAGTCAGTGAAACCCAATCCTTTAGTTCGGGTTGCAGCGCTCCGAGTTGCGTCACGATTTGATAAACCGGCGTGGCAAAGCCGTAGCGACGGAAGAGCTGGTCACCCAGCAGGAAGGCTCGCAGCGTGCCCCCGCGGCCGCTGTGCAGACCCGCCGCTTCCACCTGGTGGTTATAGAGGTAGCGGAAGAGATTGTAGCTGGCCTGCTGAAGCATGGTGACGGTGGTGTTATATGTGCGCGCGCTGGTGTTGGTGGCGGAGTCGTCCGCATCCAATCGATAAGCCAGGGCGTTGATGACGGGCGCCAGCCGGACCTCCGGAATGCCCACGATATTGCCCGGCGTAAAGCCGAGCACCGGTGTCTGGTTTGCCGGGTTCTTGATGGCCTTCAGGGTGAGCTGGCCGGAGGCCGTCACCACCATGACCAGACCCAGAGGTTTCAAGATCTGATCCTCCAGCCAACTGCGCGCCTGCTGTGGCGAAGTGACCTTGAACTCGAACCAGTCTCCCGAAAACATCGAATCGCGCAGCGCCGTAATCCCCGGTACGTCCAGATAAGCGTTGGGATTGATCAGGGTGGCCGGGTTTCCGGACACAGCGGGGATTCGGGAGTTTGGGTTCGAAATCCCCGAACCGGGGACGTACTTAGCCCAGAAGGGATTTACCGCGGCCACCAGTTCGCCCGAGCTGCCCGTGGTGACCTCCGCACTCAACGCCAGGTCCTGCCCAGCGCCCAACTCGTTTTGCAGGGCCGCTAGAAAAATGTCGAGGGGGTTGCCGCTGATCCAGCGGGGGTTGTCGTTTGAGACGGGATAGCTGTTGGCCAGCCACTGCGCGCCGCTCGGTTGCCAGGTATTCTTCTGCCCCGGCAGATACTCTTCCGGCCCGCCGTTGGCCCAAAGAAAAGCACCCTGAACAAAGCGCTTCAAATCCTCCGCTTTGAGAATGACGCGGCCATCGGCGTCGAAGCCGATTTCGGAAATCTGCAACACGTGGAGCGGCACGAAGTCGCCGAGCGCGTTGCCCGGAAAGCCCAGGCTGAAGGTTACGACCTGCCCGATCAGTTGTTCCTGCGCTGCCAGGGTGTGAAGAACGCCGCCGGGATCGATGCAGCGAATCTCCATCTGGCCGACGGAACTCGAGCCGTTTTTGTCGTCGATGGATTGCTCCGCTCCGGCGGGGACATACATGTAGGGAAGCAACTGCGGTTGCCCTGCTACCGTGAGTAGAAGGCTGGGATTGGTTCCCACCAGCCACATCCAGGCCGTGGGGGCGAGGGCGGGCCACACTTCGAATTCATAAGGCAGCCCGCGTGACGCCAGCGTATAAGCCACGAGTGAGCCATTGCATGTCGCTTGCAGAATTGCGGCCTGGCCCCCGATCAGGGAGGTGAGCACGGCGTCGATGGTGGTGCCGAGACCGGTAAAATAGCCCGAGAGCCCGGAGATGTTATAGAGGTCCAGGAGCATCAGGATCATGCCCCAGGTTCCCTCTTGCCAGACCGAAAGCGGCGAGCCGGAATATCCTCCCGGTGAATCGTTGTAAGGCTTCATGCCGCTGAAGGGCTTGCTGAGCTGATAAGTCTCATTGTAAGAGCCGGCCAGGCTCGACAGCGCCAAGGTCTGATTGGTCAAAAGGAAATTCTGGCAGACGAATTCCGCGCATTGCAGAGCAATGTCGTCGCGCCCGGCAGCGTGGGCCCACAGAGCCGCCCAGTGGCCGGAAGCGTCGAGCGCCTGGCTGGTGTCAAGAGTATTTCCTGTCACCCCCTGCGCGAAGTGACCGGGGGCGGAGCCGGAAGGTGGGATATAGAGATTGGCCAGCAGGCCCGCGTCGATGCTGGATGCAGCGGCGATGGCGGAGGCCGCTGTAGCTTTGAGTGAACTGGCCTGCGCGGAGTTGATCTGTCCTGTCTTCGTTAGAGCGATCGCGGCAACTGGCAGCACATTGGCGGCGCGCTGAAAGGCAAACCACAGGTCAATCTGGTGTTCTGTGGATAGGGTGGTTACCAGGCCCGGAATGAATTGATATCCGGGATTCTGATAGCTCCCATACCCTTCGTAGAACAGACCCTTGGTGAGGTCCGACGCAGTGCTCTGCAAGGTGAGTAGAAAGTTGATCATCCCTTGCAGAGAAAGCACCGGGCTGAAGTCCTGTGAAAGCCGCATGTAGACACAGTAGGCATAGACCACCCAGGCCATCGCGCCCGCCCGGATGTAAGCCTGGTCCACCTGGCCGTTGTAGGTGTCATAACTGAAACTCAGGGAATTGGCCGGCTGAAGGGTTCCGACGCTCAGGTTGTCGAAGTAGAGGTCGGTGTTCGCCGCTGTAAGGGTCAGGTTGAATCCGGTGATCTTGCTGAGCGTGTCGTTGGCAAGACTCGAAATCAAGGAGGCCAAATTCACCAGGGTGGTGCGCCAAATCGTGGCGCCCGGGCCGATGGGCACGGTGATGACGGTTCCGGCCAGGGTCGCCGCGCCGGCCGCGGCGCTGGTGGCCTGAACACCTGTTACCAACCCTTTCGCCGTAATCACGCTGATGTTGAAAACAAAGCCCACCCCCGGGCCTTCCATGTGCTCGAAGCTCACTTGATTGTCCGTGGTGTCAGGGAAGCCGCTGCCTACATAGGTGAAGACGTCATTGGCAGTGCCGGAGTGGAAATCCAGAATGTTCCCGGTTCCGTAGGGAGGCTCCTGTGGTGATACCGAATTGGCCGCCATATTAGTGACGGTGGAGCCTGCGCCGCTCTTCGACCACCGGGCAGTGGACCCATCCTCGGCGTTTTCGAGCACCACCGACGCAAGGTATTCCGGGTTGGCGAGAAACGTATTCAGTTGATTGACGATCTTTTCCGCGGCGGTAAAATTACCCGCCGATGTGTAGGCGATAATGGCGAGCGCAGAGTCATAGATGTACGCGCGATTCTGCATCGCCGGCAGGTTCGTGCCGCCAGGATCGGGAACGTATAGAGGATCGCTGGTGGGGACATCGAAGGAGCGGGGCAGGTCCGAATCTTCCAGCTCCGCCCCGAGGGAATCGAAGATCTGGGTCCATCCCACCACTGGGTCGTTATAGAGAATATGGACCGCGGGGGTACCGGAACTCATATTCAGAATGACGGAACTGCCGGCTCGCGCGTGGAAGCCGTCGCTCTGCACGATGATGGGGATGTTGTCTTCCTGGAGGTATTCAAGGTCGGTGTCGACATAGATCTGCGCCTTGTAGTTGGTGAGCTTGCCTCCCAGCGCGGTTCCTGCCTGCGGCGCCTGGCAAACGCCGGTGTTGGTGTGCGCCACCCAGCCGAAAGGAATGCTGGCGCCGGACCAGCCGCTTATGGGTGGGGCGACGCTGGTGGGATAGAGCGCCGCCAGCAACAGGCCCGCACGCACACCGCCCAGGCTCCACGTGTAACCTCCGCCGTATGCGCCGCCTCCGGTGGCCACGGTAGTTTGCAGCGCCGAACTGCCCTGGTAGTACCAGACATCGGTATGCACGAAGACATCGACGCGGTAGGAACTTTGTGCGTTGAGCAGATTGAAGACGTAGCCCGTCGCGACCCAATAGGCGTTCTGATAGCCGAGGGCGACGAGTTTCCAGAGCTGCGTGTTGTCGCCGGTCAGCGCCCCGAGCTGGGTCGGCCAATTGGGGGCATTGCTCGTGTTGGCGGTAACGCCGTTATAGAGCGCCACCTGGACGTTGTTGTTGGAGTCGACAATCAACGAACCAAAGGGATAATTGGCGTTGGCCGTCCATTTGGCAATTACCCCTGGGGTCTGTGGCAAACCCGGCGTGATTTGACTCGCATTCGCACTGTAGAGCAGGGCGCCAACCGACTGCTGCATCGCGGCGGTCACTTCGTAGCCGTTTACGAGCAAGTTGCCCCAGGGGAGTCCCTGACCCGATTCATTCACCGGATAGCCGTCCGGACCCAGTTGATTGTCCGCATACAGGCCGGGCGGCAGCGCTGCGACGATCGATTCAATCGGTGACATCGCGAGAGGAGTCTCTTGCGCGCCGCTTACCGTCAGGCCAGTCAGAAAATTCGTCAGCGAGCTAAGCCCACACTCCACCAGGCCACTTCCGGGCTCCGTGGCGATCGCGGCACTCGTCGCTCCCTGCGTCACGAGGGCATTACCCAGCCAGTTGCCCGCCGGGCTCGATTGCCGCCCGTAAAGCCACGCCAGCGACTGGTTCATCGACTGCCAGAAATTGCCGGGCCAGTACTGTGAAACATTGGGCATTTCTTCTCGTTGTAATTCGGCAGTAGGCAGTCGGCAGAAAGCAGAGAACTTGGTTCATTGCCTACTGCCGACTGCCTTCTGCCCACTTTCCTTTATGTTCCCCACCCGCCGATCCCCCAGACCATCGCCCCGTAGCCCGACTGCGTGAGTGCTTGAATCTGCGACGGGGTGAAGCTGGAGATCACGATTCCGAATTGGGGGATTTGCAGAATATACAGGGGCTGCTTCGCTTGCGCGTTCAGGCCCAATTGCCAGGTTTGATTGCCAGAAATCATTTCGCTTGTCCTTGGTCCCTGGTCCTTGGTCCTTTGTCCGTTGCAACTGACAAATGACAGAGGACAAATGACAAGTGACGCTCTTACGAAACAACCTGTCTAAACTTCAGATGGAAGCTGTACTGTCCCGGCGCCTTGTAGGCCGCCGTCCAATTTGTGTCCTCGAGCCAGTAATTGGTGAAACCGGCCTGTGAACTATCCGGGTAATAGGCAAAAATGCCCCCCTGAAGCGCAAAGCTCATGAACTGAGCCCAGGCCTGCACGTCGTTGCCCGTGCCCACCCACTCCAGGTCGAGGTCGAGGAAATTGTCAATGCGTTCCAGCACCGATTCCCGAACGCCGCTGGAGGCCACGTTGTCGTGGCGGACCGCGACCGAAGAATATGCGGGCACCCTGGTGGGCGGCCGCAGGAAATTCAATGTTGCCGAGCCGCTGCCGTAGGGGTAGATGATTTGGGGATTCGCCATGGTTTTATGTGGCAGGCGGGCAGGTCGGCAGGTGGGCAGATAGGAAAGCCCCGACCTGCCTGACTACCCAACTGCCTATCTGCCCCCTCGCTCAATGCCCGACCGGGCTCCCTCTCTGGGCGCTAGTGGCCGTC
>DATJVT010000255.1:0-7038 GCA_035501695.1 Terriglobia bacterium | reverse complement strand
CCGTCGACCGGCGCCAGGAGCGCCAAGGAGCGCTCCGCCACGGCCGCCGCCACCTGCGGCAGATCGAAGTGGTTCAGCACATCGGGAATAATCACATCCGCGTCGTAGTGGTAACGGTCGGCCTGCGTGAGGCAGTGATAGGAAAGCAAGCCGCGCTCGCAGACGGTGGCCAGGATGCGCGCATCCAAGGCCGCGGCGAAAAGCGCCCAGAGCGCTCCTTCGCCCCGGCCGATCAACCGCACGCCAGCCCCGCCAACATCCGGCCGGCTGAGAGCGTAATCGACGCTGCGGATCACGTCCTGCACGCGCATGCCGAGCAGCGACTCGTTGATTTCCCAGAGCCAATAGGCCATGGCCGTCTGGGCGTTTTCGAGATTGGTGAATTCGGAGGCGGGATCCATATCGGGATGAGGCGGCCGGGTGCTGCCGATGCCGCGCACGTCGATGGCAATCACAGTCTGCCCGCGACGCGTCAACTGCTCGAGGGGGCCGAATTCCATTCCGGGCTCATCCTTGCCGGCTTCATCCACGTAAAGAATGGCGGGCGCGGGGGCGCGATTCCCCTCCGGCACAAAAACCCAGGCGGGTATGTAGATCCCGGGTTCGGAAAGGAATTCGACCTTCTCGATGTGATAACCGCGGCGCGGAGTGGTTTCGAGAAGCCTCGTTCCCAAGGGCGCGTCAGAGGCATGGATCCGCAACAGCTCCCTGATTTTGCCCCCCATTTCGCTGCGGAAGGAATCCAGTTCGGCGCGCGTCTCCGGCGCCTTACGCACGGGCGGCAGCGTGGCTCCTTTTTTCAAGATGAGCGAGAAGATGGTTTCGCCCTGCTGCGAATAGCGAATTGACCCGTTGGGTGTGCAATACAACGCCTCGGGTGCTTCCGCCGCAGGATCCGGTTCCACCGTGGGACCAGGGCGGTGATAGAACCACCGGCAAAACCAATCCACGGTGCGCAGGCGCAGCTTGGGAGTCAGAGAGTGCGGGTCAAGGGCTTGCTCCGTATCGAAGGCGTCCGGAGCGCCCAGCAGGCGGTAACCCTCGCGCACGCGCCGGGTTTGCTCATCGTAGGTGGGAGAATAGTGCTCGATAGTGGCAAGCGCCGGGCGCGGCGCAACGGCCAGGCGCGTGTCGGTAGCGTCAATGCCGTAAATCCCTGCGGGAAAAAAGTGCTGCTCCACGTCGCCCGTGCCCACCTCGTCGCCCGGGCCAAGCTTCATCGGCCAGCGCTTTCCGTATCCTCCCTCGTTCATCACCGCGCATTGCACGCGCTCATCCACGGAGGATATATAAAGCGTCAGCGTCCCACCCCCGGAGTGGCCCGTGCAGCCGATGCGCTTGGCATCCACTTCCGGGCGCGATTCGAGGTAGTCGATGGCGCGCATGCCATCCCAGATGCGGTACTCCGTCAGGTTTTCGCCCAGAAGAAAGAGCAGGTGGCCGGGCATGTCGTGCTCCCACGTCACCGGCCCGCCCAGTTCATTCCGGTTGGTCTGCGGATTCCAGAACTGCCGCCGCTCACCCTGCCCGATGGGATCGTAGGCGAGCACCACAAATCCGCTTTTCACCAGGTCCTGATAGAGGAATTGGTAGGACTCATAAATGCGCGCCTGCGCATAGTGCCCACAGGGAGAAATGATCCCCGGGAATGGTCCCGGGCCGGACGTGGGAACATAGAGATTCGCCGTGACCCAGAAATTGGGGCGGCTCTGGAACATCACGTTCTCCACGCGATAGCCGGAACGCTGCTGCGCGCGCGTCACCACGGCGTTCAGAGGGTTGCGCTCCGGAAACCCGCCCAGCATCTCGCGGATTTTTTCCCGCACAAAGGCGTTGCGCTTCTCCAGGTCCGCCGCAGTGTGAATCTCGCTCCTCACCTGATCCCATTTCGCCGCCCACGCGTTGGCCTTGTTTGAGATGTAGGAAACCAGCATGTCCGGTAGTTCCGCGCTGTACGAGGGGACGGCCGCCTTGGGTTCCTGCCCAAACGACAAGACCGGCCCCGGAAGGCCAGCCAGGAGCGGCCATGCGCTCGCCCACTGCAGAAACTGCCTTCGATTCGATCGAATCATCTCGCGCCTCCTTGGCTGGATTTAACCCGAACATTCACAGCCTACTTGACACCTAGGTTTCACGTCTCTACGATGGGAGGTCTATGGAAGTTGATCTCACCCCTGACCTCGAAGCCAAGCTGACCCGTCTTGCCCTTGAACTGGGTCGGAACACCCGGACACTGGTGCGCGAGGCCGTAGAACGTCTGGTGAACCATGACGAATGGTTTGTCCGGGAAGTCGAGCGGGGATTGGCCGCCGCTGACCATGGAGAACTGATCGACCACGAGGAAATCGGCAAGCTTATCGACCGCCGCTATCCCGGCTAACGCGCATTCGCTGAACCGACCCTGCCACCCGCGATCTCACTCACATCTGTGACTACATCCTGGAGCATGACGCTCCGGCGGCCGCCCGGCGCGTGGCCCTCACCCTATATGAAAGCGTGAGTTCCCTGGCGCGGTTTCCCCACCGTGGCCGTCTGGGGCGGAAGCCGGATACACGCGAATTGGTGCTTCCTCGCCTGCCCTTCCTGGCCATCTACCGCGTCCGCGAGGATGTCATTGAAATTGTCCGCATTCTGCATGGCGCGCAGAAGTGGCCATAGAACCATGGCAGCATGCGCCCGAGGTCGGTTCTGGATGTTCACGATCTCCCGCTCCTCATTATCCTCGCGCACGAGATTTACTCAAACTGGATCACCGCCAGGGCATAGGTCCGCAATTGGGGAACGGCGAAAACCGCCCGGCCGTTGCTCTGGGTCACCGCCAGAGACCGCGGGCCTTCCTCGTCGGGCGAAAGCAGCGTCGCCTTACGCACTTTTTGGTAGCCGGCCAGGCGCAGACTGACCTGAATTGAATTCACCGTGGGTGTCTTCGCCACGTTGTAATTCACCAGGTGCACCATCACGGTCTTGTTCTGCTTCTGCTCGGTCAGTTCCGCCGCGACGGTGTTGGGTGCAACGACCTCCAAGGAGACTTCCCCTCCCGCCGCCCACTTCACGGAGTCGTTCACTTCCTTCCAATTCAAAGGGAGTTTCCAGTACTCGCTGGTCATGGACTCCCCGTACGGTTTGGCGATGGCGGGCTTCACTTCCGGAATGTAGACCACGCGCCCAGTGCCAACCTGGTTGTGAACGGTGGGAATCTTCAGGATGGCTTCCGGTTCGTGGGCGCCCCGCCAATGCGGGGCATCAATCTTCAGCAGATTCTTCAGCCCGAAGTCGCGCCGCCGCTGCCGCCACGCCGTGTACAACGACGTGCCTTCGGTAGCCACCAGGCCGCCACCACTGCGGACGAACTGGCGGATAAGATCCATCTGCTGGTCGGTCAGACATTCCTGGTCAGGCAAGGCCAACACTTTGTATTTCGAGAGATTCTTCAAGTTGTCGTCAAAGATGATGTCGAAGGGGACTTTTCCCTGGATCAATGCCTGCTCGAACAGGACGGTGCTGACGGCCGGGCGCTCGTTGTTGAAGCCCATGGTGGCGAAGGAGTGGAGCACGGCGACGTCCGCCACGTTATCGATGTCGCGATAGTAAGCGAAATTGCGGTGGAAGAACTTGAGGTATCGCCGCTGGTCCTGCGGCAAATCGTAGCCCGCCAGCACGCCGCCGACGTCGCCAATGCACTGGCGGCCGAAAGCCAGCGCTTCCGCCAATTGCAGCGTGTTGCCGCCTTCTCCCCCCGAGGCCACAAACAGCGTATTGTGCAGCGTGTTGGTCATCTTGAAGGTGCGAATGCGGTTCACCAGAATACCCTGGTCGGTGACCTGCGGGTAATCACCCTCCTCCGTCCACACCGCATCCAGATGCGAGAGCAGGCGGGGATAATCCACCCCCTGGTCCCAGATGACGTTGCGGCCGGAGATTCCGGAGTGGGGATTGGTTTCCACGGCCACATCGGGGTTCTGCTGGCGAAGCAGCGCTTCCATTTCCGCGTAGTAGCGGGTCAGCATCTCACAGCGGAAATCCGCCCATTCCTGAAACAAGGGGTCATTGATGGGACCCAGCTTGCGGTCGTAGCGTGGCGGAAGAACGTAGCGCATGTCCGAAAAGCCAAACCGCTCCTTCCGCTCCTCCGCGGTGTATTTGGTGTTGAGGAAGTCGCGGAACTGCTCAATGGCCAGGGGATGTTCGAAGATGGGCGGCTGCGCCTGCATGCTGGTGTTGTCGAAATGAATCAGGTCGGCGTGGAAGTCGTCCTGCGCGCTGCGCAACACGCGCCGCATATATTCGCGATATCCGGGGTGCATGAAATAAACCCGCTTGCGAAAGGTCTGATCGTCGTAGAAAACCGGCTTGCCCAGGAAATCCGGAACGAACCAATCCTCGGCTTCCGGCTTCTCGAGCAAAAAGGTCTCATAGGCGATGGTACTGCCGACATAGACGCCCACCTTGAGGCCCTTGCTCTTGACGATGGCTGCAAGCTTCATGCCTTTTTCGCGATGTTCCTTTTCCGCCTCCAGGCCGAAGCCTTTGTAAAAGTGGACGATGACCACCGTCACGCCGAGTTCCTTGAGCTTGTCGATGGCTTCTTCCGTATGCTCCCTTTCGTAGTCCTCTTCCTGCCAGGTGGGATTGCCGCCCACGCGGCGCCGGAAGATGGGCATGCTATCGTGGTTTGAAACCGTAACGATGGGCATGGTGTGGAGCCAGGAGGGGCGCGGCTGGGCGGCCGCGTTTTGAGCGGGCGAGGCCAGCGGGCGGATGACCGCGCTCCAGATCAGCGCGGCGAACAAGGCGACGACGGACAAGCCCAATCCCCAAACCTTATGCTGACGTGGCATCGTGACCTCCTGCGCAATGACAGCGTGTTGCCTCGTGAGAGAATTCCCTTCATTCCGTTTCGATCAGTATGGAGATTTCCAGCGGGTGGCGCGGGGAATCTTCCGTGCCGGCAGCGTGAAGAGGCACGGAAAGGGCTGCGACCGCGTGGTCCAATGTAGTCTCGGGCGCGTTGGCATAAGGATTGTAAGGGTAAACCGGCCAGGTGAGCCGGGCCGGCGCGTCAATCGTCATCTTCCAGCCGGGATACCGCAGCCAGCCGCCCAGGTCCGGTGAACCCAAGTCGATCCTGGTGGAGTCCAGCACCAGCTTTCGCCCCGCCGCGGTCTCAAGCGTCTCCCCGGACTTCAGGCCCAGTTGCAGATTCATTTCAGAATCGGTAATACTCCCCCGGGGCATAACAGTGAAGTGAAGTCGCAGTTGTTTGTCCGAAAGCACGGCCGGCTCAATCACGGCGAAAAACGCATTGTAGGCAAGCGCCAGGCGATCGTAACCGGCCGTCATCTCGAGCTTGCTGCTGAGGGGCATCGCATAGAATTGGCCGCCGATCTTTTCCGAAAAGGTGGCGAGTTCGGGCTGGCGCTTGGAATTGGCGCCGGTGATGATCAGCCCTTGTCCCTGGTGAAAGACGCTCAGGTTCGCTTGCCGGTCCAGATAAAACTGATTGGTGGTGGGCGTGTCGATGATGCCGGAGAGGCAGATCACCCACGGGCCGGCCTTGCGAATCCCCGCGGGGACTTTCATAACGTGCAGGCTTCGTGGTTGCTCCTGGGGAATGGCGGCGCTGGGGCCTGAGTGATAGTACAAAGCGTTCTGGGCCAGGCGGCCGAGATCCTCCAGGTGCACGTCGCCTTCTTTGAACAGCCCGGTCATGAATTCGGAGTAGCGTCGTCCCTGGGGAAAATGCGAGAAGCCAAATTGCCCCCACACGCTCGGCTCCCAATAACGGTTGCGGTCGTTGACGGTTTCCACCGGTCGCCCGTCAGGATAAGTGAAGAACATGTGGAATTCCGTGGAGCGACGCAGGGCTTCCAGAGCGGCCGGATCGTGACTGTACTCCCAGTAAATCGCCACGGCGGTGGAAGTCAGATAATCATAACCGGTGGTGGGCCCGAGGCGGCTGTGCTCTCCCCAATAGCCGTCGGGCGTTTGCTCTTCCGCGGCGAAGCGGTGCATCACCTTGGCGCCCAGCTTCTGCCACGCTTCATTGCCAAAGACAATGCCTGCGAGGTAGACGGTGGAAGACCAGAGCGAATAGTGATTGGGAGAAGTGCCCAGGTAGGGTGAAGCGTACCAAGGAAAATCCTGCCGCTGTGCGACATCAGCAGCGAGCGGAGTGAGGATCTCCAGCAGATCGCGGCGCCAGCGCACGCGGCGTTCGTCGCCCAGCTCTTTGTCGAGCAACCGGTAGGCCTCCAGCCACATGTAGGTGTCGCGGTGATAATCGAGGCGGGTCATGTATTGGCCGCGCTCCTGCTCGCGGGCCAGCAGGTCGCCGATGGCGAGCGCCGTGGCCAGGGTCTTGGCATCGCCCAGGCGGGGATTGGCGGGATTCTTCTGCGTGTAGAGGACCGCGGCGGCGAGAATCGCGGAAGGAAAGTGGCGCCACCCGGGGCGTGCTTCCAGCGCCTGCAAATCCGAGGTGGGTTCCGCGGCAAGCCGCTGCACGATCTGCGTCACGCCCGCATTGAGAAGGCGGAAATACTGGCCGGGCAATTCAACCGCATCGCATCGCAGGCAAGCGAATACGCCGATGAGCAGCAAAAAGATGCTTCGCTTCATTTCAGGCCTCGATAAGTAATGCTGAAATCCTCCCTGGGCTCGGTCATTTGAATATGGAGCGCATCCGCCGCTCCAGACGATTTGAACGCTTGCACGGCAGCCGAGTATTGTTCGCGAACCTTGGCGAGTCCCAGCCGCTTCCCCAAGGGGTCCTGCACATCCACTATCCACGTGGGACGCGGGGCCAGCGCCGCCACCAGATCGGGCAGGTCATAGGCTTTCAAGACGCCGCGAATGATATTCTCCATCACGTCGCGCTGAATCTTGGAATTCTCAATGGCATCGTAGGAAACCAGGCCGTCCTTCAAAATGACCTTCTTGAGGCGGGCATCAAGAACCGCATGGTGTAAGAGCGGAACGGCGCCGCCACTCACTCCCATGCCGTAAATTTGGTCCTTGTCCACCTCGGGGCGAGCCTCG
>DATJVT010000254.1:0-5556 GCA_035501695.1 Terriglobia bacterium | reverse complement strand
CACCTACGATTTTTCGCGCGAGCCGGTAAGGGGTTTGGCGTGGCCGGACAATGAAACCAAGAAAGAGGGATGGACCTCGTTCACCAGTTTCTATTACACCATCTCCCCCCAGAATCTGGTCAGCCTCAATGTCAACATCTTCCCCATGAAGCGGCAGTATGCCAATATCGACAGCCTTATTCCCCAGACCGCTTCTGCCGACTACGGGCAGAGCGGTTTCTCGATCGGGGGACAGGATCATTACGTATTCAAAGGCGGCGGAATCCTGACCACCCTGGCGCAATTCACCGATTTCGACAGCTATTCCCATGGCCAGGGACCTCTGGACTTACTGGTCACGCCCACCGGTTGGGAGGGGAATTTCTTCAACGTCTGGACGCGCAGCAGCACCCAGGATCAGGTGCAGGAGAGCTACCTCTTCCCCCGCAAGACCTGGCACGGCCGCCACGACCTCAAAGTGGGGGGGGACATCGTGCACCGCGGATACAGCGGGACCAGTGACTCCCACCCCGTGCAAGTGCTGCGGGCTGACGACTCCCTGGCAAAAGAAATTACCTATGGCCCCGCCGGCAATCTCAGCACTTCCGATACCGAATTCGCCGGCTTTTTCGGGGACCATTGGACTTTCAACGACTACATCTCCGCCGACATGGGGTTACGTTATTCGGGGCAGACCCTGGGTGAACCCGCGGCCTTTGCGCCCCGCGGCGGTTTCGTGTTCTCACCTAGCAAGAAAGGCACCACCATCTTTCGCGGCGGCGCCGGGATCTTCTATGACCGTCTTCCCCTGCTGGCCGGCGATTACACCCAAAACCCCACCCGGAATGTCACCCTTTTTGACACCAATGAAGTGCCGCTGGGGCCGACCACCGTCTACCAACCCTATTACGAGCGATTCAACGAGAACGGCCAGATCGTTCCCACCCGCGCAGGCCTGGGAAGCACGCCCTACAACTTTACCTGGAATGCGGAACTGGACCAGGAAATCCGCCCGGACATCATCGCCCGGGTCAGTTTCCTCGCCAGCCGCACCTATGACGAGTTCATCGTCAATCCCATTCAACTCTCCCCCACCAATGGCCTGCTCCTCCTTTCGAACCAGGGAGGGTCGCGCTATCGCGAATTCGAAGCAACGCTGCGCCTGCGGCCATCCAGGAAAGCCGACATCAACATGTCCTATGTCAACAGCCAGGCAAGGGGAGATTTGAACACCATGGGCTACGTGTACGTTCCCTTTGAACAGCCGATCGTTCAACCGAATTTTTTCGGGACGCTTCCCACCAATATCCCCGACCGTGTCGTGGCCTGGGGCCATTTCGACCTTCCACGCAAGATCAGCGTCAGCCCGCTCCTCGATTGGCACTCGGGCTTTCCATATTCCATTTACAGCGATTTGCAGGATTACGTCGGCCAGCCTAACAGCAAGCGTTTCCCCACGTTTCTCTCCCTCGACGTGCAACTCTCGAAGGATTTCACCATCCCGTTTCTCCCCTGGGTGCGCAAACACATGTTACGGGGGTCGGTTCGCATCTTCAACGTCACCAACCATGGCAACTACCGTGATGTGTATAGCACCCTCACGTCACCTTACTTTGGCGATTACTCCGGCTTCCTGCATCGCTTCTATGACCTTTCCCTGGATATCTTGTACTAGTTTTGGAGTGTGGCCGCGCACGCCGTGAATGCGGGGGTTAATGGAGGGTAGGAGTGATGGCCTTTCCAGAGGGGTGAATCGTCGCACGGCAAGGCGGCGAGAAGTTCGGGAAATCGCGCCACGACCTCTTCGAGCGCTGCTTCGGCAGCGGGGGAACAGGCCGATCCCGTTGTGGCTCGCTCCAATTCCACGCCCAGCAGCATTAATCGCGGGGGTTGCCAACCGAGTGAATGCGCCAGCCGCAAGGTCTTGTCCAATCCCCAACCATGACCTGAGATTTTTCCGATGGATCGTGGCTCCAATCGACCGGATGGCAGCGGAAGGAGGTGGACGGTTCCTGGCGCGGCACCACTTTGCACCGCGTCAACAATCAAGATGATCTCCGCCTTTTCAAATGCATAGAGCAGGTCAAAGCCTCCCCCCGCGAGTTCCAGGAATTCGCACCCGCAGTCGCCACGCCCTCTTAATCGTCGGACAATTTCCACCCCCACGCCATCGTCGGCAGCCAACTGATTCCCGCATCCCGCCACCAGCACGCGAGCGGATGAGCGCGTGATCGGGTAATGGGGCGAACTGACACTTGTTTTCGTCGAAGCTGGGGGCGAAGGCAGGGCGGTGGAAGGCTTGCCTGGCGGGTTCACGTCCATCAGGGTGGGATCCTTACGCCCGATCCAAACGCAACTTCAGGAAGTGAGTCGAGCAGGAGATGCACGGATCGTAGCAGCGCACCAGGTTTTCCGACACGCGGGCAATCTCGGCTTCGGGTTGCGCCAGGAATCCCGGCAGGAACTGCTTCAGGTCGTCTTCAATGCGCCGCATGTTTTGCGACGTGGGTGGAACGATCTTGGCGGCTTCCACCAAGCCCTGGTCGTTAATGCGGTAGCGGTGGTACAGAAGCCCGCGCGGAGCTTCGGTGGCCGCACACCCTTCCCCGCCCTGGACCCGAAATTCCACACGGCTGCTGGCCGGCTCCTGGTAGGCATCGATCAGAGCCAGCGCTTCCTCGCAGGCATGCACCAACTCGATCGCGCGGGCCACGATTCCCATAAAGGGATTGTGGCACGGCCAGGCGATCCCGCAGGAACGTGCCGCGGCCTGCGCGCACGGAAGCAACTTGTCGAAATTAAGGTTGAGCCGTGCCAGGGGTCCAACCATGTAGCTGGACCCACGGTCGGCCCGCACCGAGTGCAAGGCAGTGGAGTGGGCCACGTGCTCTTCCAGAAAGACGTGCTCGAACTCCGCAGGATCGATGTTCAGGCCGGAGGAAGAGATGATGCGCCGCTCGTTCATGGGATACTCAGCGGGATGGGCCACGGAAACAAATTCATAGTCGGGCGCGAATTCGGGAAAAGTCAAACCCGCCACAAACGATACGGTTTCCTGGGCTGCTTCCAACGCCCATCGCAGGTCCTCGCGCAGCTTTTCCAGTTCTTTGCGGCGGGGGGCCTTGTAGAAGCCGCCCACGCAGACGGAAACCGGGTGCGTGGCGCGCCCGCCCAGAAGATCCAGCAGATCGTTGCCGATCTTCTTCAGGCGCAGGCCGCGCTCCACTTCTTTGGGGTGGTCGGCCGCCAGCGTCACCGCGCTTTCGTATCCCAGGTAATCCGGCGCATTGAGCAGGTAGATATGCAGGGCGTGGCTTTCAATCCACTCGCCGCAATAGAGCAGGCGGCGCAGCATGCGAATCTCCGGGCCGGGCCTGACTCCCAGCGCCGCTTCCAGCGCGTGGACCGAGCTCATCTGGTAAGCCACCGGGCAGATGCCACAGATACGGGCCACGATGTCGGGCACTTCCTGGAAGTGGCGCCCTCGCAGGAATGCCTCAAAGAAGCGGGGAGGCTCGAAGATGTTCAGCTTGACGTCCCGCAGTTCTCCGCCTTCTGCGCGCACGTAGATACCGCCTTCGCCCTCGACTCGCGTCAGGTATTCGATCTTCACCGTCTTATCGAGGTTCGCTGCATCGTTAGCCATGGCCGTGACCACCTTTTCTGGATCTCAGGCAAACATCAGACATCGACAAACGAGGGGTTGCCCCGGGGTGAGGTTGACTCCACCCGGGACGAATTCGGCCCCTTCAGCCTCACCCATTGGCAGACTTGATCCACCACCTCCGGGAGGGCCGCCGAAACGGCGGGTGACAGTGTATCTCCAAATTCAAAGGACTGCGCAGAAACTGTTATGGCCATTGAGACCGGGTGGTGACCGTAGAGATGCTGGGCGCTCGCCAGCAACCCGGAGGGGGTGCAAGTATGAGTGAACGCCGAGGAAGGAGGAACTTCCGGGACGATCGAGCGGCGGTGGATTGCGCCCGGCTCGCCCTCCACGTCGGCGTCGATAAACACCGCGCGGCCGCACTGGCTGAGGGATTCTGCCAGCTCGGGGGTTAATTGATGGCAGGTCATTACTTCGGCATCCTGGCCGGCGAGCGCCTGGGCCAGCATACGGCCGGCATGCCAGCCAAACCCGTCGTCACTGCGCAAGGGGTTGCCGTATCCGACGATAAGAGTCCGGACTTCAGTGGACATTGAAGAGTGAACAGTGAGCAGCGGGCCAACGATCTGCTCGCATCCTCCTCTGTTCCTTGTGCACCGTTCACTGTCCACTTTTTTCATTGGCTTCGCAGTTCATCCAGCACCGCTCCCTCTGGCGCCAGCAACTGAATGCGTAAGGGCACCTGGCCGGAGGCATGCGTGGAACAACTAAAGCAGGGGTCATAGGCGCGCACGATGGCGGAGCAGCGGTTCAGCATCCCCTCTTTCAAGTGCTTGCCGTCCACATAATGCCGGGCCACCTGGTCGATGGAGCGATTGATGGCCAGGTTGTTGTGTCCCGTCGCCACAATGAGGTTGGCCCAGGTGATGGCGCCTTCTTCGTTGACCTTGTAATGGTGGATCAGGATGCCGCGCGGCGCCTCAATCATTCCGACGCCTTCCAGGTTGTTCACGCCGGCGTGGGCTCGAATCTGTTTGCCCAGCGCCATCGGATCGTTCAGCAGCACTTCCATGCGCTCGGCGCCGTACAGAGCTTCGATCAAACGAGCGTAATGATAGTGGAAGGAACTCGGTACGATCTTGCCCAGGCGCTGATGGAACTCATTAAACTCCGCGTCGGCCTGGGGCGTTCCGCAACTCCGGGCAACGTTCAGCCGCGCCAGTGGCCCCACGCGGTAGACACCGTCGGGGAATCCCACCGGCTTGTAATAAGGCGCCTTCAGGTAAGAGGTGGGAAGGGTCGCCTCTCCGATGAAGTTGCGGTAATCGCGTGCGGCGATGTGGTCCGCCACGATCTTGCCGTCCGCATCCTTGAAGCGGATTCCCCCTTCATAGTGCTGGAGCTTCCCGGCCCCATCCACCAGGCCCGCGTACATGCTGGGCGCATTCCCGAAGAACTCGACTTCTTCCTTGAACTGGTCCAGTACCCCTTTGAAGAACTTTAGCGTGCGGCGCAGGGTGGCCTTGGCGTCGGGTATACCGGCAAGAATCCGGTCGCGCACGGCCGGGTCGAGAGGAGCGTTTACGCCGCCGGGAACGGTCCAGGAAGGGTGAATGCGCTCCTTGGCAAGGCCCTCGATCACCTGCTGTCCGAACTTGCGCAAGGCAATGCCGTCGCGGGCGATGTCAGGGAACTTCTCCAGTACTCCCAGCACATTGCGGCGGGCCGGGTCGGAGTCCATTCCCAGCAGTAAGTCAGGAGAAGAGAGGTGGAAAAAGCTCAGGGCGTGCGATTGCACAAACTGGCCGCAGTGCAACACCTCGCGCAGCACCGCCGCGGTGTCAGGAATGCGGACGCTCATGATGGCGTCGCAGGCCTTCGACGAAGCCAGCAGGTGGCTGACCGGGCAGATGCCGCAAATGCGCGCCGTGATAGACGGCATCTCGTAATAGGGGCGGCCTTCGGTAAAC
>DATJVT010000253.1:0-15167 GCA_035501695.1 Terriglobia bacterium | reverse complement strand
GCGCAAATCCTCTCCGCCAGCCGCTTCGCTCGTCCCGCAATTTCCTTCTTCGACAAGCGCAACATGCGCAGCGCCGGAATGGAATCCGAGCGCTCCTGGAGGTAAAGCGATACGGTGGCTTCCAAAGCGGCAATCGTCAATTTATCCACGCGCAGAGCGCGGAACAGGGGGTTTTTCCGGATACGTTCCAGCGGTTCGCGGTTTCCCACCAGAATTCCCGCTTGCGGCCCACCCAGCAGTTTGTCGCCACTAAAGGCCACGACATCAACACCTGCCTGCAGGCTCCGTCCGGCAGGCTGCTCGCCGCGTACGCCATAAGGGAGGAGATCCACCATGCAGCCACTGCCCAGATCTTCCAATAAAGGCAGATTGTGCTGGTGGGCCAACTCCGCCAATTCCTCCAGGCCGGGCCGTTCGGTGAACCCCACGACGCGGAAATTGCTGGGGTGCACCCGCATCAGCAGGCGGGTGCGTTCGTTGATCGCGGCAGCGTAATCCCCCACGCGAGTGCGATTGGTAGTCCCGACTTCACGGAGCACGGCCCCGCTTTTCGCACACACGTCCGGGATACGAAAGGAGCCGCCGATTTCGATGAGTTCGCCGCGCGACACAATGACTTCAAATCCTTCCGCCAGCGTGTTCAAGGCTAATAACACCGCCGCGGCATTGTTATTGACCACCAGGGACCGCTCGGCGCCCAGCAGACGGGCGAAGAGTCGATCCGTGTGAACGTCGCGCCGGCCGCGCTCTCCACGCTCCAGGTCATACTCAAGATTGGAATAGCCCGCGGCGGCTCGGGCCAGGTGTGTCAAAGCCGCCTGCGCCAGCGGCGCGCGGCCCAGGTTGGTATGCAGGATCACGCCTGTGGCGTTAATGACGGGCAGTAAGGATAACTGGAGCCCGGCTTCGGCTTCCCGCAGAATTGCTCCTTCCAATTCATCGGTCGAGAGCGATGCGGTCCTGCCCCGCGAAATCTCGTCACGCCGGCTCTGCAGGACTTTTCGAGCTGCCTCCACCAACAGGCGATGGCCCGCTCGTCCTTCGAGTTCCCGCAATCTCGGACAATTCAACAATTCTTCCACTGCGGGAATCTGGCGGAGCAGGCTGTCAGCTGCGGCACTGGGATTACTCTTCCGGGAGCTCATTGTTCCTCCGCCATTTCAACACAGTCGGTAAATGGCGTCAACTTTCCGGTTGACGCGGTTCGTTTCAAACGCGGTATAATCCGGTTCCGGAAGTGGACTTGAGGCGTCTCCGTGACAGTTGACGAAGAGTTCAATAAGCTCGATGACGATCTCCGCCGTCTCAAGGTCGAATACGAGGTCTACTTTAATGGCGGGTCTCCCCGCCCCCCGCACGATACTTTGTACCGTGTTGAGACTGCCATTAAGCGATTTTCCAGCGACCAGTCGATGTTGAATTTCAGCCAACGCTTCCGCTTTACCAGCCTGCAACAGAAGTACGCCGTCAACAAAAACCTGTGGCAGCGCAAGCTTCAGGAAAAGGAGGAAGGCCGGAGCTTGACTGGCCAGCAAAAACGGCAGATCGAAACTCCAATTGGGGACGGAACGTTCCGTGTGGTCTTTTCGGATCCGGAGGCGGAAACGGAGAAGGTCCGTCAACTGCTGCAAGCTATGCAGGAGGCTAGAAAGCGGACGGGAGAGACAATGGCCAGCCTGGACGCCTCCGCATTTCATAAATTCATCAAGGCAAAAGCCAACCAAGTGAGGACATCGCTGGGATGTGACAAGGTACAGTTCTCCATCTCCGTGGAGGATGGCAAAGTCAAGTTCAAAGCCACAAAAGGGGCATGATCGCCGTTGGATTTCAGATTTTGGATTTTAGATTTGTGATAGAGCTCCCGGCCTGCGCTCTCCCGTGAGGCGAAGCATCAAATCCAAAATCCAAAATTCAAAATCTGAAGTCAGCAAGAGGTTTCCATGCGAAAAATATCCAGGGCGTTGATCAGCGTAAGCGACAAGACGGGGATCTTGGATTTGGCCTCTGTCCTCGCATCTTCTGGGGCTGAAATACTTTCCACCGGCGGCACGGCGAAACTCCTTCGTGAAAAGGGGCTGAAGGTACGGGATGTCGCGGATTTGACGGGATTCCCGGAAATGCTCGATGGCCGGGTAAAGACTCTTCATCCCAAAGTCCACGGCGGACTGCTGGCCATCCGCTCCAATCCTCAGCACCAGGCGCAGGTCGACCAACACGGCATCGAGCTAATTGACATGGTGGTTGTCAACCTCTACCCCTTTGAGAAGACCGCCGCAAAGCCGGGCGTAACCTTGGAAGAGATGATTGAGAATATCGACATCGGCGGGCCCTCCATGCTCCGCTCGGCGGCAAAGAACTTTGAGGATGTTGCGGTAGTCGTGGACGCAGCGGACTATCCGGCCGTAATGGAAGAATTGAAGGCCAATGGCGGCGGCATTTCCCGGGAGACTCGAGCCAGGCTGGCCCGTAAAGCGTTCGCCACCACAGCGGCATACGACAGCGCTATCTCCACCACCTTGCAGAAGTTGGCGGATGGAGACTTCCCGGAAATGCTGCACTTGAACTTCCGGAAGGTCATGGATTTGAGGTACGGGGAAAATCCCCACCAGAAGGCCGCGCTCTATCGAAACCCTGCGGCCGGAGGGCGAGGCTTGGCAGCGGCCCCCCAGCTTCAGGGCAAGGAACTCTCCTTCAACAACCTGGTGGATTTGGAGGCGGCCTGGCGGCTCGCGCAGGAATTTGAAGCGCCCACCACGGTCATCATTAAACACACCAACCCGTGTGGAGTCGCGACATGCACGAGATTGCTCGAAAGCTACCAGCGCGCCCTGGAAGTCGACCCCGTATCGGCTTTCGGGTCCGTGATTGCCTTCAATCGCCCGGTGGATGGGCCTACGGCGGATGAGCTGTCGAAGCTCTTTGTGGAAGCCGTCGTGGCACCGGGCTTTGAAGCCGCGGCGCTCGAGCGCCTGGCAGGCAAGAAGAACCTGCGCCTCCTTGATATGTCGGCGACTGAGGGCGACGAGCGCGGCGTGCAGTTGAAGACTGTGGGCGGAGGCTTGCTCGTCCAGACCGCCGATTTTCTTCCGGCGCAGCCCGAACAGTGGAAATGCGTTACCGAACGTCACCCTTCTCCGGAAGAAATGGAGGCCATGGTCTTTGCGTGGCGAATCGTTAAGCACGTCAAATCGAACGCCGTGGTCTACGCCCGGGCGGGAGTTCTGGTAGGCGTGGGGGCCGGCCAGATGAGCCGGGTGGATTCGGTCAAACTGGGAGCCACTAAAGCACGCGAACTGAAGCACTCATTGGAAGGAACAGTGCTTGCCTCCGATGCGTATTTTCCCTTTCCCGATGGGGTGGAAGAAGCGGCCCGGGCCGGGGTCACGGCAATCGTACAACCGGGGGGGTCGGTGCGCGACAGTGATGCCATCGCCGCAGCCAATCAGCACCACCTCACCATGTTGCTGACCGGCGTGCGGCATTTCTCCCATTAGGATTTGGGGGCGTAGTAGCCGTCGCGCGCGACGATGTGGTACTTCACCTTCTTGCCCTTCTCATTGAAAATTGTCAAGGGATTACCCTGGTCGTCCACCACGTCAACCTTGAGCTTGTGGAACCGGCCGTCCTTCGTCGCGCTCGTGGGGACGAAGCCTAAGCTGTACTGCATGCGGAGTTGTTGGGCGATTTGCTGGTAATCGCTTGGCACTTCCTGCTCGAAGCGCGGAAAATAAGCCTGGCCGCCGGAATAGGAAGCGATGGTCTTAAGCGCGTTTTGAGCTTGTAAAGTGGTGATGTTGTCGTTGGTGCGGACGGTTATGAATTCCAGGATGCTGACTGGATAAATCGGCGTGTCCGATGCTCTTACGATTTTGAGGCATTGGTCGTAGGTCAGCTTGCTGAAACTATCCATGCCGCTGACAACTGCCACGATGGCTTTGCGGCCATGCACCTCTTTCATGCGATCCAGGACAAAGGCCAGCGCATCGTAGATGCAGTATTCACTGAACCCCGGGATGCGCAGTTGATCCAGCCCCGCTCGGACCTCGGAACGGTCCTGGGTGAAATCAGTAATGATTTGGGGCTTCAGATCAAAAGAGACGACCGCAATCCAGTCCTTGGGGTGAATGACATTCAGGAAGTCATAGCTGTAGTTCATGGCTACATAGAGGAATGGCCACCAGCGACTGGCGAATTCAATGAGCAAGCATATGGTCATAGGGGCTTCGCCGGTTCCAAAGTTCGTGACCGCTTGCGGAACGCCGTCATCGTAAATCTGAAAATTCTTCTTTCCCAGGTTTTGAAGCGGACTTCCGTTGTTGTCGACCACCATCACATCTACGTTGACCAAACTGGTGGTCGTGGACAGCGTGTAAACTTCATTGGGATTGATCTTCTCCGGCTTCTTCTCCGGTTGCACGGGTGCCGGTTGGGTCTTCTTGGGAACCAGAACCGTTTCACCCACATCGGGCTGAGGTCCCGGGGCCTGCTCTTGCGCCGCAGTCGAAAAATGCTGGGTTTGGGCAAACCACTTGGGCGGGAAACTCGCCACGAGAAGGAATCCAACCACCCCAGCCGCCAGGACAAATGGCAAAAGCCGTTTCTTCCCCTCACTCGTCATACGTCACGCTCCACGATGCCCCTGATTGACACTAGGTATGATGCCATTCGCGCCCGATAGGGTCAACTCGCAGGAAAGAAAAGTTGGGGCGAAATTCGCCAACTGATTTCGGGAGACCCGCGCCGCAGGGGGCGCCGGCCAAGCGTGGATTAAAATCGCTAATATGGTACTAGAGTACCATTGCCAAGGTTATGGGAAGTTTATAAAGTGAGGCCACGCTAGTGAATTGAGCGGTTCGAGTTCAGCTGCTAGCGGGCTTTTGACAGTTGTTATGTTTCGGTCAAAGTGTCAGGGGTAGGAATATTGTTTCTACAGGTATTGACTTCGCGTAGGTAATGGATTAGGCTTTCCGCCAGATTTTCATCTTGTTAATTTGAGATCTGGAGGAAAGCCGTGAAAAACTACTTCCTGGCATTCTTGCTGGCTTTGTTGGTGGTACTGAGCAGTGTTTCGGTTCGTCGGAGTGTTGCGGGGATTGGTGGAACACCACCGCCGCTGCCCCCCAACTACTTGGGAATCGGTGGAACGCCACCTCCCCTGCCGCCGAACACTTTGGGAATTGGTGGAACGCCGCCTCCGTTGCCGCCTAATACCCTGGGAATCGGTGGAACGCCACCTCCCCTGCCGCCGAATACCCTGGGAATTGGTGGAACGCCGCCTCCGTTGCCGCCGAATTGAGTTGCTTCTGGCGCACAGTATCATAGTTGGCGCGGAAGCAATGAAAGTTGAAGGTTACTTCCGTGTCGCTCAAGGGTGATCAACTCCTCCTCTACGGCGTGCAATACGCGACGTACATATTGGAAGTGTGCGTTATCGCCACGCTCGCTTGGAAGGGCCGGTGGCGCCGTCTTAAGGGCTTGGGTTTGTATGTGGCAAGCTTGTTCTTGCTGGACGGCGTGGCCCGTCCGGCCGTAAGCAATTTCTTCGGACACGAGTCCAAGCAATTCTTCTATTTCTACTGGACAACGGACCTATTATTTGCCTTGGGTGCCTTCCTGGTGATATGCGGCTTTTTCAGGCGGGCCTGTTGCAAGGATGAGAAGCTGTGGAGCTTCATTCGCCTCCTCCTGATCTTCGTATTCCCTGTGGTTCTCGGAGTTACAGCCCTTTCTTTTACCCGCCATTATACAGATCTCAAAAGCAATTCCTTTGTAATTGAATTTAGCCAGAACCTCTACTTTGCTTGTCTGGTCTTGAATACCTTCCTGTACCTTACCCTGCAGCAACTCGCGATCGAGGACGACGAATTAGGATTGCTGGTCTGCGGACTGGGTGTGCAATTCGCCGGGGAGGCGGCGGGCTTCGCGTTCCTGCACTTGATGAATAACTACGTATCCCAGGTGCTGATAACGTTCGTGGCGCCCGGTTGTACCTTGGCGATGTTATGGATCTGGGTTTATGCAATCGGCAAGACACCCCAGACTGCTTCCGAAGGATATATGCAGGGAGGAAAGGAAGCTCTGGTAGAGGTGTTGGTTGACCCCTAATTTGGAACGAGGTGGACTATGTATTTGGCGGCTCTGATTTTGATTCTGTCCACGTCCCTTTTCTTCTTTTATTTCCAGGCGACTTGCCAGAAGATCCTGCGGCGGCGATTCTCTCAGGAGTTCTTCCAGTCGATTGTTAACGCCAATCGTCTGGAATTCCCCTCCGTCCGGAAAGCAATTGAGGAATTGGGATCCCCGGTGGAATATCCACGATTGACCGTGACCCTGAAGTGCGATTTCCTGGCGCTAACGTATCTTCTCAAGAATGCTGCTAACGTCAATCAGCGATACAGCTATGAGGAGCGCCTTCTAATCCTGTATTTCAAAGTCGTGTTTGCCTCCCTGGTTACGCGCCATTGGCTGAGGTTGCGCGAAACTCCGGCCGCCCTGAAGTTGACGTCTATCCTGGAGTATTTTGCCAACGTGGTGGGAGAGCGGGTGAACACGGTGAGATTTGGAAACCTGACGGCTTCCGACTATCTTCTGAACCTCTGATCGTCCCGCCCAACGCGAATCCCACTGGCAGGTGCGTTTCTCTGGGTTGACCCCGCGCCCAACCAGGTGTATGAATCATACGATCTGAATCATGCGCCATCGGCGGAAAGGTGCGCGGCTATGTTCAAGACCGCCCTGAGGATTGTTACCCTCGTCTTATGCGCCATCATTGGCCTCTGGGCCGTCGGTCACGGATTTGCCTTGGCGGCGACTACGAATGCCCCGAGCCACGAAGAAATGCTTCAGTACCTGCTGGAGATAAGCGTTTCCATCGCCGGCGGGATCTGCGTGTTGTCGGTTGCGGTGCAACAACTCTATTGCTGGAGAACTCACCATAAAGACGGCAGCCTGATCTGAATACGTCAACGACAAGACTGCAGCGCTTTCGTCATTCCCTACGCCCGAATCTGGTGATATATTGATATGACGCGCTTTGGTTGGGTCCGTTAAAGGGCGTGAAAGGGTATTGGTAGCTCTTGTTGACCTTCCGCATTGGAACAGACCGGTGCCGGATGTTCTTTTAGTGACTGGCTGACGTTCATGTTTGATGCACTCCAAGACAGGCTGCAAAAGGTATTCAAAACCCTCCGCATCCAGGGAGTTCTGAGCGACGAGGTAGTGGACGAAACCCTGCGCGAGGTCCGCATTGCGCTCCTCGAGGCAGATGTTAACCTCAATGTTGTGAAGGAGTTGTTGGATCGGGTCCGAGTCAAGGCGCGGGGCGAGGAGGTTCGCTCCAGTCTTTCGCCGGCGCAGGAAGTTATCCGCATTGTTCGCGATGAATTGATTCAAATCCTCGGCCGCGAAGCGTCCCTGCTGACGTTTTCAAAAGAGTACCCTACCGTGTTCCTTATGGTAGGTCTTCAGGGCTCCGGGAAGACCACCACTTCCGGGAAACTGGCCCTGTGGCTGGCCGGCCGCAAGCGGCGCCCCATGCTGGTTTCGACGGACGTCTACCGTCCCGCCGCGCGCGAGCAATTGGCGGTGATCGCCAAGGCCATCCAGATCCCGGTCTTTGCGGGTGAGGGAATCAATTCCCCCATCCAGTTGGCCACGGCGGCGCGCAAGGACGCCGCTGACCGGGGGCACGACGTATTGATCGTCGACACCGCAGGTCGCCTGCATATTGACCAGGAGCTGATGAACGAGGTCAGTGAATTGCGCACCACGTTACGGCCCAGCGAAGTCCTGCTCGTGGCGGATGCCATGATTGGCCAGGATGCGGTGCGCAGCGCCCAGGAGTTCCATGAGCAACTGGGGACGACGGGGGTGATCCTAACCAAATTGGACGGTGATGCCCGCGGCGGCGCAGCCCTCTCCATTCACCACGTCACGGGCCAGCCCATCAAGTTCATGGGCATCGGCGAAAAGTATGATCAACTGGAGGTTTTCTATCCGGAACGGATTGTCTCTCGCATCCTCGGCATGGGCGACATCCTCTCTCTTATTGAGAAGGCCGAGCAGAAGATTGACAAGCAGAAGGCGATTGAAGTCCATCGCAAGCTCCAGACTGACACGTTCACGCTGGGAGACTTCCGGGACCAGCTTACGCAGGTGCGCAAGATGGGACCCATGGAGCAAATGTTGGGGATGCTCCCCAAGTTCGGGATTTTCAAGGATGCAGGCAAGGTGAAGGTGGATGAGAAAGAACTGATTCACATCGAAGCGATAATCGATTCCATGACTCCCCAGGAGCGGCGCAATCACGAGATCATCAATGGCAAGCGGCGAAAGCGGATTGCGCGGGGTAGCGGGACCTCCGTCCAGGAGGTGAATCAAGTCTTGAAACAATATTTCCAAATGCGCAAAATGATGAAGTCCATGAGCCAGAGCCTGTTGGGTAAAGGACTCAGCAAGTTAGCAATGCCGGTGCGGCCAGGGGCGTAAGGGCTGCGGGCATCCTGAGTAATATCGCAGATGAAGTTGCGGAAGCGGCCTGAGGCCGCCCGCAAAAGTCAACAAGGGGGGAGATTGTTAAGAATACGCTTGGCCCGTACGGGGGCCAAAAAGAAAGCCACCTACCGTGTGGTCGTTATTGATCGCGAAAGGGCGCGCGATGGGCGCTTTGTGGAGATTATCGGCCATTATAATCCCCGGCGCACTCCGCCAGAGATTGTGCTGGATCGCGAGCGCGTTGATTATTGGATCGGGCAGGGCGCCCAACCTTCGGAAACCGTAGAGAGTTTCTTGAAGAGGCTTCCAGCGCCGGCACCGGCGCCGGCGCCATGAATAAAGCGTCCGGCTCCAGCGCCCGCCATGGTATCCGCTCCAGTTGCGGTTACGCGTTCTCAACCACTCTGATTCCGACTAACCTTGGCATGTCAGCTTGAGTGCGCGGGAGGGCCAGATGAGAGAGTTAATTGAAGAGATCGCCAAAGCGCTAGTGGATAATCCGGAAGAAGTCTCGGTCCGGGCCGTGGAGGGCGAACAGGTAACTGTGCTGGAACTACGGGTGCACCCCTCCGACTTGGGGAAGGTGATCGGGAAGCAGGGCCGGACCGCTCGCTCTGTACGTACTATCCTCAACGCCGCCGGCATGAAGCTCAAGAAGCGTTTCACGCTGGAAATCCTGGAGTAGGGGCGCGTGTCGTCCCCTGTACCTCGCCAGGGGTGGGCAGAGCGGAAGAGATCTTGACGCCAAACTCACCAGAGCTTTTCCTGGCTGTTGCGCGCATACTCCGGCCCCAGGGGCGCAGGGGAGAAGTGGTGGCGGAGATCCTCACCGATTTCCCGGAGCGCTTCCAACAACTCCCGCCCGTATTCCTGGAGGTTCCCGGCCAGCCTCCCAAGCCCGTCAGGTTGGAGCATTTTTGGCCCCACAAGGGCCGAATGATCCTGAAGCTCTCAGGAGTCGACTCCATCGAGAGCGCTTCCTGTTTGCGGGGCCTGCATGTTCTGGTTCCGTGGGAGCAGCGCGCCGTGCTTCCACCACATAACTACTATTGGTGCGAATTGCACGGATGCCGGGTCATCCGGGAACCCCGGGGCGAAGAGATCGGTACGGTAACCGAGGTTGAACCCACGGGTGGCGTGCCCGTCCTCCATGTGCTCCGGCCCGACGGAAAGGGTGAAGTGCTCATTCCTCTGGCGCAGGAAATCTGTACCAGTATCGACCCAGCCGGCAAGACGATTGTTATCGAGCCGCCGGAGGATCTGCTGGCATTGAACGATTAGAATCAGGGAGAGAGGAGCCAGGAGTCAGAGGAGGGATCTCGCAATTTCTGACTTCTGACTTTTGTCTCCTGACTCCTGGTTTGGCCGATGACGTTCGACATCGTCACCATTTTTCCGGAGTTCTTCCGCAGCATCCTGGAGCACGGACTGCTGAAACGGGCCATGGCATCCGGCCATGCCACAATTCGGCTGCGCGATCTGCGGGATTATACCGACGACCGGCACCGCACCGTAGATGACCGGCCTTTTGGCGGCGGGCCGGGGATGGTCTTTAAGCCGGAGCCGGTTTTTCGCGCAGTGGAGACTCTGTGCAGCGAGGCGCCGACGATCGACCCGCCGATTGTTCTGCTGTCGCCCCAGGGCCGCTTGCTGACTCAGGCCGTGGCGGAGGAATTCTCCCGCGTGGAACGGCTGATCTTGATCTGTGGCCGCTACGAAGGGATCGATCAACGCGTGGTGGAGCACCTCGTCACGGAAGAGATCTCCATCGGCGATTATGTTTTGAGCGGCGGTGAACTACCTGCCGCCGTCCTGATGGAAGCCGCGGTGCGGCTGATTCCGGGGGTGCTCGGCAACGAGGAGTCGCGCGAGCAGGATTCCTTCGTGATCCCCGCGAACGCCGCGCCGGAAGTGCGGCACGGACTCCTCGACTGTCCGCACTACACGCGGCCGGCGGAGTTTCGGGATTGGAAAGTGCCGGAGGTGCTGCTCTCCGGCAACCACGAAGAGATTCGAAAGTGGCGGCGGCGGCAGGCTCTGGAAAAAACCCGGCGGCGCCGCCCGGACTTGCTCGCCCACGCCCCGCTGAGCGAAGAAGACCGCGGCTGGCTGGACGCGCTGGGAGGTTAGGGTCAGGTATCAGGAGTCAGGAGTCAGGAACTTGGATCCCTGACACCTCACACCTGGCGCCCGACACCTGCTCTTACAGGCATGCTATATTACTTTAGGGAGAAGCAAGACATGAATGCGCTCGAAAAAGTTGAACAATCACAAATGAAGAAGGAAGTCCCGGCATTTCGCTCCGGCGATACCGTGCGGGTGCACGTGAAGATCAAAGAGGGCGAAAAGGAAAGAATTCAGGTTTTCGAAGGAACCGTGATCGCCTCGCGCCGCGCCCGCAATCACTCCATGTTCACGGTCCGCAAGATCTCCTTTGGCCACGGGGTGGAACGCATCTTTCCCTTGCACTCACCCGTCGTCGACAAGATCGAGGTGGTGCGTTCCGGCCGTGTGCGCCGCGCCAAGCTCTACTACCTGCGCAAGCTGCGGGGCAAGGCCGCCCGCCTGCGTTCCGCCCAAACCGAACAGGAAGCCTGATCGACCGCCAAAGGTGCGCGACGGTCACCGTCGTAAAGGGCCGCCCGATTGTCGCCATCGAGTGCGGCCTTAACGATTCGCGGCGCAGTCCGGCGATCCCGCGGAGCCGAACTCGTTGGCCATCGTCGTTGCGCTGCGGTGAAAGGTCACTCCCGCGGCACACAGGGACCTCTCGATGCCTTCCCGCCACAGTCGCGGGCCGAGCCTGATTTCCACCAAACCACGCTGGTAGTTCAACCGCCCGGTCGAACCCTCCGCGGCAGGGCTTCCGAAAGACACTTTGCCGCAGAGGCTTTCGGACAATTTGCCACGCAAAATCCACTTTTCCGTAATTTCATATAAGTGGATTTATTTTCAGTACGTTGTCAGCTTTGGGAGTCGAAGAAATCGAGATTTCGAACCATTGAATTTAGTAACTTCTCAGCTTAGGGCAGATTGTCCGACCAGCGATATATTGTCTCTACATCCTTACTGCATCTTGTCGGTCGGCCCGCTGCCTCACCGCCTGTCATCCACCACAAATACGCTATCCGTTTTAGCCTAATTAATTAGCCTTGTCAAGAGAAAAATGAAGGGACCTTCGCAAATTTTCAGCGCGCCAGATAGACGAGCATACCCCAACTTTTTCCTTTACGACCTGCATTCCTATATATAGGATAAAAATATATGAGAACACACACGCCCGGAATCGACAGCAAGATCAAGCGCGGCAGCGGAGAGCTGGCGATTTTGGCGATGCTCGACCGCGAACCGCTGCACGGCTATGAAATCTCCAAGCGCATCGCGCAACAGACGGGGGGCGTCCTGCAATTCAACCTCGCCTCGCTCTATCCCCTGCTCTACCGCATGGAGAAGCGCGGCTGGGTGAAAGGAGACTGGGAGGAAGCTCCCAGCGGACGCCAGCGCCGCTACTACCGGCTGACGACCGAGGGGAAAAAGCAACTGGCGCCGCTACGCGAAGAGTGGGGCATGTTTTTCCAGGCCCTCCACCGAATCGCGGGGGTCTCGCATGCCGGCTAATCGTGAATGGATCAAAGAACGCCTGGGCGCTTTGGGGCTGCCGCCCCAGCGTGAACAGGAGATTCTGCGGGAACTCAGCGAGCATGTGGAGGATCTTGCCGCCGCCAGCGAGGCGCACGGAATGGGGAGGGGAGAAGCGTTGCACGCGACGCTTGATTCCGTGCCGGATTGGACGGAACTTCGCGAGGCGATCCTCTCCGCAGAAGCCGAGGAGGCGAATATGAATTACCGAACCAAAACTCTGTGGCTGCCAGTATTGGGCGCGCTTACCCTGAGCAACGTTCTATTGGCAGGCTTTCAGATCTTCGGTCCGGCTTCGCGTTTTAGGTGGCCGGGGGACGGCACGAGCCTGGAGCCCTACCTGGTTTTCTTTGTTCCGTGGCTCGTTACGCAGCCCGGGGTGGGCGCCATAGCTGCTTATTGGTCGCGGAGGGCGGGCGGAACCATGCTGCACCAGTCGGTCGCCGCGCTGGCGCCGGCTATTGCGCTGCTGGGTTTGTTCGTGTTGATCCTGCCTTTTTCCGTCCTCCTGGACAAGCAGGTGGAGCACAACTTTCGCCTCCACGGATTTTTGATTCTGACTCTGGTTTGGGTGGTGCTTCCTTCGGTCCCGCTCCTGCTGGGTGCCGCGCCCTTTCTGCGAAGGGCGCATGCGCAGATCTCACGATGAACACCCTGCACCAAGATTTGCGATACGGCCTGCGCATGTTGGCCGCGAGCCCGGGCATGACGGCGGTGGCTTTGCTCACCCTCGCCCTGGGTATCGGCGCGAACACGGCGATATTCAGTTTGGTCAACGGGTGCCTGATTCGTCCCATGCCGGTACCGGCCCCGGAGCAAATTATTGCCCTGGCGGTCAGCCAGCAAGGCGCCCCGCTGGGTGCCCTGGGCCTTTCGTATCCGGAATTCGTTGAATACCGCGGGCAGGCGAAGGCGGTTTGTGAGGCTTTTGGCCAGAGGCTCACGTTTGTCCCTCTTACCGTCGACGGCCGCACCGACCAGATTACTCTTAGCGCAGTGACCGGCAACTATTTCTCCGCTCTCCAGGTCAAGCCTGCCCTCGGCCGCCTGGTCCTTCCGAGCGACGGGGAAGGCGGCGATTCACCCGCCGTGCTGGTGTTGAGCTATTCCTACTGGCGGCACCGGTTTGGCGGCGACTCCGCAGTGGTGGGAAAGCAAGTGCGCGTGGAGGGAAGGCCCGCGACTATCATCGGGGTCACTCCCCGGGATTTCGGATCAACCTCGATTCTCGAAATGGATGCCTACGCCTCACTCACCACGTTGTTCCCACCGGCATCGGGAAGAAGCTTTTGGACTGACCGGAACGTCCGGCTAATCCTGGCGATGGGGCGGTTGGCGAAGGGCCAGAGCATCGCTGAAGTCCAGAGGTCGCTTGATGTGATTGCGGCGCGGCTGGCCAGTCAGTACCCGGTTACGAACCAGGGCGTTTCGCTGCGGGTGATCCCGGAAAGGTTTTCGCGCCCCATTCCCTACGCCAACAACGCCTTCATCCTCATCGGCGTGTTGTTCCTGGTTCTGGGGGCGTTGGTATTGATGGTCGCCTGCACCAATGTTGCCAACCTCCTGATGGTGTGCGCGGCCGCACGGCAGCGTGAGATGGCGGTGCGAACCGCCTTGGGCGCTGGCCGCGGACGCTTGGTTCGCCAGTTGCTCACCGAGACCGTGCTGGTGGCGCTTTTGGGAGGGATGGCCGGCGTGGTGCTGGCCGCGTGGGCCGGGCGCTTGGTCGGCATTTCGCCGCTCAGCAACTTTCCTTTGCGGCTGGATTACGCTTTCGACTGGAGGGTCTTTGCCTTTGCGTTCCTGGCGGTCCTTTTCACGGCAGTTTCCGTGGGATTGGGACCCGGATTGCACGCCACGCGCCTGGAGGTGAACACTCTGTTGCACGAGGGCGGTCCCCACAGCACCGCCGGCTTGTCGCGCCGGAGGGTTCGGGGCGAACTGATGGCGGCGCAGGTGGCAGGCTCACTGGCTTTACTGATTGTGGCGGGCTTGTTTGTACGCAGCCTGCGTGCCGCCGCCGGCCTGCCTCTGGGTTTTGATCCCGACCACGTTTTGAACGTGACGCTGGACCCCTCGGTAAACGGATACGACGAATCGAGAACCCAACGGTTTTATCGGGAGCTGGAAACCCGCATCCGCGCGCTGCCCGAAGTCCACTGCGCCAGCCAGGCGTCCTACGTTCCCATGCGGGATATCCCCAGCCGGCAATCTGTTTACATCCAAGGCCGTCCCGTTCCACCCGGCCAGCATGCGCCCACCCTGCTCTGCAATCGCATCGGGACGGACTACTTTCGCACGCTTCGCACTCCGATGATCCGGGGACGTGAGTTTACGGAGTTTGACACAGCCTCCGCTCCGCGGGTGGCGATCATCAATCAGGCTATGGCCCGCCGCTATTGGCCGCGCGAAGATCCCTTGGGCAAGCAATTCCGGGTTGAGAACGCGGCGGGTCCGGCTCTCGAGGTTGTGGGGGTGTGCGCGGACGGGAAATACCAGTTTGTCGCCGAAGACACGCAAGCGACCTTCTACGTCCCGATCCAGCAGGATTACATCTCCAGGCGGGCCGTGCAGATCCGGTCGGAAGGGTCCGCGGAATCGCTCCTCGGCGCGGTGCAGCATGAAATCCATGCCCTCGACCCCGAGATGCCCCTTCTGGACGCGCGCCCGATGCGGGAAGTGTTGGAGGACAACGCGGGGTTCCAAGCCCTGCGGCTGGGCGCCCAGGTTGCCGCCCTGTTGGGAGCGATGGGTTTGATCCTCGCGTTGGTGGGAGTATACGGAGTTGTTTCCTATGCGACGGCGGGACGCACACGCGAAATCGGGATTCGCACGGCGCTCGGGGCGCGTGGGATCGACATCCTGCGGTTGGTCCTGCTTCAAGCCCTCCGAATGGTCTTGGCCGGCATTGTGGTGGGATTGCTGGGGGCCTGGGCCTTGACGCGCGCCATGACTCATTTGGTGGTTGGCATCAGCCCCGGCGATCCGATTACTTTCCTGGGCGTAACCGCTCTGTTGTTGGGGGTGGCGTTGCT
>DATJVT010000252.1:0-5612 GCA_035501695.1 Terriglobia bacterium | reverse complement strand
ATCGCAGAACTACGTCCCGCCCCAGCCACCCATGGCTCAGGGCGATTGAACCGGAGGTCCGCTCCACACGCCTTTGCTGATTCTAAACAATTTATCCGGATATCCCCGCATTTTAGCAGCTTTCTTGTGGCCCTTCCCCGATAATTCCATCACGGCTTGATTCCACGCGAATTGGGCACGAGCAGCTCCGAGAAGTCACGCATTTGTCCTCCAGCAAGTAGCGCGAAAAATCCCGAACATAATTTCATTCTTCATGGGCATATTTGCCATTCCTTCCTTATTCACCTTGGCCTCCGATGTGGCCAGGGCGTACTCCTCCCATGTCAAGTCTGTAAAGATAGGGGCTATATTGGGATGAGGGGCACTTCGGCGAGTCCCTGGGAATCCGGAAGAGACGAAACGATCAGGGCCGTACCGGACCGGGAACCGCTTGCATTGCCACAATTTCACGCTTACCTTTTTCCTTAGGGGGCGTCTTACCCTCTGAGAGGTTCGAACTTTCGCGTGACGGATGGCACCTGCTTGGAGATAGCCGGAAAAGCTTCTGCGCAGCCTTCGCCAACCAGCGATTTGAACGAACTCCTGCTGATTCGCCAGGCTCAGGAGGGGGATCGGTCCGCCTTCGACACCCTCGTCCGCCTTTACGACCAGAACGTCCTGCGCCTGACCCTGCAAGTGGTGGGCTCGCCCGAGGAAGCGCTGGACCTCTACCAGGAGGCATTTTTGAAGGTCTACCGTTCAATCCGGCATTTCCGCCGGGAGGCGAAATTCTCCACCTGGCTCTACCGCGTGGTGATGAATGTTTGCCTTGACCACTTGCGGCGGCAGAAAACCCGCAAGGAAGTGGCGGCGCCGCAGCCCGAGAATGGCGAGACGGAGTTCCTCCAGACCGTGCCCGACGACCGGCCCGGGCTCGACCCGGAGAGGGCCACCCACTCCAAGGAGATTGGCCGGCGCATCCAACTGGCGCTGGGGAGGTTGAATCCCCGGGAACGCATGGTCTTCGAGCTGAAGCACTATCAGGGTTTGAAACTGCGCGCCATCGGGGAGATTTGCAAGACCAGCGAGCAGACCGTGAAGAACTGCCTGTTTCGAGCCACCCAGAAGTTGAGGGTGGAGCTTGGGGATTTGGCTTAGGAGTAATTATGAATTGTCATGATGTGCAGGAAAACCTGCCTTTGCTGACTTACGGAGACTTATCCGCCGGGGAGCAGGCGGCTTGCGATGAGCACCTGGCAGGGTGCGAGAACTGCCGGACAGCACGCGAGAGGCTGGAGCGGCTGCAGCAGGTGCTGGAGCAACGCCCGCTGGTGGAAGTCGATCCCGCGCTGCTGGCGGAGGCGCGGATGTCGCTGGACGAGGCGCTGGACCGCCAGCAGCACGGGTGGCGCGCCCTATGGCAAAACGGCCTGCCCATTTTGCGATTTCAGCCGGCATCGGGTTTTGCCCTGGCCCTCACCCTGGTGATTTGCGGGTTCGGGCTGGGTTGGGGTTTGCGTCCTCACGCCGGCCGGCTGATCGACGGGGTCGCGGGCGCCAACACCGCCGACATGGCCAACCCGGATCTCGAAAACATGCGCATCAGCGGCATCAGCCGGATCGCTCCCGATCCCAAAACCGGCGGTGTGAAAATCACCATGGACGCGGAACGGCGCGTCACCCTGGAAGGCTCGCTGGACGATCCCAGGATCCAGCAGGTGCTGGTTTACGCGGTAAAGAGCTATGACAATCCCGGCATCCGCCGCGACACCCTCGACGCGCTGCGCGATCACGCCGACAATCCCGCCATCCGCCAGGCCCTGATTTACGCCATGCGGCACGACGCCAACGCCGGCGTGCGCCTGGAGGTGTTGGGGGCGCTCAGCAGCATGCAGGCCAGCGACGACGTCCGCGGCGCGCTCCTGGATGCCCTCGAGCACGACGACAACGCGGGAGTGCGCGTAGCCGCCGTTGACGCCCTCATCGATCACGCCGAAAAGGAAGGCTGCGACGCCCCTACGGCCCAGGCCCTTCAGCACCTGGCCAGCACCGACAGCAACCCTTACGTCCGCATGAAGTGCACCAACGCCATGATGAGATTTGGAAAGTGAGGACTTAATTCAACCCATGGGAACCCGAAGAACTTATATTCCCGCCATCTTCGTCATGTTACTGGCCCTGCCGGTGGCCGCCCTCGACGTATCCTCGGTCAAGCAGGGCGCCATGGTGCGGCGCGGCAAGGGTTGGCAGCAGGTCTCGGAATTTGAATCCCCGGTCAAGCCGGGCGCGCGTCTTCTCCTGCGGGCGGATAGCGGCTCGGTCAGCATCAACCCGGCCCCCGGCGAAAAGGTGATTTGCAGTGTGACCCTGCGTGCCTACACCTCGGACGAAGCCGAGGCGCGCCGGTTGTTCGACCGCTTCGAGCTCAATGCCCGCTCGGAGGGAACGGGCGGTGTCTACCTGACCAGTGAAACACCCGGGCAGGCGCGGCACGGCCACGGGCTGGGAGTGCAATTTCAAATCACCGTGCCCCAGCACTTCAACCTGGACGTGGAAACGCAAGGCGGCGACATTTCCGTCGATGCTCCCCTGGAAGGCGATGCCCGGCTGACCACCGCCGGAGGCGACGTCCGCATCAGCGGACTCACGGGCGCGGGGCGGGTTGAAACCGCCGGCGGCAGCATCACCCTCGGAAACATCGGAGGCGACTTGACGGCCCGGACCGCCGGTGGCTCCATTCGCGTCAAGGACGTGAAGGGTGAAGCCATTGTCGAAACCAGCGGGGGAGAAATCGTTACCGGCACCGTAGGAGGTGAACTGAAAGCCGAGACCGCCGGGGGAGACATCGTCGTGGGCGGCGCCAACGGACCGGCTTTAGCCCAGACGGCGGGTGGTCAGATCCAGATGGGCCCCACGGGCAGCAGCGTCAAGGCGCAGACGGCCGGGGGCAGCATCCGCCTGCAGGACGCCCGTGGCCACGTGGTGGCGGAGACGGCGGGAGGCAGCATTGACCTGCTCCAGATCCAAAGTGCCGTGCGCGCCTCCACCGCGGCGGGACGCATCCTGGCGCAGTTTAATTGCACGAAAAAATCATTCGGACCCTCTCAGCTTGAAACCGAGATGGGAGATGTATACGTCTACCTGCCCGTCAATGTGCCGCTGACCATCGATGCCGCCATCCAAACCCCCGCCGGTCACCAGATTAATTCCGATTTCCCTCTCGATATTCAAGGCGACAAGGGAGAACTGGTCCCCACCACGCTGCGCGGCCATGGAGCACTGAACGGAGGGGGGGAAGTGTTGAAGATCCGGACCGTGGCCGGCGACATCGAGATTCGCAAGATCGATGAGGCCTCCTTGCGGGACCTGCAACAACGCGAAGACAGCAATTGGAAAGCCTGGGAACAGCGCCGGGCCGAAAAAGAACGCCGCAACCAGGAACAAGAAAGCGAACGCCGCCGGCGCCAACAAGAAAGGGATGCGGACAACCATGAACAGTGACTTTCGGTGGGCGGACATCGAAACTCGAAAATCGAAACTCGAAAATCGAAGCGCCTCGCTCCCTTCGGGAGTTCCGAGTTTCGAGTTTCGATCTTCGAATTTCAAATTTCAAATCTCAAATTTGAGATCGGTCCTCGGCCTGCTTCTCCTGGCGGGACTGGTCGTTTGCGTCGCGCCCGCCAGCGCGGCCCAGCGCGTCTGGGCCCGGCAATTCAACCTTCCCCCGGGCGGCCACGTTTCCGTGGTGAACGTGCACGGAAGCGTGCTGGTGCAGGGATGGGACCGCTCCGAGGTGGAAGCCACCGTGGCCATGCGGAGTGAGGCGCCTAGCGAACAGTTGGACGACGTGCAGGTAGCGGTGGAAGCTCGCAGCGGCGCCATAACCTTTCACACCCTATACCCCTCCGGCCTCGACTCGCCCATCCGCGTGGATTACCGCCTGCGTGTCCCCCGCCAGGTTCGGCTGGATGAACTCAGCACTCTGGAAGGAGACATTGTGGTGCGCGAGGTGGAGGGCTCGATGGAAGCGCACAACCTGCACGGCGATATTGAGGGAATCGACGTTTCCGGCTCCGTAGTGGCGCACGCCCTTACGGGAAACATTCTGATTTCCTCCCGCGCCCTGCCCGGCCGCTACCTCCCCTTTACGCTTGGCACGATCAACGGGAACGTGGATTTGATTATCCCGGCACAGGCCGACGCCGACCTGGCGCTCTCCACGGTGGCCGGGACCATCGCGGGAGATTACCCATTCCAGGTCAGCTCGGTTCCTGGCGATACCACCCGCCACGCCCGGGTGGGCGCGGGGGGCGTCAAAGTGGAAGTGCGCACGGTCAAGGGAAACATCCACGTCGGCCAGCGGGACGACGACATATAGACGGGTATGATCAGGATGCCCAAAGCGCTTTGGAGTGCGGGAGCTTGCTCCCGCTTTTGGAACTGGAAGCTTGCTTCCGGTTCGGGGGCCGCCCTCAACGGCGGCGCTACGTTTCCGGCCGCCAGCGTGCTGGCGGGACGTCGCTGGAGACATAGCGCCAGCGTGCTGGCGAAGGGCAAAGCGGTAGCGAGCTACCGCACTCCAAAAAGCGTTGGAGCGCGAAATTCGTGCTGACGTTTCGACGCGAGGCACGTCTTATCAGTGAATGAAACATCGGGCCGCCGGAGAGGGATTCAGGAGATGGGAAACGGGATCCAAGGGAGAAAGCAGATGGAAAACCAGAACCGCAGTTCAACCCGGCAAGAGGTATGGGCAATCGCGTTGACCTTCGCGTTGCTGCTGGGCAGCGCCGGAATCGCGCGTGGGCAGCAGGCCGCGCCTCCCGCGCCCACCCCGCCCGCCGCGCCGGAGCCCCCTGAGCCGCCCGAACCACCCGAGCCCGCGGAGGCTCCCGATGTGTTTCTGCTGAATGAGGGCGCCCCCCACCTGGGCGTCACCCTGGGCGACGTGAGCATGGAGAAGGCGCAGGAACTCAAACTGCCCGCCATTGCCGGGGCCATCGTGAACAGCGTCCAGAAAGACAGCCCGGCGGCCAAGGCCGGCATTGAGAAGGGCGATGCGATCGTGGAGTTTGACGGCATCCGCGTACGCAGCAGCGCCGAGTTAACGCGGTTGATCCATGAGACCCCCGCCGGGCGCACCGTGGGGATGAAAGTGATACGGGACGGCAAGCCCCGCGTCCTGAGCGCCAAGCTGGAGGCCTCCAACCAGCATTACAACTTCAATTTCAACATGCCGGAAGTTCACATTCCTGCCTTCAATTTTTCCGAACCGGCCCTCGTCTATGGACCTCATAGCGCCCGGCTGGGAATTTCCGGAGACGACCTCACCCCGCAACTTGCGCAATACTTCGGAGTCAAGCAGGGTAAGGGCGTGCTGATCTCCGAGGTGACCAAGGGAGGCGCCGCCGAGAAGGCGGGGTTGAAGGCTGGGGACGTGATTGTGCAGGTTGACGGCAAACCCATCGGCGGGGTGGAGGAATTGCGCACCAACCTGAATGACAACTTCGCTGGCGATACGCGCAAGGTCAATCTGACCATTGTCCGCGACCACCATGAGCAGAACGTCAGCGCCGATTTGACTCGCGCTTCTTCGTGGGAGAAACACACCTCCAGCACGGCGTCACAAAGCTACG
>DATJVT010000251.1:0-2772 GCA_035501695.1 Terriglobia bacterium | reverse complement strand
AATAGATGTTTCGCGGGCCCGGATGAGATAGGAATGGTCTGAAATTGATTCACCGGAGGTCACGTTAGCTTCTCCTGCGAGGACGATGCCGCTTGGTCCCTAAAAAACCTGGCTCGTAGATTGCCAATTATTTCTTACGATTTCTACGGGGTGGGGCGACTTGCTGCAACTGTCAAATTTGACAGGAAACCAATCCACGCTCGGATCTCCAGATGAGGGGTGTTTGTTTGGAATGTTTTTGAAGCCGCCAGGCATTAGAACTGCGGGCGATCGTCCCTTACGGAGGAAAAGGTACGAGAACATGTGTTGATGCGAGTTCAGGTGGCGAAGCATTGACCGGCGGAATCTCCCACACGGAGTAGTCGGGGTCACTCCATCGCGGCTCGATGCGCGCCACGGTCCGCCAGAGATCCGGAACGAGCCGGTTGGGGATCAACACCAGAATAGGCTGCGAGTTGGAGCGGGTGAGGGCGCGAAATTCGGGAGGAGATACCAACCAACCTTTGCCCGGCTGGACATCCCCCCGGCGCCGGGCGTCTGCCTGGTGCGCCACTTGATAATTGCTGGTCATCTCTCCCCACTCGATGGAAAGCAAGCCTACCGGACGCCGCAGGTAGAAGGGCAGGCTACCGCGAAAATAGTAGTATCCGTAAATCGGCGCAGCGCGTTGCGGGCTGGCCAGAATGGTGGCCGCCAGGCGGCGGCTGGAATTGGTTTCCGCAAGTAGTCTCAGCGGCGGGTACCAGCGTAGGGCAAGGCTGGGAACCATCAAGACTGCCAGCGTCAGGGTGGCGACGGCCGCGGTTCGTCCGCGCGCCTGCGCCGCCAGCCTGCGGCCCAGGAATCCCAGTGCCGCCAGGATCAACCCGGTGTAGAGAAGAGACGGCTGGATGAGTCCCAAAAGATCGGGATGGACGCGCTTGGCCAGCCGTGGCTGAAGCATGTTGTAAAGCCAGGAATGTGACACCGCCGCCACGATGACTCCCAATCCCAGAACGAGCGCAAACCCTGCGGTCAGCCAATCGGGCGGACGGGATTGCCCTTCGCGGCCCACGTCCCTCCAGATCAAGCCTGTCAGGATGCTCAAAGGGACGATGGCCGGCAGAAAATAAGCAGGAAGCTTGGAATGCGAAAGCGAGAAGAACAAGAATACCCACACTGCCCAGCAAAGCAGGAAGAGGATGGGCCGGTTGGGTTCCTGCCTTAGCTCGCGCCAGCGCCGCAGGCGATTCCATGCCGCCATCACCAGGAATAAGCTCCAGGGAAGAAATCCGCCGAAGAAAACGGGAAGGTAATAGAAAATCCCTCCTCCCCGGTGCGAGGACCCGGTGGCGAAGCGCTTGAGACTTTCGTTCCAGAGGGCGTAGCGGGGGAAATCCGGATTGCGTACCGAAACGGCGATGAACCATGGCAGGGCAGCGGAAAGCAAGGCCAGCAGGCCCCAGCCCCACCGCAGACGCAGAAACTCCCGCCAGCGACCGCGCACCACTTCGTATATCAATATCGCCGGCAGCGGGATCAGCACCCCCACGAAGCCCTTGGTGATGATGGCCACCCCCATCGCCGCGAACATCAATACGTCGCACCAAGGCCTTTGAAAGTCACTCTCTTCCGCCAGCCAGAACGCTGCCATCGCCACCGTGACCAGGAAGGTGAGCGTCATGTCGAAGATGACTTCGCGGGCGAGGACCATGACCAGGGGAGTCGCGGCAAAGACAACCCCGGCGCGCAATCCTGCGGTGCTCCCAAACACGCGACGTGCCAGAAAAAAAATGAGGAGCATGGTGGCCAGCCCCATCACGGCCGACGGCAACCGCGCCGCACCTTCCGTAATGCCGAATACCTTCAAGGAAGCTGCCACCATCCAGAAGAAGACGGCGGGCTTGTCGAGATAGGTGAAGCCGTTGAAATGCGGGGTGACCCAATCCCCGGTGACCAGCATTTCGCGGCCAACCTCGGCGTTGCGGCCTTCGTCAGGCTCGAGCAGGGGAAGGCGCCCCAGCCCCGCGAAGAAAAAGAAAGCTGCGGCGAGAACCAGGAGACATATTGAGAGCGCAAGCGTTACCCGGGGATTCGACTGAGATTCGGTGGGCATCAAGGCGGTGATTCTTAAGCTGATTCCTGGCTTCTGACTTCTGACTCCTGACTCCTGACTTCTGTTTTTTCCGGTGTTTCCACCACTTCCAATTCGGGCTGGTAGGCAATCCAGTTCTTCTTCATCCAACGGACGGCCCAGACGTCCGCCAAGCCCTTCTTGAGCCTTCGCCACGTGTCGTACTTGGTCTTTCCGGCGCGTCGGGGGCGGTGACTCACCGGCACTTGCGTCACGCGATACCCGCGCATCTTGAGGAGCGTGGGGAGGAACCGATGCATGCCGTTGTAGAGTTCCAGGTGCTCGACGCATTCCCGCCGGTAAGCCTTCAGGGTGCAGCCGGTGTCCACAATGTCGTCGCCGGTCATCCAATTGCGGAAGCCATTGGCGATGCGCGACGACCGGCGCTTCCACCAGGTGTCCTGCCGGTGCGCCCGGATGCCGCACACGACATCCCAGTCGGACAGCATGCGGGCCAGGCGCGCAATCTCCGCCGGATCATTCTGCAAATCGCCATCCAGAGTTACCACGCCCTGGCCCTTGGCCAAATGGAAGCCGGCCTCCATGGCCGCAGTCTGCCCCAGGTTGCGCCGGAAGTGGGCGATGCGAAGCCGCGGCTCGACAAGCTGGGCGCGTTTCAGCAGCTCAAGCGTTGCGTCGCTGCTGCCGTCATCCACAAT
>DATJVT010000250.1:0-11377 GCA_035501695.1 Terriglobia bacterium | reverse complement strand
TCAATGGGTACCGACCGCCACTGGCCGGACATTCGAAAACACCAACCCAGCCGACCGCAATGAATTGATCGGCATCTTTCAAAAGTCCGGTCCTGAGGACGTGGACGCCGCTGTCGCCGCGGCCAAGCATGCGTACAAATCGTGGAAGAACACGCCGCCTCCCAAGCGTGGTGAAATTCTCTATCGCGCCGCTCGGCTGTTGCAGGAAGGCAAGGAGAGTTTTGCCGAAGCGATGACCCGCGAGATGGGGAAAGTGCTGGACGAAACCCGGGGCGACGTGCAGGAAGCTATTGACATGACGTTCTACATGGCGGGCGAAGGGCGGCGTCTGTTCGGGCAAACCACCACTTCCGAACTGTCCAACAAGTTTTGCATGACGGTGCGCAGTCCCATCGGGCTGTGCGGGCTGATCACTCCATGGAATTTTCCCATGGCCATTCCTTCCTGGAAAATCATGCCGGCGCTCATCTGCGGCAATACTGTGGTCCTGAAACCGGCCACTGATACACCGCTCTCCTCCTATCACCTCGTGCAGATTCTGGAGCAAGCCGGCGTGCCGCGCGGCGTTGTGAATCTGGTCACGGGCACGGGAGGCGAAGTGGGCAGCCCCTTAATGCAGCACCCCGATGTGCGCGCCGTCTCCTTTACAGGTTCCACGGAGATCGGCCGTACCGTTTCACAGGCCTGTTCCGCCAGCTTCAAGCACTGCTGCCTGGAAATGGGCGGCAAGAATGTGATCATGGTGCTGGATGACGCCAACCTGGACCTCGCCGTGGACGGCGCCCTTTGGGGAGGCTTCGGGACTACCGGCCAGCGCTGCACGGCCACGAGTCGCGTGGTGGTTCAGAAGGGCGTTTACAAGGATTTCGTCGAGCGATTCGTCAGCCGGGCCCGCGCCCTGAAAGCAGGGAATGGCCTGGACTCGACCGTCCAAGTCGGCCCCCTCATCAATGAGGCGCAGCGGCAGACCGTGGAATCGTACGTGGAAATTGGCAAGGACGAGGGTGCCAAGCTTCTGTGCGGCGGCCAGCGCCTGACTGGAGGCGACTACGACCGCGGCTGGTTCTACGCCCCCACGATTTTCGGGGATTGCGATTCCAAAATGCGAATTGCCCAGGAGGAAATCTTCGGCCCCGTCGTCTCGGTGATCCCTTGCGAAAGCCTGGACCACGCCATCGAAATCGGCAATGGCGTCACTTATGGGCTTTCCTCTTCAGTTTATACGCGCAATGTGAATAACGCCTTCAGGGCGATGCGGGAAATGGAAACGGGGATCTTCTATGTAAACGCCCCCACGATTGGGGCGGAAACTCACCTGCCCTTTGGGGGAACCAAGCAGACCGGCAACGGCCATCGCGAAGCCGCCGTGGCCGCCCTCGATTTCTACTCCGAGTGGAAATCGATCTACGTGGATTACAGCGATAAGCTGCAGCGTGCGCAGATTGATACCTAGGTCCCCCTGCTGTGTTCAAGCCAAAGGGGGATCGTATGCGGTGCAGTTCCTAGGATGGCGGCAGTGCTTGGGAGACCGGCGGCGACGCGGGCGTGGGGCCCAGTTCGCCCGGAGGGGCGCCTGGGCTCACAACTCCCACCGTGCCGTGATCGAGCTCTGCCGGCAGCGGGTGTGACCCCAGACCAAGCTTCATTAGGGATTTGGCCTCCGGCAGACCCGTCGCCGGAAATCCGTGCGTTGTCTGGTAGCGGAGCATGGCATCGTGGGTGCGCGTGTCCCACTGCCCGTTCGCGTCACCCTCCAGATATCCCTCGTGAATCAGTGCCTGCTGGATCTCCTGCACCCGCTCCGGCTGGAGGTGGAGGCGCGCTAGCCGCTGCTGACCGCTCAGGGTGCTGTAGCGCCGGCTGCTCGAATACTTGCCTTGCGCGCTGGAACTCTTATGTTGAGAGGAGTACGCAGTTGAATGGTGAGTTCCCGCCTTGCCGGAGTACGATGCGGAAGCGTGCGGCGTGGTCTTTGCCGCTGTGATGTGGGCAGTGCCGGTATGGGGAGCTGAGTTCCGCTTGGGGGCGTAGTGGGAAGTGGTCGTATGGGTCGCTGTATTTTTCGGGGGAACGTGAGAACCGGCCACGGTGGCCGACCCCGCCGGGCGCGAAGCCGGCGCCGAGCCGGTGCTCGCTGTCGAGCCCTCCACGGCGCAAAGACCCCTCACCGCCAGGCATATGCTTGCGAGCACCGCAAGCCCGACCGTTCTGGTTCTGTGACCCGAAAAGCTCAAACCATTCCTTCCCGCAGAAGTGTTACGGCAGCCGGTCAGCCAGGAACAGGGTGGTAAAGCTCCGTGGCCCGGTCCGGCGCGCCACCAATAATACTACGTCCTCGCCAGAGTGCAACTGGCTTTGGAGTTTATTATACTCTTCCACCGACGCCAGGGACTTCTTGTTGATGCTTATGATGATATCGCTCCGCTCCACTCCCAGGTCGGAGGCGAAGCCGCTAACTTGCACATCCGTCACCAACACGCCTTGCTTGGCTTCAAGGTGAAGTTGACTCGATAGCTCCTGTGCCTGGTCGGGACTCAGGTTTTTAACTCCCAATCCGAGCACTCCCTCGCCCTGAGGACCGGTTTCGGGATTGCCCTCTCCGCCCTGGCTGGCACGGTTTTCCCCGATGATCTCGTTCCGGTCGGCCACTTCCACATCCGCAACGGCACGCTTCCCTTCGCGCAGGTATTCAACGTGCAATTTCTTGCCGATGTCGGTGTCGGAGACAATGGCCACCAATTCATCGCCGCTACGCACGGCCTGGCCGTTCACACTCTGGATCACGTCGCCACGCTTCAGCCCCGCATGGTCAGCGGGGCTGCCGGGTTGGACACTGTCCACCACTATCCCGTGGTCCGCCCCGAAACCACGGAGCAATGCGGCGTTGGGTTGAGCCTGGAATTGCACCCCGATGGCTCCGCGCTTCACCGAACCGTTCATCACGATGGCGTTGTACACCTTGCGCGCCGTATTCGAGGGAATGGCAAATCCCACGCCGTCGTAACTCCCACGCCGGGTGGCGATGGCCGTGTTGATCCCGATTACCTGCCCGGCCAGATTCACCAGGGGTCCACCGCTGTTGCCAGGATTGATGGCGGCATCGGTTTGCAGGAAGCGCTTGAATTGGCCTTCGGTTCCCCCTTCGATGTCCCGGCCTTTGGCGCTGACGATTCCCGCCGTAACGGTGGAATCAAGGCCAAATGGACTGCCGACCGCCAGCACCCAATCACCCACCCGCATGGAATCGGAGTTGCCAAGTTCGGCTGCATGGAGTGGCTTTCCGGCCTCGATCTTAATGATGGCGAGGTCCGTCCAACGATCAGAGCCGACCACTTGCGCCTTGTATTTGGCGTCGTCGCCATGCAGGGAGACCGTGATCCGGTCCACCGGCTTGTCACTCTCCGCTTGGGTTATCACGTGGAAGTTGGTGAGGATGTAGCCGTTCTTGTCAAGGATGACGCCCGAGCCGAGGCTTTGTTGGCGGAACCCACCATCCCCTCCCGAGGGGCCCTCCGGCCCGCCCTGAAAGAAGTGGTCGAAGAAATCGTTGAAGGGGGAATCCTCCGGGGCGTGCGGGTTGCGGCGGCTGATGCGGACCGTGGTATCGGTGTTGATGTTTACCACCGCATCTTCAACCTTGTCGGCAATCTGCGAGAAAGAATTGGAGAGGTCAACCGGAGAAGGCATCGGGAGGGGCCGGGCGTCGGCCGCCCCGGAGGCCCCTTTGGCGGCTCGCACGCCCCGCGAGACGACCGTCCCAATCAGAATCCCAATCCCCAAAGTTATAGCAACCACCAACGCGGGCAGAACCCGCCGATTGCTCGCACTCATCGTCACCTCTCCCTCATTCCCGAAGTGCCCCACGGCTCCCTTCGTAAAGTATACACCCGAAGCGCGTCTTGCTTTGAGTTACATGCCAGAGTTTGTTGATTCGCGCTAAAAACACATGCCGACGATATTTCTTCCAGACCCCACGGTGGGCACAGCACTCCGATCTATGTTGAATGGAGGCATGGCGTCAACACAATTGGATTTGCCAATTACAGTGGATGGGTGCAATTGAGAATCGAATCTCCCAATGGGTTGAGTGCTGTTGATCTACCCCTCGACGGGGCTGGGTGTGGTGCCGCCCCACATCTCCGAAATAACCATCCCGGCCAGGATAAGAGCGGAGCCGAGCAGGACCTTCCCCCCAAGGTGCTCCTTGCTGACCACCCGCGACGTCAGGGCGGCGAAGACCGGTTCCAGCGAGAAAATCAACGCAGTATGTGCCGGCGGCGTGTATTGCTGTGCCCACACCTGGATGCCAAACCCGAACGCGGTGGCAAACAGGGCGGTGATCGCTATGGCCAGGACCAGGCGGCCAGTCCAGTGCACGTTCCAGGCCGGGGCCAGCGGGGTGCACAACGCCGCCAGTATTCCCACCACCAGAATCTGTCCCGGCGCCAGGTGCTGAAAGGAGAAGCGGCGGGTGTATTTCCCCACCATCACGATGTGAAAGGCGAATGTCACCGCTCCTACCAGCGTGAGGAGATCTCCCAGGTTCACGGCACTTGCCCCGGAAGGAAGAACGAGAAAGTAGAGCCCTAAAAGGCCCAGAGCCGCACCTGCTGCATTGGCAGCGCGCAGGGGGTATCCGTGAAAGAGCGAGATCAGCGGCACCAGAATGACACTGAACCCCGTGATGAAGGCGCTCTTGGAGGGTGTTGTGAAAACCAGGCCCCAGGTTTGAAGGGCGGCGCCAGCGAAGAGCAATGCTCCCAGAATGATACTGGGCGGCAGAGTCTCGCGGGGCATGCGCCAACGCGCCATCAAGCCCAACAGCAGAAGCCCTCCCAGAGTGAAACGCATCGCGATGAAGGGGAACGGGGCGGCGTCGGCAAGGGCGTCCTTGACGACCACAAAGGTCGAGCCCCAGAAGAATGTGGTGAGAATAAGAAGGAATTCCGCTTTCGTGCGTGGAGTCAAAACCGGCGACCTCGTCTCGAGCGGGCAGGCGGCCCGCAATGCCCTGGCTATGTGTCCTTCTTGCCGGAAAAATCCCCCCAGAGCGTCACGGGACGAACCTGGAATTTCTGGCCTGCCGTCGAAGTATCCGCGGCCACCGGACGATACAGGGTATGACAACGCTCGCAGCGGTAGATTTCAGCGTGCTTTCCCAATTCCTTTATCGCCGCTTCTTCTTCCTCGCTGAAAGCCAGCCGCAGAGGGTGATAGTAATACCATCGTTTCAGATGCCCGACGCACAATTCGCCTTTGGCATCTTTTTCATCGCAGGCCCGCTGGCCCGGCTTCTTATCTTTGATCTTCAAGGCAATGGTGCTCACTCAGGACGTCTCCGTGTTGGAATCAAGGTCTGCAATGTGCGAACAAACAAAATCACCCGCCACTCATCGATTGTCGGAAGTCCCCATCCATTCTACGCGAATTAGAGGCCAATGCACAGAATCTGGTGAACTATGGAACGAGGCATCGCGACGCTTCCTGAGAAATTGGACTCAACGCCTTTACAATGACCCGACGATCCGATGACCCAGTCTCCCGATCTCAATACTCCACTCTCATCAGGCAAAGGCCTTGGGGGGGCGCCGTAGGGCCCGCCTTCGCACGGTCGCGAGCCGCCAGGATGCGCGGGATGTCCTGGGGGACGAGCCTGCCCCTTCCCACCTCGATCAATGTCCCCACTATGTTGCGGACCATGTAGCGAAGAAAGCCCGTGCCCGTCACCTCATATACCAGCATTGATGAGCGTGGCCGCCACAGGAGGCGCGACCGAATAATGGTGCGCACGTGCGATTTCGCTTCTTCCTCGTCCGGCTCGGGCGCGCCCGCGAAGGACGTGAAATCATTCTCCCCTTCGAGCCGCCGGGCGGCTTGCGCCATTTTTGCATGGTCCAATGAATAAGGGTGGTGGTAAACGAACCTGACCAGTAGGGGTGAACATACGGGGGTCGTGACAATCCGGTAGCGGTAGGTCTTGGATCGCGCGCCGTAGCGGGCGTGAAATGACGGGTCCACGTCCTCCGCGCATTTAACGCGCACTGCGGGCGGCAGCAAATCGTTGAGCGCCTTGAACAGATTGGGGCAGGGGATGGGAGACGCAATCGCGATATGCGCCACCTGCCCTAGGGCGTGCACGCCGGCGTCCGTCCTCCCGGAACCGCTCACCTGCACCGCCGAACCCGTTAGTTTGCGCAGTGCGTCTTCCAGGCAGGCTTGGATGGTCGGCTTGTCAGCCTGACGCTGCCAACCATGGAAATCGGTGCCATCGTAAGCCAAAACCAGTCGGATTTTTCTAGACAACTCATTATTTTTCAATAACATAGTCCGATCAAAACCCCAACTCGTTGTGTTTTCTATAAGATCTTGGCAAGGCCGCAGGCTGACATTTTTTCTACATTTGTTTTCACCAACATCTACCACACTACGCTATGCTTGCCAAGAGAAATTTGCAAGAAATAGAGGCTACAATAAGAGCGCCGCGGGGATGACGGGTGGAGCACTCCCCTTGGGGGGAGAGCCTCGGGGCGGCCCCAGCCTTCGGGTAAGGTATACTCACATAGGGTGCTGCCGGAGAAGCGGCCCGTTGGACTGTCGTCGCTCATACCGGCCATGCTTCAGGGCTTACAACCATAGGGGGATCAGAGGAGGTAGCTAACCTTTGCGTTACAGTCTAGCGATGGTGGTGTTGTTGCTCGCCGCCGGTTTGGAAGCGGGCGGCGATGCCTTGATGCGGGTCGGGCTCCACAGTGTGACGCATGCGCGCGCCGCCGTGTTTTTTGTGCTCGGCGGGCTGGTGCTCGCTTCCTACGGATACATCGTTAACGCCCCGCCCTGGGATTTCGGCCGGCTTATCGGGGTGTACGTTGCCTTTTTCTTCCTGGTGGCCCAGGCGATCTCATGGCTGGGATTCGGCCAGAAGCCCGCCCCCATGGTTTTGCTGGGAGGAGCACTCATCGTTATCGGCGGGTGTGTGGTGTCGTTGGCCAAGTAAGAGGGGTTGGGGGTTGGAAACGAATGATAGAAATGGTAAATAGTAAATGGTAAATAGTGAATGCCGGGGATCACGGTAGATCACAATTCACTATTCACCATTTACCATTCACCTTCATAATTCTCCCGGCCTTATCCCCCGGCATTAAATTGTTGCACGGCTTCTACCATGGCGCGTATATTGGCGGCGGGCATACCGGGGCTGACCCCTCCGCCCAGGGAGAGAATCACCCCTTCCCTTCCCGACTTCCGCAACTGGCCCAGGGTGGCCGCCTTCACTTGCTCAGGTGAACCGCGCACGCCGATTTCCAGAGGCGAGACGTTTCCCATCAGACAGATCTTGCCGCCCGTCCTTTTGCGAACATCATTCAGTTCCACTTTGTGAGTCCAATTCAGAACATCGAAGCCCACTGCGGGGAGCAAATCCAGGAAGGGATCAATGCGGGCGTCGTTGTGGTACACCTTCACCCAGGAGGAAGGAAAGCTGGAGAAGACCTGCTGCAAATAGGGATGGGCGAACTCCTCATAATGTTTACGGGAGAGAAAGCCCACAATATCGTCGAGAACCAGCATCCCCTCCACGCTGTCGCCCACAACTGCCGCCTGGGCTCGGAGCCATTGAATCGTGGCGTGGGTGGTATAAGACAGGAGCTTGTGCACGGCCGCGGGGTTATCCGTGATATCCATCATGAAGGGTGTAAGGCCGCGGAAGAAGACCGCCAACGCCAGGGGGCCGCGCGCCGCCACCATGGGAATAGTGTATCCGGCCTCGAAGATGCGCCGCTTCACCGATGCATACTGGCGCAACGCCGCGGGCATTAGACCGTCCATCTGGGGATCGACTTCCGGCAATTGCTCCAGGTCTTCAAGGTGAAAGAGCATGGGGAATTCGGAAGGCGTTTGATCCGCCGCGAAACGCACTTTGCTCCCCAGGGCGCTGGGCTCAATGGCCATGCCGTATTCCACCCACCACGAGGGCAGGACGATGACTTCGGGGAATTCCTCCACGACGCGCAGGTTGGATAGGAACCACACCTCGGGGTCGAAGTAATAATCGATATGCCGGATTCCCAGGTAGCCCGGCAGCCAGGGACTATCGATAATCAACGAAAGGGGCACGCGGCCGGTGTTCTGAAGTTTGGCCGCGGCCTTGACCTGTTGCCATTGCTCGGGTCGCATGATCGAATCCTCACGCCGTTGGCGAGTCTCCACCATGCGCCGGAATTTGTCCATGGAAAACTCAGCCGGGTTGACAAGGTATGCCGGGCAAGCTACGGTGAAGATGTGATGATTAACCAAAACCACCATCTGCCTTTGTCGAACTTCTACTTTCTGGAACGTCGAGCACCCAGCCGCCCCGCGATTGACAATTTGAGCGCATCCGTTCAAGCCTGCCTGACCGAACTTGGCATGCCCGGAGAAAAGCTCCATGGCCGGCGCATTGCCGTCGCGGTGGGAAGCCGTGGCATCGCCGGCTTGCAGGAGATCGTGAGGACGGTCTGCGGCTGGCTGAGAGGGCGCGGGGCACTGCCTTTCATCGTCCCCGCCATGGGCAGCCACGGCGGAGGTACGGCGGAGGGCCAGCGCCAGATCCTGGCGGATTACGGCATCACAGAGGCGGGCGTGGGGGCGGAGGTCCTCTCTTCTCTCGAAACCGTACAGGTGGGAACAACTCCACAAGGATTTCCGGTCTTCGCGGACCGCCTCGCCTGGGAGTCCGACGGGATCGTAGTGGTCAACCGTGTCAAGCCGCATTCCGATTTGACCGGCCAGATCGAAAGCGGCATGTTGAAGATGATGGCCATCGGGCTGGGTAAGCGCGAGGGAGCTACCGAGGGCCACAAGCAGATCTGGAAGTACGGATTTGAAACCACCATCCGCGCCGTGTCCGGGAAGATATTGGGAAGCGGAAGAATACTGTTTGGCGTGGCTGTAGTTGAGAACGAAATGCACGCGGTTGCCGAGGTGCGCGCGGCTTGTGCGAGGGACATCGTCGCCACGGAGGAATCCCTCATCACGCTGGCGCGAAATTTAATGCCCCGCCTGCCCTTCTCCCGCCTGGGTCTCCTGATTGAGGACGAAATGGGGAAGAACATCAGCGGTGCCGGCATGGACACCAAGGTGGTGGGCCGGGCCCGCGGGTTAGCGCCCGGCGAAGGTCCAGACATCTCCCTCATATATGCCCGCGATCTCACGAACGAGAGCGGTGGGAACGCCATTGGCATGGGCAACACGGATATTATCCACGAGCGCTTTTACCGGAAGATCGATCTCCACAAGACCTACGTCAACGCCCTGACGGCCCTCCACCCGCAAGGCGGGAGGCTTCCCATGTACCTTCCCTCGGACCGGGCGGCGTTGGACTTCGCGCTCGGTCACCTGGGAAGCCCCGAGCCTGAAGCTCAGCGCTGTGTGTGGATCCGCAACACACTGAGCTTGGATCGCATTGCCATTTCGCCCTTGCTGCAAGGTGAGATCGAGTCTCCCCAAAACTGGCGCCTGGCGGATAAGCCTTTTACGGCCGATTTCGATGGCGCGGGGGACCTCCGCTCGCCCTTCGCGTGCGGATGACCATGATTATTCATCCGCGACCTCCCTTTAACTTCACCCAGACGCTGCGCTTCATCTTGGCCCCGCCTGCCCTGCTTAACGGACGTGAATTCGCTCCTCTATTGGATTACTTTGTGGAGGGTGAATATCGGCGCGTGTTGGAGCTCGGCGAGCAGTTGATTCTATACGGCGTGCGAGACGACGGGCATCCGGCCAACCCTTCCTTGCGAATCCGCATTCTGGCGGGACCAAACGACAATAGCGTCCGGCAGGCAGTTGTTAAGGAGGTAAAGCGTCAGTTCGCCACCGATTTGGACATTCAGCCCTTCTATGCGCTGGCGCAGGAAGACAAGGTCCTTCGCCAACTGATCGTCCACTTCCGCGGCATGCGGGTGCCCCAGGCTCCCCACATCTTTGAGATTCTCATTTCCGCCATCATCGAGCAGCAGGTCAATCTGTCCTTTGCGCACAAGGTGAAGAAAGTAACGATTGATGCGTATGGGCGCGGCGTGGATTTTGAAGGTCGCCGCTACAGCGCTTTCCCGGAGCCGGCCGTCCTCGCTGCCACCACCCCGCTCGAACTGTTACACCTTCAGGTCTCCGGTCCCAAGGCCCGGTACATCATCGCCATCTCTCGCCACATCCTGGACGGGACACTCGACCTCGAGAGTCTGCGGCAACTCGAGCCGGGGTCGGCCCACGAAAGACTGCTGGAACTGAAAGGCGTGGGACACTGGACGGCTCAGTACGTGGGCATGCGGGCATTGAATCATCTGGATTGCCTGCCCGCCGCCGACGTGGGTTTGCAGAAGGTCATCCAACTGTTTTACGGTCTCCGCAAGCGACCCACCCCCGAACGCGTGCAGAAGATGGCCCGTGCCTGGCGGGGCTGGCGAAGCTACGCGACCTTCTATCTTTGGCTCACCTATTGGGAATGTGCCGAATGGAAAGACCGGGTACGGAAGGAAGTCGAACAGAACAGCTCGCCCTCTTGATCGATTTGAGCAGACATCCCTTTCGCATCCCCGACTGCCCGTCAAGCTTCAACGGGCATTCGCTCCAATACGCTCGGGGTGCAGGTAATACGCCACCAGGGTTTCCGGCCAGAATGTAACCCGGACTTTGGCAATCCGGCCGGTGGGGAACAAACAACGCAGTTGGCGCGCGGAAAGCAAGGCCAACTCCTGGACTGTACCCCTGGGAATGTGGGTACCGAGTAGCCGGTTGTACTGCATCTGGACCGGCCGGGGGAGAAACTGGAAAAGCGGCAGGTGGTGATGGCTCTCAAAGGGGAACCAATAATTGGGAGTCGTAACAAACCAACTCTTACCGACGCGCATCACCTCGCGCGCGAATTTTTCCTGGCGCCCCGGCCCCAGGATGTGCTCGATAACAGCATTGGAAAACACCAGGTCGAAACTCTGGTCCCCAAAGGGAAGTTCGCAGCCGTCGAACAACGAGTATTGTGGCTGAGGATAATGTCGTCGCGCGGTGAGAATCTCGTGTTCTTCATAGCCGCCAGCCACGATCCGCTCCGGAAACGGGTAAACGTCCTCCAGGGCATATTGCACAAAGACGTCTCCGCTCACGCCCACATCAAGCACGCGGTCTTGCGGGCGGGCATGAAACACCTCCGTCAATAAATCGAGTTTCTTCGTCCGCGACTTGTGGCTCAGATTTCTGAGGAGCCGCCGGAACGCGGAATCTTGGGACGCCACCACGTTATCTCCGCACCGGGATAGTATATAGAAAAGGCGCCTGGAAAGGCGGCTTATGCAACCTGCCATGGCCGTCCTGCTTGCGTGTCGGGGCGCCTGAGTTGTCGGCTATAATA
>DATJVT010000249.1:0-7524 GCA_035501695.1 Terriglobia bacterium | reverse complement strand
GCATGTCCACATAATTTCGCCGCACCTTGCCCGGCTTGTAGTTGTAGTAAATGGGCAGTTGGCCGGAGTGCCGGGGCACCGAAATGGCCAGGCGGCCGCTGGGGTTGTAGTTCCCGAACAACACGTCGGCCACGGCCTGGCCGCCGCGCTCGCCGGGCTCCCAAGCTTCCACCAGGGCGGGGACGTTTTCGGAAGTCCAGCGCGTGGAAAGGGGGCGGCCATTGATGAGCACCACGACGGTGGGGGGCCCGGTTTCGAAGACGGCCCGGATCAGGTCCTCCTGCACTCCGGAGAGATCCAGGCTGGCCACATCGTGCCCTTCGCCGTCGGTCGGCAGCCCGTGCACGTCGTCACCGTTGGTGACGTGCTGCCGCTCGCCAACCACCACGATGGCAACATCAGACCCCTTGGCAGTCTTGACGGCTTCCGCGAAGGCACTTTTGTCCGTTCCGGTGATTTCGCACCCCCGCACATAAGCAACCTTGGTTTGGGGAGAGACAGCCGCCTTGATTCCTTCCAGCACTGTCGTTACGTGTTGGGGGATTTTCTTCGGTGAATAGTCGCCCAGTTGATTCATCACGTCATCGGCATTGGGGCCGATTACCACCACCGACCGTAGCCCCTTTTTCAGGGGAAGCAAGCCTTTATCATTCTTCAGCAGCACGATCCCCTCGCGCCCGGCACGCAACGCCAAATCCTGATTCGCCTGAGAGTGCACAACCTGAGCCGCATGGTCCGCATTGACGTAGGGATTCTCGAAGAGGCCGAGGCGGAACTTCAGTTCCAGCACCCGGCGCAGCGCCCGATCCACCAGCGCCATGGGAACACTTCCCTCTTCCACACTTTCGACCAATGATCCCATGTAGGCCGGCTCGTAACTGATGCCCACGTCCACCCCGGCTCGCAACGCCAACCAACCCGCTTCCTTCTGGGTGGCGGCAATGTGCTCATAGATCAGAGTCCCGATCCCTCCACCTTCCCCCACGACGACTCCCTTAAAACCGATATCCTTGCGCAGGATGTCGTCCATCCACTTCACGGAAGCGTGCGCGGGGACGTCCTCGATCTCGGGGTAGCCGGCCATCACTCCCAGAGCCCCCGCCTTGGTGATGCCCCCAATCCAGGGGAGCATGTCGTTTTCGCGCAGCGAGCGTTCCGACATCTCAATCGCCCCTCGTTCCAGTCCACTGGCAGGCTCGCTCTGCGTGGGGAAATCCGTCAACAAGGCCACGACCCTGTCCGGGGCCGAGATATCGTATCCCTGGGCGCCTCGTACGATCGCTTCACCGATGCGCATGTAAAGGTAAGGGTCTTCAGTGTAGGCCTCTTCATTCCGCCCCATGCGGGGGTCACGATCCAGTTCCATCACCAGCGTAGAAAGGATGTGGATTCCGACGGCGCGAGATTCCGCGGCGGCCGCCGCATAGATGGACTTCACCAAGTCGAGGTCAAACGAACTGCCCACAGCCAGGCCTTCCGGGAACACCGTGGCTCCCGGAAACATGCCGCCGTGCGTGCCCTCTTCATCTTCCATAACCGGAATCTTCAAGCGCGTCTGGGTAAGCGCGATCTTCTGGAGTTCGTTAAAATACTCCGCCTGCTGGCGCGCGCCTTCGTGCAGAATCTCATTGGCCAGGGTGAAGAAACCGCAACCGGGGCCAATCTCGCTGGTATACGTCCCGGCAGCGAACCTCCTGCACGCCGCCTGCTTGGCATGGATGTCGGTTCCCAACTCGCCAACATAGACGCAAGGCAGATTCAGCTGGCCCACCTTTTCCTTGAGGGTCATGCGGCTCATCAGGTCGTCGACGCGCTCCTCGACCGGCCGCTTCGCATCCAGGTAAATCGGCGACTGGCCCGCTTGCCCGCGTATCAACGGGACAAAAGCCAGCACCGCGCCGGCTGTCGCGAACAACCACGCTGATCTGACATGCCGCATGATCTCCCCCATGAATACCGAATGAACCATCCTGAATGCCGAATGGAACGCTCAGTACGGATTCGGCGCTTAAGTTTTAATCCCTGATGCGGGTTTGAGTCAACGAATCTTCCTGCGCGTCATACACTCTAATTGATGTCATCCGCCGGGAAGCAAGGCTTGGTTTGGCGGAGGGAATATTGACCTCAGGGAAGCGTTGGAGAAGTTGTAGAATAACCCCGCCAGATATTAAGACGATCCCCGCTCTCGGCTATTTCAGGGATCCAATCCACCGCCGGGCAAAGGAAGGAATCATGAACTCCAGAGTATCTCGCAGAAGCGTGCTAAAAACCGTGGGCGCAGCCGCCCTGCTTAGCCCCGCGCTTCGATCGTCTGCCTCGCCGCCGTTCCTCCCCGAGGGGGCGGAGACCCCCAAGATCTCGCTCGAAATCAGCGCGAAACTGGCGACGAGTATCCTGAGCGACACCCTGATGCGCCGCGTCAAGCAACTGGGCGTGGACCACGTCAGCGCGGGAGGGCCTCCCATCCCGTGGGAGGAAAGCCAAATCCGGGACCTCGTGGAGCATCTCAAGTCCGGCGGCTTGGCCCTCGGCAACATGATGATCGGCGGGTTCCCCAACACGCTTTACGGCCGGCCGGGCCGCGACGAGGAAATCCAAAAGGTCCAACAATCCATCCGCGCCGCGGGAGCAGCGGGCTTGCCCGTCATCGAATACAACTTCTACGCCCATCGCGCGGTGGAGGGCTACTATGCGGAAACCGGACGGGCAGGAGCGGGGCTCACGGCGTTTGACTACGGCCGGGTCAAGGACCTGCCGCCGCTTCCCGGAGAGGGTGCGCACACCTTGGAGGAGATGTGGGCGAACATCACCTATTTCCTGAAAGCCGTCATCCCCGTGGCGGAGCAGGCAGGAGTCCGGCTGGCCCTGCATCCCAACGATCCCCCGGCGCCCCTCAGCCGCGGCTCGGAACAGATTATGGGAACGCTGGCCGGATGGAAACGCCTCATTGACATCGTTCCCAGCAAGTCCAATGGCATCACCTTTGACTGTGGCGTAACGCGCGAGTTGGGCGAGGATCCGGTGGAGATTTGCCGCTATTTCGGGAGCCGCGACCGCATCAATCATGTGCATTTCCGCAACGTCCGCGTCCAGACGCCGCGCGAGAAGTATACGGAGGTTTTCCTGGACGAGGGCCAGGTAAATATGTTCGCTGTTATGAGGGAATTAGTACTCCAGAAGTACCCTCGCCTGCTCTACCCGGAACATCCCCGTGGACTCGACACCGACTCGGAAGTAACGGACTTCAAGTCCCACTACCCAGGCGGTGGGTCTTACATCGGCTACGCCTATAATGTGGGGTACGCGCGCGCCATGCTCCAGGCTGCTCTGGCTTCCGGAGCTTGAAATATCTGAGGATAGACGTTAAACTTCCAGTGGTTTGGATTTCCGGCAAGGTTCATTTATGCCGGAATGAGTGTGGGGCAGGGCTTACAGATTCCCTCCGGCACGTGGAACCAATGGGTGGAGATGTGTGCTGAGCTACAAACTCGCCCTCTCATGTTCAAACATCTCTCCCGATCCCTCGGCCCAGGGATAGTTTGCCCGTCAAGATGACCCGATAGAAGCCGCTCGCCAGGAGAACCGGAGTTTTTCATGCGACAGCCAACCCCACCGGGGTCGGAGGTAGGGAAGCGGTCACAGAAGTTCGCTTTGGCCGAGGTGCGCCTTGAGGAGGGCCTTCCGCAGGCCATCCAGCGGGCCATGGACTACCTCCTTTCCTTGCAGGCTCCGGAAGGATACTGGGTGGGGGAACTCGAGGCCGACACCACTCTGGAATCCGATTACATCTTCTTCCTTTATGTTCTCGGGAAACTCGACGATCTCCGGGGCAGGAAGCTCGCCAACTACATTCGCCGCCGGCAGCTCCCGGACGGCGGCTGGAACGTCTATGCGGGCGGCCCCTCCGAGCTCAATGCCACGGTCAAGGCCTACGTGGCCCTCAAGCTGGCAGGCGACTCCCCCACGGCGTCCCACATGGCCCGGGCTCGCTGCCAGATCCACGACCTGGGCGGAGTGGAGGCGACCAATTCTTACACCCGGCTCTACCTCGCCTTGGGAGGAGCGCTGCCCTGGTCGTACGTCCCGGCGATCCCCCCCGAATTGATTCTCCTGCCTTCTTGGTTCTTTTTGAACGTTTATTCCATGTCGTCCTGGACGCGTGCCATCGTCGTCCCCTTGACGCTCATCTACCCGGCCAAACCCCGATGGCCCTTCCCTCCCAACATAGGAGTAGAGGAGCTGTTTCGTGACCCGGTGGGGCGCGTCCCGGCTTTTACCTGGGATCGCCGCGTCCTGAGCTGGCGCAACTTCTTTCTGCTGCTCGACCGTCTTTTCAAGCTGCACGAGCGGCTGCCATGGAAACCCCTTCGCAAGCTGGCCTTGCGCCGCGCCAAGCAGTGGCTTTTCGAGCACCTGGAGCGCACCGAGGGGTTGGGCGCAATTTATCCCGCCATGGTCAATTCTGTTCTGGCATTGCGGGCATTGGGACACTCCGCGAACGATCCTCTTACAGCCCGCGAAATGGGACATCTTGCCCGATTTGAAATCGAGGAGGGCGACACCCTGCGACTGCAGCCTTGCGTCTCGCCTATCTGGGACACCGCACTGGCGATGGTCTCCCTCCAGGAGGCGGGTTTGCCACCCGACCATCCCGCGCTGGTCAAGGCCGCTGGTTGGCTGCTCGACCGCCAGGTCCTTGGGGGTGGCGATTGGCAGGTCAGAAATCCCGGCGTCGAACCGGGTGGTTGGGCCTTCGAGTTTCGCAACGACTTTTACCCCGACGTGGACGACACGGGCTTCGTCTTGATGGCCCTCCAGCGTGTCGCCTATCCCGACCCAGACCGCCTGGAGGAAGCTCTGCGCCGCGGCACAGCCTGGATCCTCAGCATGCAGAATCGCGACGGGGGATGGGGTGCTTTCGACCGCGACAACGACTCCCGGTTTCTAACCCGTGTTCCTTTTGCCGACCATAACGCCATGATCGACCCCTCGACGGGTGACCTGACGGCCCGCGTTCTGGAATACCTCGGCCGCCTTAAATGGCCTGCCTCCGATCCCAGAATTCAGAGGGGGCTTGCCTTCCTGCGCAAAGACCAGGACCACGAAGGCCCTTGGTATGGCCGTTGGGGGGTCAATTATATTTACGGAACCAGCGGGGTTCTGCGGGCGATGGAAACCCTGGGGCTGCAGGAGGAACCGGAATGCCGGCACGCGGCGGCATGGCTTCGCGCCGTGCAAAACAACGACGGCGGTTTTGGCGAATCTTGCGCGTCCTACGACGATCCGGAATTGAAAGGATGCGGCCCCAGCACGGCTTCGCAGACTGCCTGGGGGCTGATTGGCTTGCTGGCAGCCGGAGAACCCTCCGAGCAGGCCGTCCGAAGGGCTGCCACTTATCTTCTTGAGCAACAGCGTGAGGACGGAGCCTGGTCGGAGACCGCCTGCACCGGCACCGGCTTCCCGCGCGTTTTCTACCTCAGGTACCATCTCTATCGCGACGTCTTCCCGCTTTACGCCCTGGCCCGCTTCCGGAACAAGTTGGATGGGGTGCCCGAGGGCGACGTCGTGCGCTTGCCTTCACAAGAATTTCCCCCCATGAATGGCCACCGGAGGAGTCGATGAGGTTCCCGTTAACCATGACCGCCAAGCTAAGCGGTTACATCGCCGGGAAGCGTATGCGGCGGGTGGAAAAGTTCCCCCTGGTCATGATGCTCGAGCCGCTGCATGCCTGTAATCTGACGTGCACGGGTTGCGGGCGAATCCGCGAATACAAGGAGACCATTAAGGAACAGCTCACGGTGGAGCAGTGCCTGCGCGCCGTGGATGAATGTGGCGCCCCCATCGTGTCGATCTGTGGTGGCGAGCCCATGATTTACCGTGAGTTGGCGCGCCTGGTGAGAGAGATCCTCGATCGAGGCAAGCACATCTACCTCTGCACCAACGGCATGTTCATACAGAAGCGCCTGAAGGAATACCAACCGACCTCGAGTTTCTTCTTCAATGTCCACCTGGACGGCTTGGAAGCCACCCACGATCTCTGCGTCGAGCGCAAAGGGGTATTCCGGCAGGCGATTGAGGGCATCCGCGCCGCCAAGGCCGAAGGCTTCATGGTCTGTACCAATACCACGATCTACAAGCAAACCGACCTGGGGGAGATCGCAGACCTTTTTGAGTACCTGAAGGAATTGGGAGTGGACGGCCACACCATTGCCCCCAGCTACTCCTACGCGGCGGTTCAGCACAAGGAAATCTTCATGTCACGCCAGGAGATTCAGGCGAAGTTCCGCCAGGCCGCCAAGGTCCTGGAGAAATATGCCCTTATGACCTCCCCGATCTATTTGGACTATTTGCAGGGGGAGCGCGAGGACCTGATGTGCACCGCCTGGGGGAACCCCACCTACAACCCCAGCGGCTGGAAAGCCCCGTGCTATCTGATCACCGACGGCCACCACGCTACCTTCAAGGATTTTCTGGAGAAGACGAACTGGGAGCGATACGGCCGCGGGCGCGATCCCCGTTGCGAACACTGCATGGTACACGTGGGTTATGAGCCTTCCGCGGTTCTGGGAGCGAATCGGAGGCTCCGCGACACCTGGAGACTGCTCAAATGGCAGCTTTCCGGTGTAACCCCCGGGAGGCCCAGGTCGTCTTCCTCTGAAGCGGACCCATGTTCTCCCTTGTCACCGGCGCCAACGGATTCATCGGAAGCCACGTAGCCCGCTTCCTGGTCACCCAGGGTGAACTGGTTCGAGTTCTGGTTCGCCCTCAAAGCGACCTTCGCGCGCTGGCGGGGTTCCCGGTCGAATTTGCTTTTGGCGATCTGCGCGACCCCGCTTCCCTTCCCCCCGCTTTGCGCGATGTGTGGCGCGTCTACCATGTGGCGGCCGACTACCGCCTGTGGGCCCAGAATCCGCAAGAAATCTACCGGAACAACGTCACCGGGACTCGCAATTTGCTGGCCGCCGCGCGCATGGCCGGAGTGGATCGCTTCATCCACACCAGCAGTGTGGGGACTCTGGTTCCGCCCCATGCCGCAAAACTGCCGGACGAACAAACCTGGTTGCGGCTCGAAGACATGATCGGCCACTACAAGCGTTCCAAGTTTCTGGCGGAACAGGCAGCCTTGGAAGCCGCTCGCAGCGGCCAGCCGGTGGTAATCGTCAATCCCACCACTCCCGTTGGCCCCGGCGACTGGAAGCCGACTCCTACCGGCCGCGTCATTGTCGATTTTCTTAATGGCAGGATGCCCGCTTACGTGGACACGGGGTTAAACCTCGTGGCGGTGGAGGATGTGGCCCGGGGACACTGGCTGGCTGCCGACCGCGGGAAGATCGGGGAGCGGTACCTCCTGGGCGACCGCAACTTGACGCTCAAGCAACTTCTGGAAATCCTCTCCGCGTTGAGCGGGAGGCCCGCGCCGCGCCTGCGCCTTCCCCACGCCGTCCCCTACATGGCGGCTCTGGCGGATTCGCTGGCCGCACGCCTCTTCCGGCGCCCGCCGCGAATTCCTTTGGAAGCGGTGCG
>DATJVT010000248.1:0-8177 GCA_035501695.1 Terriglobia bacterium | reverse complement strand
CGCAGCTCCGGATCCTTCTCATTGCGCGCAACATTCACCAGCGCCTTGGCGTTTCCTTGCAGGAAGAATGCGGTCATGATTTCCTTGCGTACGTCGACGGCCTTCTCATTCTGGTAGAGTGCGGTCAGGTTGTCGGCGGTTCCAGGTCCCATCAGGCCCAGGGAGTGAATGGCCTCCCGCCGCAGTTCGCTGTCCTTCTCATTTTGGGCCAGCGCCACGACGCGATCCGCCTGCCCTCCGATAAACAAAGCGTGAATGATCTCCTTCTTTAAGTCCTGGCTGGACTCACTCTGATAAAGCTGCCAGAGTTCATTGCCCGCGCCCATCACCCCCAATTGGCGTATGGCTTCCTGACGCAACTCCGGGTTCTTTTCGGTTTTGGCGGCGGCCAGCACGCGATCTTTGTCGCCGGCCACCATGAACCCGTGGAGGATCGCTTTTTTCACCTCGATATCATCGGTGCTGGTGTAGATCGCGGCGAGTTCGGTCTTGCTCTCGCTCCCGCCAAAAAGCGCCAAGTCTTCCAGCGCCTTCTCCTGTAGGCTGCGGTCCCCCTGCCCTCGCGCTATCGAGGCGATAATGGCCCGCGCTTTTGGGGAACCGCTTTGCGCCAGGACGAACAGAGCGCGCTCTTTCACCTTGGGAGACTGGTTGCTCTGAAGCACTTTTTCCAGCAGCGGGACGGCACGGTCCGGATCGGAATTCATCAGGCCGTTGATGGCGATGAGCTTCAGGTCCTCATCGGAAACGTTATCGGGCGACACGCTCTGACCCATTGATTGGCGGATTTCAACTTCCAGCGCCTTGGCGTCGTTATTCCAACGGCTCTTCGGGAAGGTTTTCCCCAAGGTGGAAATGACCGTGAGGGATTCCTCCCGGCGCCCCAATTTGTTCAGGGCGTAGGCCTTCCAATAAAGGGCTGCGTCGCCGTGCGTCCCGTGCAACTGGATGACCTGATCGAACACCTCGAGAGCCTTCGACCATTGGCTGGCGTCGAGAGCTTGCGTACCCTGGTTATAAAGGTCTGCCTCATGATCCGGCGGGAGGGGAGCGGCCTCGACGGCCTCAGCCGTGGCTGTTGCCATTTCCGCAGGCTGAGTTGGGGGTGCCGGCGCCGCCAGCACCGCGGAGGCCATCAAAAAGAATAATGCGGTAACTAAAACCTTGGTCATGGTGGTCATATCGTATTCCTCGAAATGTATTCCTTCTACAGAGTGGTTCCGGACCCTCGCCGGGGGGCGCCCCTCTGTTTTTGCGCCACTTCCAGAGCCTCCACGCGAACCTTGAACAGGATTCCTTGCGCCCCGATCTGGTGCTGAAGCGATTCCAGTTCCTCCGCCGAGATCTGGTCAGGGCTATGAGCTAGTTGCAAGAGAACTCGCTCCAGTCCGTCAAGGACGTTGGCCCTTCCAGGATCGCCGCTGTGCAGGGCGGTCTGCCGGTACAGCCGGTTCGACTCCACCAATTCCTGCGCCAATTGCTTCGTCTGCGTAATGTTGATGGGACCCGCCGATTCCTGGTTCATCACCTCCACCAGCAATACCTGGGCGCGGTCCAGGTGGTCGCCGACCGCCACCATCAGAATGCGTTCACGAGCCGGCACCGAGATGGCGGCCACCGGGGGCGTCTGATGTTGTTGCCAAAGTCTGCCGCCCCAGAAGGCCGCCACCAGGAGGACTGCCAAGCCTCCGGCCAACGCCCAAATGCGAATGGGAAATATGAAACTCCGGCGTTTTTGAGGTGTCTCCCCCAAGCGCGGGCGGATGCGGGTCCATACCTCGGCGCCGTAACTCGCGTCGCGCTCGGGGGTGGGGAGGGAATCCATCGCGGCGAGCATGTCGGTCAGTCCGGCAAGGTCTTGGCGACAGTGGTCGCACGATTGCAGATGCTCTTCCGCCTGCCGAAGGTCTACGACACCCTTCTCGCGGTAGTAGTACAAAACCAATTCGTCCTGGGTTAAGTGTTGCATTCAAGTCCTTACCAGGGGCGCCAGGGCTTCGCGCAGCTTGCGTACGGCCCGGAACACCGTGTTCTTGGCCGAGGTTTCGCGAAGGCTCAACGCTTTCCCGATCTCCTCAATGGAACAGCCTTCGAAGTGACGCATCACAAAAGCCGCCCGTTCGCGGTCGCTCAATTCCGCCATGGCCCCCTCCAGCTTGTTCTTCACCTCGACGCTCAGCAGGAGGCGTTCGGGCGAGGGGGCGTTGGAGGGGATGGCGTTGAGCGTCGCCTCCTCTTTCTCCTGCGCAGGGTCCGGCGCGTACGAATCTTCCTCGCGTCGTTTAACCCGCCGCAAGTGGTCCAGCGCGCAATTGACGGCCACCCGGTGCAGCCACGTCCGGAAATTGGCCCGTGCCTCGAAGGTGTGCAGGGCACGATAGGAGCGCAAGAAGGTCTCCTGAACTACATCTTCGGCATCCTGCTCGTTTCCCGTCATCCGATATGCCAGCCGGAAGAGCGCGTGGCTGTGCCGCTCGACGAGGACGCGGAAACCGGCCTGATCCCCCTCGAGTACCTGCGCAACAGCCGCTCCGTCGTTTGCTTCCATCTGTTCCTTAGACTATTAAGAGGGTTGGAGGTTAGGTGGACAACCAAGAAAAGTTCGCGCCGCACAGACATGGTAGACCGGGTTAGGGTTATGCGCACGGGAATAAGAATGCCAGCGTTTTTCTACGCGCCCACACCCAGTTTGCACGTCGTGACATTCTGTCACTTGCAGGTACCCCGCCGGATCCCCGCCGGTCAAGGGCGCTTCATCTGCGGACGACTGCTGCAATACCCCCCACGTCGCGCGGTCCCAATTCCACATTCACGAACCAGTGCCCACCCTGGTGGACCAGTGTAAGCACCTTGCCCGTCAGCAAATCCACAAATTCCCGCCCGTCGAGTTCCGGCGCGATTGCTAAGACGTTTCCGCGGAACGTCCGGAAGCCACGGTTGTAGAACGTGTAGACCGTTTCGCGTTCAGAAGAGAAGCGGTTGGCAAGGATCCCGGGAGCGAGGGTGGGAACCAGCGGTTCGACGTTCCCGGCGGTAAAGGCCTCACTATGTTCGCGCAAGGCGCGATGGGCCCTGACAATGAACGCCTTGACCTCAGGGGAGTACCAGGAGTCGAGATCGCCTTTCAGCCAGAGTCCGTTGCCATTCAAGAAAGAAAGCTTCATATCTGCCGCCGTCATGGAGGTGGGATTGATTCCGGCGCTCACCATGTCGAACAGCTTCAGGTGGGGAAAAAGGAAACGGTACAGGTTGATTTTCCCGGGCGAAGTCTCCTCGTCAGCGAAGTTCAGGGCATAGCAGAACGCTCCGTCCACCAGTGGCGCGTTGAGGTCGGGAGGCGCCTCCTCAATGTAGAGAGCGGCTTGGCGATCGACCGTGTCCATCGCCGCGCGCACTTTGACCATCATCTGGCGTTCACCCTCTGCAGGCGTCGCGCCCGGAAAGTGCCCGTGCGTGGCGCAGTAACAAGCCTTTTCGGGTTCGCTGAAGCCATACTCGTCCAGGTAGAAAGCTTTTGCGCCGGTATCCGCAAGCACTCGCGCCGCCGTCCCTGCCATGAAGGCTTGCCAGCCTTTGGCATACGGGCACTCGAATACCTCCGAACTTGCTCCCGGCCAGGCTCGTGGAGTGCCCGCCCGGTCCACCATTTGCCATTCCTTCCCGTGTTGCTCACCGATTAGGGAGTTGAGATCAACGAGATACCCCTCGGTATACAGGCCCACGGGAACGCCGGCTGCTTGGGCTTGCGCGATACCCTGCCGAAAGTTATCGAGGCCCCCCAGCGAGAAACCGGTATACTCCCCCACCCTCCCATAGCGCGGTGAATAGGCCCACCCGGAAATGTCGATCATGTCGACGCCGCCGATCTTTTCGCCCTCGCTGATCAATTTGTCCAGCGTGTACTGGTTGGCGAATATGTCGAAGAGCTTTCCCGTGCCCCCGATGGGGTAGTCGCGGCGCATGTTGAAAACCCGCGCGAACCACTCCTTGCGCGGCAGGGGTCGATACCACGTTTTCGTCCAGTCGCGGTAAGCCTGGAATGCGGGCCGCCAATCGCCACGGTGGACGAGCAACTCTGTCAGTGGCGCGCGGAAGTTTTGGCCGGGCGCGAGGCGAATCCCCTGCAAGTAGTTGCCGGGGCCGGAAACCGGGTACGAATAGGAAACAGCCAGGGAGGTGCGCTCGCCCCGTTTCTCAAGGCTGAACACCTTGGCATGGAGACCGTCGTCCTCCACGATCACGCCCCAGCCCGCGTCCTGCCGGGGATTGAATACGTCCAGGAACTGAATTGGAGCCTCGTCGCTGTAAGGCGCCTCGATCTTCTGGTCTGCGTTGCAGAGCACGGCCGCCCCGCGCGGGAAGAGATAATAGGTATCCTGGGCCTGTCCCAGGCGCACCGCCCTTAGCTCCGGAAAAGTCAAATCGACCCGCAGGGGCGCAGTCCCGGTATTTTCCACCGTCAAACCTGCTCTAAGTGAAGCCGAATCATCTACCCGCAGCGTAAGCCGAACCTGCAAGGGCAATGCGGCGTCCGGCGAGGCCAATGAGACCGTGACCTGTTTGCCGCCGACCTCCACTCCCTTAAGGCGGAAATCCTCCATGTGCATGGTATTGCTCCGGGGTAATTCACGGGTGACCTCGGCAATTCCACACGAAAATAGGCCGCCCGGCCCGCCATCGGCGAGCATGTCGGCGCCGCTGTATTTGTTCAGGGCCCGCATCAGGCGGAAGCTGCCTCCCGTGGAGAACTCGAATTGGTAGTAGCTATTCTCCAACACCAGAAGTTCCCCCTCGCGCCTCACTTCCGGGGGGCTCGGCGGTAACTCCCTGGCTGGGGCTCCCATTGGAATGCCCGGTCCCGTCCATTCAACCCGGGGGTAAAGGGATTGCCGCGTGTTTATGGTGACTCCAAACAGCAGAAAGGCGCCGTTGCTCATCCTGTCACGCAGCGTCAGCCGCGCAATCGGACGGCACGGGTCGGTCGTTAAAAGGTACAAGCCGAGAGAACGATTCTCGATGAGGAAGGCTCGGCGCAGCAGATTGAAGGGGAAATACTCATCCACGGCGCCGTCAGAGTATTCGACGTCCACCGCGAAACGCTCCGGCTCCCGCAAGGTTTGGATGATTGTCTTGCCCGTGTCGACTCCGGCGGCATCGGCAGCGCCGGGAGTATCCCCGATGCCTGCAAAAGAGGCTCCGAGCAAGAGGTAGATCTCGCTGGCGAGCTCGCCGATGGGGACGGTCAAGGTCTCTCGGCCCTGCACCGAGGTGGCGGCAACACCGCCATTGGCAAAGGGCAGGCCGGCAAACGTGAACCATTTGCCGTCGAGCCAGGGAGCATTGATTCCCAGCGCAGGCAAGGCGTCCGAAGGAGGGAGGTTGGCGAGAGCGTGCAGATCGAGGAGGCGAAACGCCTCCGGCGTGCACCCGGGCACCGAGCATAACGGAGACGCCACGGGAGCAATCGGCAGGAAGTCAGCCAACGCTCGCCCGGGGTCGGAAGACCGGAAGCGTATGAACTCGACCTCCAGGGACGCCGGTCCCCAGGCGTCTGCGGCAACCGTGACGATAATCTGGTCAATCTGAGGCGTAGCGAGTTGGGTGGAGAGATCTTTGACGACGAGGTGCCATGCTCCGTCCTGGACAAGTTCATCCGCCTTCACGGCACTCAGATTGGAGCCTTTCGCAAGGGGGTTCTCCGGATTGCTCGCTCCGGGCGTTACCGGGCCCACACTTCCGGGGCGCAACATAACCACCGCGCCGGAGCGCGCGGCGAGACCCTTCGCGCGATAACGCATCTCGAAGATCTTGTACTCCGACGCCCAGACGGGCTCCGTCGTCTCGCGCCAACGGGCCGCGTGTCCGGGTTCGTCGACTTGGAATTTGCCATGCCCGTCCTTCAAACCGAAGGAACGCAAGGTGGCTTGCTTCTCGGCCAGGCTGAAATCCTCTTCCCATCGCTCCGGCTCAGTGAACTCATCCGACCAACCAAGATCGGGATAGGGCCTTTGTTTCGCAACCCCGCCTCCATAGCCCATTCGGACCGCCATCGCCATGAAGAACAGGCCAACAACCCAATGCCATTTCATAAGCCGGCCTCCCAATGATGAACCGCGCGCCCAAGTCCACCGTTCGCTCAGATTGTCGGCACCATTCTATATCTGTAAGTGATTATTTAATGCTTTGCATGGCGGAGCCACGTACCGGACGCTACGTGGCGGAGGGAGAGGGATTCGAACCCCCGAGCCCCTTTCGAGGCTAACGGTTTTCAAGACCGCCGGTTTCAACCGCTCACCCATCCCTCCGGTCTCGCATCCACTAACTTACCTTGGACTCCGCTGGCTTGCAAGGGTGACGGCCAGGCGAAGCAGCGGTTTTCGCCCCGTCCCGGCACTTCATGGCGGGGAGACAGGTTAAGGGCTTTGAGGTGTGGTGGACGGTCCGCCGGCCATGGAGACGTCGCGTGTCAGGCTCAAGTCCATTTCCGTGAAGGGCGGCAGAATGACGTCGCGCCCGTGGCGGGTAAGCATGTAGATGGCCGACGCGCCCAGGGCGGCAATCCGGGCCACCCCGGCCGTGGAAGCATCCGTGGCGGTGGAACTGATGGCTTCGATAATCAATTGGGTGGTGTCGTCGGCAACCTTGGAGATTCCGCCGGTCACGCCAAAGTCGAACAAAAACCGCGCCTTGCCGGGATTCATGGCGTGGATTCTACCCTCCGCGTCCATGGTCATGTGCGTTCCTCTGTCCACTTCGGCGGCCATGGGCGACGCGGAAACCGCAATGGCTCCGCCCCCCGGCAGGATCACGCGGGTGAAGAGAAGATTCATGGATGCGGGACGGTATAAACGGCGTGGCGGGACGCTCTTGGCCAACGTCCCTTGCACGATGGCGCCCTGAGGAATCGCTACGCTGGAGCCTGCCAAAACGGGTTCCAACAACAGGGCTTGAAACGTCTGCCCCTCGTGGTTCTTCGACGCGCTGAGCCCGGCCAGCAGAACCGTGGAAAGTCGAGTCCCCCCGACGACCGTGCAGGGCTGCAGGCAAGCAGGGACAGCGCCTGGAACTCTCGCCGCGCGCGCTGCCGCCAAGGCCGGAAACGAGGCGCTCTCTGGTTCCACCTGCAAAGTCAGAACCCACGCGGGAGGCCTTTTCGACGAGGGCGATGACGCCGCGCTTCGGCTCGGATTCCCCTCAGCGTTGGCCGGCCCCGCCACGGGGGTACCGGGACGGGCCCGCAACTCCGCGCGCTCGCTCAGGGCCAGGAACACTGCCCGCAAGGGGATTTCCTCTCCCCACGGCAGCGTTACCTGGGCGGACCGGAACTGCGCCACCCGCTCGTGCCGGGGCGCAAAAAGATGGATGAAAAACGGCCGGTCATCCACCGCGTCCACCTTCTCTTGCGATACGACCTGGTCGACCACCATCCGAACCCTGCTGCCGGCGGGAAAGACCTCCTGGTCACGCCAGTAAACCGCCCGCTCCAGTTTGCCCTCCAACGCCGCCCCCGGCCCGGTCTTCTTCAGTTGGACGCGATTATCAAGAACAACCCAAACCACTGCGGTCCGCCCGTCGGAAACCTGCGCAAGAGCGCCGGATAGGGTGGTCCAGCCGATCAGCGCCAGACCAACGCACCTCGTCATCAGCGAAGTTCGCACGAAGCCCTTTCCTCCATCGAGAATTGCCCAGGTGGTATGGTATCACCTAAAAGGGTGGCGCAGGCACTCCTGCCTGTGCCCTGCCTGTGCCCCTGGCAGAAATCCTCGACCTGCTGGGGTGAGGGGTAAGGTCTTGGGCGCTGCAGGTTAATATCCGATTGTGGGAAAGTGTGTCCGCAATTGGAACGGGATTCCTCCGGTGGGCGCCGGGCGCCGTGCGACCGGCGAACAACGAGCACTCCGGGCGATCATATATTCCCGAAGGTGGAGGGCTGGATGGGGGCTAGAGCAGTTCCATTTATGATGTAGCGTATTTGGCGCTGAAAAGACGCCCTTGCAGTCGGCGGTGGAAATGGGCTGAAAGGCGATTTTGGCGGCCTGAAGCAGTTGCTCGTCGGTGCGGGGAGCGTGGCAGCGCAGGATTTGTTTGATCTTGCTCCACATCGGCTCGATGGAATTGAAGTCCGGCGAATAGGGCGGAAGGTAGAGCAGTCGAGCGCCGGCGGCTTCGATAGCCTC
>DATJVT010000247.1:0-6533 GCA_035501695.1 Terriglobia bacterium | reverse complement strand
ATCGTCGACGATCAACCCGTCAAGGTCATCGGGGTCCTTCCCGGGGATTTCGTCATGCCTCAGCTTGGGGAGATTGACGTAATGATGCCCGCCCGCCTGGATCCCAGCCTGCCGCGATCCCAGAATTCCAGTTCCTTTTTACGCACCTTCGCGCGGCTGCGGGAGGGCGTATCGATTGACCAGGCGCGTGAACAAATGCTTCCGCTCTTTGCCGCCACCGTCGCGCAGGACGTACCCCCGGAGTTGCGCTCCGAGGTGCGCCTGGTGGTTCGCTCGCTACGCGACCGGCAGATCCACGAAGTGAAGCTCTCCTGCTGGATGTTATTTGGCTCGGTGCTGGCCCTCCTGCTGGCGGCGTGTACGAATATCGCAAACCTGATGCTGGCGCGAGCAATGGCCCGCCGGCGCGAGGTGGCGATGCGGGAGGTTCTGGGGGCGGGGCGCGGCCGTCTGATGCGACAAACTCTGACCGAATCGATGATGCTCGGGATTCTGGGGGGCGTGGCAGGATGTTTCACGGCCTGGATTCTCCTGCGGGTCTCCATCACCCTCGCCCCGGGAGGGATGCTGCGCCTTGACCATGCGCAGATCGATGCACGAGTCCTCACCTTCGCGCTGGCGGCGTCGATCGCCACCGCCTTGCTGTTTGGGTTGGCACCGGCACTCGAACGGCCCCGCCCGGAAGCATTGGCAAGTTGGCATTCTGTGGGAACGGGACGGACGCTATTTCGCAAGGCGCTGGTGTCGGGGCAGGTGGCGATTTCTCTTTTGCTGCTCAGCGGGGCGTCGCTCTTGCTGCGCAGCCTTTGGAAACTTCAGACCCAACCTCTGGGTTTTGAGCCCGAACATGTGGTGACCGCCTCCTTCAGCTTGCGCGGGCACCGGTATACCTCCCCTGAGGCCAAAGCCAGGTTCTTTGACGACCTGGAAATGCGGCTGAAAAGCATTCCGGGCGCCGGAGTGTTCGCTCTTAGCGACTCCATTCCCCCTCGCGGCTCGATGGGCCGTCCCTATTCGAACCTGCGGATCGCGGGACATCCGCCGGTCGCTCAAAACGGAGGAATGGTCGAATTCCGGTGGGTGACTCCCGACTACTTCCGCGCCTTGAATATTCGCATCCTCGCCGGACGTCCTTTTGAAGAGAGCGAACGTGCTTCCGGTGAGTCGCCTATCGTATTGAGCGCCACATTGGCCCGGCGTCTGTTCGGCAATGAAAGGCCCCTGGGGCAGCAGTTGGACCTGGAAGTCAGCGGTCATTGGTGCCCCGTCGTGGGCGTGGCCGCCGATATCAAGAATAATGGGCTGACCGAAGCTTCCGATCCTGAATACTACCGCCTCCGGATGCACAACTCGCAAGAGACGGGCATGAGCGGCGTTGCGATATTCCGCACATCCCTCGACCCAAGTGTGCTGGGGCGCTGGATACGAAAGGAGTTCGCCGAACTCAACCCTTCGCTGCCGGTCGAAGTGGGAACTCTGGAACAGACGGTGGACAGATTCCGCGATCGGCCGCGCTTTGTGACCATGCTGGTAAGTATGTTCGCAGCTCTCGGATTAGTGCTGGCCGCACTCGGATTATTCGGCGTGCTCTCATTCCTGGTGACCTGCCAGTCCCGGGAAATAGGGGTGAGGATGGCCATCGGCGCCCGGCCTGTCGATATTGTCTGGCAGATTCAGAAGCACGCCGGAATCTGGACGGGGGTGGGGGTGATCATCGGGTTGGGAGGATCATTGGCGCTGGCGCGTACGATTCGCGGTCTGCTCTTCGAGGTCTCGCCCACCGACCCGGTTTCCCTTGTCATCGCTACGGTAGTGTTGGAGGTTACGGCGATCTTCGCGGCGGGGCTCCCTTCCTACCGCGCAGCCCATATCGACCCTGCCGTGACCTTGCGGAACGAGTAAGTCCTTGTGACCCCGAATGGATGCCCGGCGCCTGCCTAAATCCGATTGATGGTGCCGCGGCAGCTCGCGTGTCCGCAGCGGCACCGCATGGTTTCATCGGTGTGGTCGTAATTGTAGTCGACGGTCAGTTCTTCACCCTTGCAGATCGCGCGCAAGCTCATATAGATGATATGCCCCTTCATAATGCGCGAGACTAAGTTGGGCTGACAGGAATGATTGACAAGTTCCGCGCCGGAGCCTCCCACTGCCCCGTCCACGGTCCAGTAGTGATCGAGGACGAAAAGGTAAGGCGTTTTGCCGCGCCGCTTCGCCTCCCGCGGGCCGATTTTCTCCCCCCGATACTCAATCACCTTGCGGTTGGCGGGGATGTTCTGATCGGCGTAAACGCCCCAACGGTGAATCTTTGATAGTGCGGCGCGAAGGCGGTAACAACAATACTTGGAATCAATAACAGGGGTAACCGCCTCCCCCTTTCTGGACTTGGTCATAGTGCCAAAACCGGGTGCCTCCTCGGGGATTCTAAGCGGCTTAGCTTATCACACTCGATGTTCTCAATCTCTCCACTGAGTTACCCATGACAGCGGAAGTCACGATGCCATCGCTTGCGTCATGAGAGTATCTCGGTCGGGTTGCTCCATTATTTTCCTGCACGCGCAAAAAGAAATGCATCGAAGCTGCGCTTCTCATGGCTATTTGTAATAATCAGCTTTCCTCAACTCGCGAAGTTCCTGCCGCCGCCTGAGAAGATCCAAGATGTAATCCTTCAGCATTGCTTCGAGGACCCCCGTCTCGTCGTTGTACCACAAGGCGGGTGGCAGTTTGATGTCAAAGGCGTGGGTGAAAGCCTCAATGTACTCTTCCGTCTGTTTGACGATCCTAGCGCTTAAGGTCTTTCGTGTGCCGTCCGCCAGGATGGCGGTGCAGTCTGTCTCGCCGGGGCTCCCTTCCTCCGCCGTTTTCCCCTTATAAACCGCGTAGATGGCAAGATACTCTGCCTCCTCAATCGGCATATCCTTGCTGTACATGTTCCGAACAAAGGTTTGAGCAGGCTCCTGGCTGCCACCTATGATCTCGAAGCGTTCGACCCGCTGAGTTCCGCCACGGTCCATCTTCAGAAGCCGGACGCCCTCTGCCGGGGATGCCAATCCGAGGAGCAGCGAGTAATCGAGCGGCATGCGCACAGGATCAGGGCTCCGCGGGAGGGGCCGCTCACGGTATTGCAGGTTCCGATCAGCCACGATCCCGGCGAGTTCATCAAGTGAGGCGGCGTCGGGCAGGCAATTATCGAACTCTCCCACGATAGCATCGATGAGATCATAGTCCCCGGTGCCGACAATACTTGCCGTGAACCCACTCCTCTTTCGCAGGTTGAAGAGGGTGTGGCAGTAACCAGACCCACCCGGATCTTCATACTTCATGTCAGCAGCCAGGGCAATTCCAGCATCGCAGAGTACGCCTGCAGCGACCGTCACCGGTTTTCTCCTTCATCTGAGACGGGTATGGACGATACGGCGGGCTGGGCAATTTGTCAAACCGGCTGCACCCCGAATACGGCCGTCCCCCTAAGGGAAAACCCGCATAACAATCAAAGTACTCGTACCTTCGTACCATTGCTAACGGCGTACCCCCCTGTAAACTGGCCTCCTGGTAGGAACACGCACGTCAGGGTGCGGCGATTTGGTTCTGAGCATTGGCGCATTTGAGTTGAACCTTCAGCAGGACCGAGCCAATATATGGTCTTATCGGGTCTAATTCTGGTTGTTTCGGCTGCGCTCTTTTTCTTCTATTCCTGGGCCGTGGTCCAGCGGGTGCTGCATCATGCCCCCTATCGCGGGTGAGGTTGCGCCGTACGTTCGTACTATTGCGCCGATGTTACGCACTCCTTAAACTAGTGCGAAAGCTGGAGCAAAGGAACTTCGGCTGCGGTTGGGATCTCTAGGTTTCGGTAGCTTGGTGGAGGAAAGCCATGATCGAATCTTGTATCGTCCTGATCTTCTCGGCGGCACTCTTTTTCTTCTATTGGCAGGTAACGGTGCAAAGGATCCTGCGTCGAGCCTTCGCGCAGGCCTATTTTCGAGTGATCGTCGCCGCCAACAGGCTGGAATTCCCCGCCCTGCGGACGGCCGTCCTTGCTTCCAGTGGACCGGTCGACTACGCCCGGCTACGGATGAACATCAAATGCGATTACCAGGCCCTAACTTACCTCCTCAAGAATGCATCCAACCTGCGGCAGTCCCTTACACGAGATGAGCGTTTCCTGATGGTCTATTTCCGCCTGCTCATCATCTCCCTTAGCATCAGGCACTGGCTGGGAATGCAAGAAAAGCCTGCCGTCCTGGGGCTGGCGGATATTCTGCAATACTTCGCCAACATCGTGGGCGAGCGGGTAAATTCCCTGCGCGTCGCCCCCCTCGCCCTTTCACCTTCTGCGCTGGGCCTCTGAATGGAGCAATGAACGCAGAGTTCTGGGGTTTGACTGGGCATTCGCCGCCCGATTCCCGTCGGTAGCGGCTTTACGGCACGAAATCCGTCACCAGTTGGACGAGCGTTCGCACACCGTGGCCCGTGGGCCCCTTGGCGCGGTAGGGCTTCTCATCGTTCGCCCAGCGGGTTCCCGCAATATCCAAATGCACCCACGGAGTATCGCCGGCGAATTCCCCGATGAACATCGCGCCAGTAATCGCTCCCCCGTATCGGCCGCCCGTATTTGCCAGGTCCGCAATCGAGCTTTTGTAGAGTTCGCGATAGTCGTCGTCTACCGGCAATTGCCACATCTTCTCACCGGCCAGGTTGGCGGCGGCCAGGACGCGATTCACCCAGTCTTTATTCCAGCCAAAGACGCCGGTCGTGATGTTCCCCAGCGCCACCATGCAGGCCCCCGTCAGGGTGGCAGCATCGATCAGCACCGTACACCCGAGTCTCTTGGCGTAAGTCAGGGCATCGGCCAGGACGAGGCGACCTTCGGCATCGGTGTTGAGGATTTCGATGGTTTTCCCAGACATGGAAGTGATGACGTCACCAGGCTTGTAAGCGTTCCCGCTGGGCATGTTCTCGGTTGCCGGGATCACCCCCATAACGCGCACGCGGGGCTTGAGCTGGGCAATCGCCTGCATCACGCCGAGTACCGTGGCGCCGCCCGCCATGTCGGTTTTCATTTCGTGCATGTTCTCGCTTGGCTTGATGGAGATGCCGCCGCTATCGAAGGTAATTCCCTTCCCGATCAGTCCGATCACGGGTTCGGCCGGCGCATCTTCGGGCGCGTAGCGGAGGACAATCAGTCGGGCGGGCTCCTGCTGGCTTCCCTGCGCCACGGCCCAGAAAGCCCCCATCTTCAGGTCCTGGATTTCCTGCGGTCCCAGCACTTCACAACTCAGGCCAAAGCGGGCCCCCATCGCGGCGGCTTGGTCCGCGAGTTTCCGAGGGGTCATGAGGTTCGACGGTTCATTGACAAGGTCGCGCGAGAAGTTCTGGGCGTCGCCGATAATGCGACTCCGGTGCAAAGCCGCTTCCGCGTCGGCCGAAATCGGTTTACCACCCGTCGCCAGGAGGAGCCTGTCAATACCCTTCTCGCCGTTGCGCTCGGTCCGGTAGTTGTCGGCGTCATAATCGGCAACCATTGCCCCACCCACGGCCGCAGACACTGAGGCGGGCTCAAGGGATCCGAGAGTCCATGCCACCTCCCGCACACCACGTGAACGCAGGTGTCGAACGGCGGCTCCAGCCAGATGACGGAGGTGCCTCTCATTGAATTTCTCGACCTTCCCTGCACCCACTATAAGCAGCCTGGATGCGATCACCCCTGGTGGCTGGCGGAGCAACGTGAACTCGAACGCCTTGCCGGTCAATTCCCCCGCGGCCTGCAATTGCACCAGCAGATTGCGCGTTTCCGAAGGCAGCCCTTCCACGGTGCCACTGGAAGAAGGCGTCCCCTCAAAGCTGTACGCGACCAATGCCGCAGTGCTCAGTTCGGAGAGAGGTTCCTCACGGAATTCAATTTTCATGTTTCCAAGCTCCTTCTCGAGGGGTTCGAAGGTCGGGATTCGGGATTGGGCTTCGGATATCCGGAATTGATGACAAGCCAGCAACGCTACTCGACGAGCTGATGAGCTTGTATTAGAGCCTGAGGGACCGATGCCGGATGCTGCGCCGATTCCTTGCCCCTTACCCCTGAAACCAAACCCCAAATCCCGAATCCCCGGTCTTACTGGTGCCGCCGGCGGTGTTCGTGGATGTCCTGTTGGGCCTCCCGATCGATGGTACGCTGCCGCGAGGCATCGCGATGGTCGTACACCTTCTTGCCTTTAGCCAATGCAATTTCGCACTTGATCAGGTTCTTCTTCAGATAAACGCGAGTTGGAATAAGGGTGAAACCCTTCTCTTGTACACGGCCCGCCAACTTATCCAGTTCCTGCCTTCGCAGCAGGAGGCGCCGGTCCCGCAAAGGATCGTGATTGGAATAGCTTCCCGCCGTATATGGGCTGATGTGGCAATCGATCAGCCAGGCCTCGCCCCGTTTGAGGTCAACATAACTGTCCTTGAGATTGATCTTGCCCTCGCGAACCGATTTAACTTCCGTCCCGGTCAGCTCCACTCCCGCTTCATAACGATCCAGGAGGTGGTACAGATGTTGC
>DATJVT010000246.1:0-7403 GCA_035501695.1 Terriglobia bacterium | reverse complement strand
GGCGAACTCACTGGCCATCAAGTTAGCGGGTGTAACGCGCGCAACACCCGACCCCGTGGGCGGGTTGATCGTGCGCGATGCCGCCGGGGAGCCCACGGGGATCTTCAAGGACGACGCGCAGGAATTGATCGCCAAGGTCATTCCCCCGCCCACGGAAGCGGAAATGGCGGAAGCCTTGCGCGCGGGGCTGGCGGAAGCGGCGCGGGTGGGGTTGACCTCCGTCCACTCCATCACCGTGGATGCGGACTCCTACAACGGTAGTTTCACGGGCGAGGTTCAGCTACTCCGGCGCGCCGAGCAGGAAGGCTGGCTCTCCTGCCGGATGTACGAAGTTGTTCCCATCCTGCGCTGGGAAAAGCTGCGCGACGCGGGTTTGACGCACGACATGGGCGACGATTTTATCAAGATGGGTGCCGTAAAAGCCTTTGCGGATGGCTCCCTGGGTTCGGCCACCGCCTGGATGAACGAGCCCTTCGCCGACGACCCTACCAATCGCGGCCTCCCCCTTTCCCTGATGAACCCTCCCGCCAAGATGGAGGCTTTGGCCAGGGGCGCCGACCAGGCGCAAATCCAGATCTGCATCCACGCCATCGGTGATCGTGCCATCGAGGAAATTCTCGACCTGTATCAGCGCCTGGGTGGCGACCATCCTTGGGCGCATCGGTTCCGGATCGAGCACGCCCAGCACATGCGTCCGGAAGACTTTGCTCGCATGGGAAAGATGGGCATCATTGCCAGCATGCAGCCCTATCACGCCATCGATGACGGCCGCTGGGTGGAGAAACGCCTGGGGCGCGAGCGCGCCCGCTGGAGCTATGCCTGGCGCTCCATGATCGACGCGGGAGCGCCGCTGGCATTCGGGTCCGATTGGCCCGTGGCGCCGCTCAGCCCAATTCTGGGCATCTACGCCGCCGTCACCCGTGCCACGCTGGACGGCAAGCATCCGGAGGGATGGTTCCCCGAGCAGCGCATCACCGTGGAAGAAGCTCTTCGCGCCTACACCCAGGGTTCCGCTTTCGCCGCCTTCCAGGAGAACGATAAAGGGAGCATCGCCCCGGGAAAACTGGGCGACGTCGTGGTTCTCTCCAACGACATCTTTACCATTCCCCCTGCTCGAATTAAGGATTCTCACGTGGTCGTGACGATTGTGGGAGGGAAGGTCGTTTATTCGATGGATTAGAACAAATATCCCCAGACACGCATCTAACAGGCTTAAGAAGTTGCCTCCAAAGCGGTTCTTGAGGAGTAAGAATGCAAAAACGAATTAGGGGCTGTCTCTCCCACGCCATGGTATGCATTGTTCTGATGACCGCCACCTTCGGGGTCAACTTCTGCTTGTCCGGTGTCACCGCCCTGGCGCAGGGAGTTCCACCAAAGCCGGCGGCGGATCCACTGCACGTTCTCAGCGAGTCCTTTCAGTCGGTCGCCCGCAAGGTCTCTCCCGCTGTCGTTCAGATCCAGGTGACAAGCTACGGCCCCGTGCGGGGGGGAGAGGACGGGGAAACCGCTCTGATCGCCCGGCAGCACGTCACGGGCTCCGGAGTCATCGTTGACCCTGACGGCTATATCATCACGAATGCCCACGTTATCGCGGGGGCGCAACGGGTCCGAGTGGTCTTGTCACCCCCTTCGGGGGGATCACCCCGTGCTGTCCTCTCGACTCTGACCCGGATTCTGGAGGCCAGGGTGGTCGGGCAGGACAAAGAAATGGACCTGGCGCTTCTGAAGATCGATGTCGCCGGACTCCCCAGCCTGCCCCTCGGAGAATATGACAAGCTGCGCCAAGGGCAGCTGGTTTTGGCCTTCGGCAGCCCGGAAGGCCTGGAAAACACCGTCACGATGGGGGTGGTAAGTTCCGTCGCCCGCCAGGCCAATCCCGAGCGACCGATGATCTATATTCAGACGGACGCTCCGATCAACCCGGGGAACAGTGGCGGGCCTCTGGTCGATGTGGACGGCAACGTAGTCGGCATCAATACCTTCATCCTGACGCAGGGAGGAGGCAGCGAGGGCCTGGGGTTCGCCATCCCGTGCGCCGTGGTCAAGTTCGCTTATCCGCAACTGAAGGAACATGGACACGTCCATCGCGGCCACATCGGGGTTGTCGTTCAGCCCATAACTCCCGACATGGCGGCCGCGCTCGAACTGCCGCAAGATCACGGCGTGGTGGTGGCGGATGTCGTGCCGGGCGGGCCCGCCGAATCAGCCGGATTGAAAATCGGGGATGTGGTGGTGGGCATGGACGGCCATCCGATTGTGACCTTTGCGCAGTTCCAGGTTTTCCTCATCCGGAGCACTCTGGGTGAAAGCATCAGCCTGGACGTCCGGCGTGGCGCGGAGAAGCTCACCCTCCAGATCCCGGTCGTCCCGCAAAGGAATAACCTCGAGAAGATGGTGGACCTGGTTGACGCTGACCAAAACATGATTTCCAGGCTCGGGATCCTGGGCTTGCAGATCGATGACAAGATTTCCCAGGCAATCCCGGGAATTCGAATGCCCTCAGGCGTCCTCGTCCTGGCTCTCGTCGCCAGCGCCGGCTCCCAGGAGATCGGTCTTCGTCCCGGGGACATCATTCACTCCTTTAACCGCATTCCGATTGTGTCGATTGAGGCCTTACGCTCGGCATTGGACGGAGCGAAGACGGGTTCGCCCGTGGTGCTGCAAGTGGAGCGGGACAGCCAACTGCAATACGCCACCTTTGAGCTGGATTGATCCCGCGAGTTTCCGCCCGAGTAGTGGTCTTGCCGGTTGACGCCCCCAGACCAGAGGGCGGATATCATCCTGCAAAGTGATGTCGACGTTTCCGACGCGTTCCCCGATTGACAACCTTCGTCCTTTCCCCGACTCCCCTTCCGGCTCGATAATAGATGTATGAGGCAAGCTTGAACGCGCAACTGACCGAAAAAGCCGAAGCGCTGCCCGCCCAACCGGGCGTTTACGTCTTCAAGGACGAAATCGGCAGGCCCATCTATGTAGGGAAGGCCAAATCGCTGCGGGCGCGGGTGCGCTCCTATTTCCAGGAATCGCGCGCGGCCGATGACAAGCGCGACCTCATGCTGGACGCCGCGCACGATCTTGAGACCATCCTCGTGGACAACGAACACGAGGCCATGGCGCTGGAGAACAACCTCATCAAGCAGTATAAGCCGCGCTACAACATCCTGCTGCGCGACGACAAATCATACCCCTACATCAAATTCACCGCCTACGAACGCTTCCCGCGAGTCTACGTGACCCGGCGCGTGAAGAAGGACGGGTCGATCTATTACGGACCGTATTTCCCCGCCAACCTCGCCTATCGCATCGTGGATTTCATTCACCGGCACTTCCGCGTGCCCTCCTGCAATGTCGACCTGACGCGGTATCACGCGCGGCCGTGCCTGCAGTTTTACATCAAGCGCTGCCTGGGGCCTTGCGCGGAAAACCTGACCACGCCAGAGCGCTACGCCGAGGCCGCGCGCGACGCCCGCCTGCTGCTGGAGGGGCGCGAGAGCGACCTGGTGCGCAGCCTGCACGTGCGCATGACGGACGCTTCCAACCTGCTGGAGTTCGAGGACGCCGCCCGCTATCGCGACCAGATTCAGACCGTGGAAGAACTGCGCGAGCGGCAAAAGATGGCAGCGCATTCGGGTGAGGAGGCCGACATCCTGGGCTTCCACCAGGAGGGCCCGCTGGTGGCGGTGAACCTCTTCCACCTGCGCGGTGGCCGCGTGCTGGACCGGCGCGAGTTCTTCTGGGAGGATCTGGACGAGTTCAATCCGCGCGAGTTCTTCTCTTCCCTCCTGAAACAAATCTACCTTGACCAGCAATATCTGCCCGGGGAGATTCACGCGCCTGCGGACTTCGATGACCGTGAAATCCTGGAGGAATCGCTCACTGAAAAGCGCGGCCGGGCTGTCCACATCTTCACGCCTCAGGCGGGGCGCAAACGCGCGATGTTGGAACTGGTGGCGCGCAACGCCCGCCATTCGTTCGAGCGCCGCTTCCGCGTCCTGAAGCCGCACGCGCGCGAGGTTTTGGAAAGTCTCAGTGACGCGCTGGACCTGCCCAAGCCGCCCCACCGGATTGAGGCCTTCGACGTTTCCCACATTCAGGGTACGGACATCGTCGCCTCCATGGTCGTGTGGGAGGCGGGGAGGATGAAGAAATCCGATTACCGAAAGTTCATCATCAAGAGCGTTCCTCAGAACGATGACTTCGCCAGCATGAAAGAAGTGGTGGGGCGGCGATACCGGAGGTTGCAGGAAGAGAAGAAGGTTTTTCCCGATTTAGTTTTGATCGATGGCGGCGTGGGCCAACTGCATGCCGCAGCAGCCGCATTGGAGGAATTGGGCGTTATCAACCAGGCAGTGGCCAGCATCGCTAAAAAGGAAGAGATTCTCTACGTCCTGGGGCGCGAGAGTGAGCCCGTCGTGCTTGACCACCATTCCCCGGCCTTGCACCTGGTTCAGCAAATCCGGGATGAGGCGCACCGTTTCGCCGTGACCTTCCATCGCGCCCGGCGCGCCCAAAGGGAAGTCACTACCGAGTTGTTCCAGATCCCCGGCGTGGGGGAGAGGACGGCCCGTAAGCTTCTCACTCAGTTCGGCAGCCTGAGCAAATTGCGCGAGGTCTCGATGGAAGAGTTGGCGCAGGTTGTGAAGAAGTCCCAGGCACAACGAGTGTTTGCATACCTTCAGGGGTTGGGAGATTAGAGCGGCGCGCCAAGGCATCGGCCGCCCCTACCATTCACTTTGCGGCCCAGGAATTTCAGGTCAGAGATTATGTTGCCGTTCGTTGCCACCGTACTTCATAACGCCGTGTTCGCCATACATGTAATTATAATCCGGCTGGACGGTCTAATTATTAACGCCTGAAAAAATTAGAATATTGCCTTGTGTTGAATTATTTGTGATGTTAGATTAAGAGCGTTGATGGGAGGTCTAAAATGGCAGATTGCAATGTGGGAACTAAAGTAACCTTCTTCGTGGCAGGCTTGGGAATCGGCGCGGCAATTGCTCTGCTTTTCGCCCCCCAGTCCGGGGAGGAAACCCGGAAGCAGATTGCCGACAAGGCGCAAGAAGGCAAGGATTATGTCGCCGCCAAGGGTCGCGAGATCCGGAAACAGGCGGAAGATATTGTGGAGCAGGGGAAGGACCTGATCAGCAAGCAAAAAGCGCGTCTGGCGGATGTCCTGGAATCAGGAAAGCAGGCGGCGCGCGAGACATTCACACGGTAGGGCGGTGGTGAGGGAAGAGTAGCGAGTGAAGAGTGATAAGCAACCCGAGGACGATCGTCACATCGAGCCCGTCGAGGCCTGAGTATCGCTTGCTGTGGCCACTCGCCACTTGTCACTCGTCACTGGTCACGAAACGTAAGAAGGAGGTTCGCAATGAGTGAAGATAACGGTGGAGCGAAGGTTGGATTTTTCCTGGCCGGCTTGGGAATCGGTGCAGTCATAGCCCTGCTTTTTGCCCCGCGTTCCGGCAAAGAAACCCGGGATTTGATCGTGCAGAAGGCGGAAGAGGGCAGGGATTTTGTGAAGACCAAAGGCGAGGAGATCCGCAAGCAGGCGGAAGACGCGGTGGGGAAAGGCAAGGACCTGGTGAGCAAGCAGAAGGAGCTGCTTTCGGCAGCGCTGGAAGCGGGCAAGCAGGCTTACCAGGAAGAAAAGTCAAAAGCAAAGCAAGGCGCCTGAGGCGGCTGAGCCTCATGTGAGCGAACCATGGAGCAAAATACTGGGCTGACCGTGGCCTTGATTCTGGTGGCCATTGCAGTGCTAATGCAGGCGGGGGCCATGCTGGGAATCTGGCTGGCCGTGCGCAGAGTCCCCGGACAGATTGAAAACGTGCGGTCCGACGTCAAACAGCGGATCGAGCCTCTGTCGCAATCGGTTCTGGAGATTGTCAATAACTCGCGGGATCCCTTGCGAACCATTACCGCGAACCTGGCGGAGATCAGCCAGATCCTGCGCGACCGGACGTCCAATGCCGACCAGGTAGCGGCCGAGTTACTGGAAAAGAGCCGGGTGCAGTTCGCCCGCGTAGACCGGATGGTCTCCGATCTGGTGGAAAAGGTCGAAACCACGGCGGATTCGGTCCAAAAGGGCGTGCTCGGCCCCGTCCAGGAAATCTCGGCGGTGGTCAAGGGCGTGCGTTCCGGCCTGGAGTTTCTCTTCTCGCGCCGCCGTGTGACCAGCGTAACCGAAGCGACGCAGGACGAGCAACTCTTCATCTGACGGCCGGGCCGGACTGCGCCGGGGGAGGAAAGGTGGAGTCTCCCTTGCGCCCGTCTATCTGTACGTGTTAGTTTCTTTCCCTAGAGCCCGCGAAGATCTTTTTGCCCGGGCTGGGCACGGAACATGCACATCAAAACTGGCTATACCCTATTTGTGAGCCCCTTGGCGGCCCTGGGCATTCTACTCAGCCTGACGGCGTGCAACCAAAATGCCAGCACGCCGGTGGCGGAAAAGCCCGCGGCCCAGCCTGCCCCCGTTTTGCCTGCCGGACCGGGCGCCGCGCCTGCCATGGGAGGATCGCCTAGTGAGGCGGCGGGCGTTGCCTGGACCATTCCCTCCGGCTGGGAGGTGGAAGCCGCGCGCCAGATGCGCGTCGCCACCTACCGCATCCGCGCCATTGCCGGCGACCCGGAAGACGCCGAATGCGCGGTTTATTTCTTCGGAACCGGTCAGGGCGGGACGGTGGAGGCCAACCTCGATCGCTGGGCAAAGCAGTTCGCATCCCCCGATGGTCAATCGGCGCCGCAGGCGAAGACCGGGAGCAAGGAGATCGCGGGCATGAAAGTCTCGACGCTCACGGTCTCCGGGACTTACCTGGGAGGCGGCCCGATGATGGGCGGGCAAGAGGTGAAGAAACCGAATTTCCGCATGCTCGGCGCCATCGTGGATGCCCCGCAGGGACTGGTCTTCTTCAAGCTTACCGGCCCGCTCAATACCGTGGCCTCCGCCGAGAACGATTTCAATTCCCTCCTCGGCAGCCTGCACCGGCAGTGAGGCGGGGAAGGGGAGTTGCGAGCAGGGAAGGGGGAATTGAAAGTAGCGCGGACCGCCATCTTTTCGGTCCGCGTTTTTTGTTTCAGGTGATCAAGACATATAGGGTAAGCAGACGGCGAGCCGAAAATAATCTGTGCCATCTGCGTTCGTCTGTGGATTAGGCGAGGACTACTGCCTACCCGACAGCGGGTCACGGCCCATCGTTCACTTGGGGGCAGGCGGTCGGGATGAACAACCGGGGAAGTGATGCCTCATCCGGCCCACGACGGCTGGTGAGAACGCCTGTCGCGGTCCACCTTCTCCCCTGGAGGCTGTCTCAGAACTGGGGGAGTGGAAGGGGAAATGCTAAGTAGTTGGGCATGAGCCGAGAGATACGAGCCGATTACGCACAGATGGAAATGATGCCGCCGTG
>DATJVT010000245.1:0-4788 GCA_035501695.1 Terriglobia bacterium | reverse complement strand
TTGTCCTTGAGATACTGCATCACCGCACCGACTTCGTCGTCTAGTTCGGCCATGCCGGCTTCATGTTCCGTCCAGCCGTTCTTCGAGTTACGCATCGCTTCGTACTTCGGCGAGAGATGCGTCACCACGTGCATGCGCGTGGGGTTGAGCCACAGGAAGAAGGGCTCGTTGGCGGCCTTCGCCTTGTTCATGAACGCGATCGAGTCGGCGACAAATGCCTCGTCCACCGTCTCCATGTTGTATTTGATTCCGGCCATCGGATGCGGCGGCAAAGGCCCTTCGTCCTGAATCTTCTGCTTGCCGACTTTGCCCCAGCGCGGGTCCACCGTCGCATCGTCCGTGTCAGTTGCCCAGGAGCGAACCAAATTGCGCGGACCAACCACGTTCAACAATTCCTGGGGATAGGCCGGATGAAACGGGTCTTCCATCGCATCCAGGTGATATAGATAACCGAAGAATTCGTCAAAGCCATGAACCGTGGGGAGATACGCGTTCTTATCACCGAGGTGATTCTTGCCGAACTGTCCGGTGGCGTAGCCCTGCGCTTTGAGGGCAGTGGCCATCGTCATGGCCTCGAAAGGCAGACCGATGTCCGCACCCGCCTGGCCGACTGTCGTCATGCCGGTGCGAATGGGAAGCTCACCGGTGATAAACGCCGCACGACCCGCCGTACAGCTTGCCTCGGCGTAATAGTCAGTGAATATCATGCCCTCTTTGGCCATCTTGTCGAGGTTGGGTGTTCTGCCGGCCATCATGCCCATGTTGTAAACGCCGATGTTGGACCACCCAACGTCGTCGGCCATGACGACGACAATGTTAGGTTTCTTCTGTTGAGCCTTGGCGGCCGGTGGTGCTGCCGCGCAGAAAATCGTGGCCACGATTGCCACGGCTAGACTTATTTTTCCATACCATCTCATAGTTTTCCTCCCTCTGATGTACTTTCTTGAGAACCAATTGTGCGGCTCAGGCCGCTGCCCTCCGAATGGCTTCAAGCACGTCTTTACCGGAATCCGTCTTTCGGAAATAAGCTGCGCAACCTGCAGCTTCGGCCGCGGCGCGCGCATTCGGATCGTCATGAGCGGTAACAAAGACGACGGGTAGGCGCCGGCCTTCCGCCACGAACTGCCGGGCGAGCTGGATGCCGGACATGCCACCGAGCTGGATGTCAAGTATGAGGCAACTGAACTGGGGGCGCTTCGTGTCGGCGAGAAACGCCTCCGCGGACAAGTAGGTGACTGGCTGCATGCCTGCCGCGCGCAGCATGCGACCGAATGATCGGCAAACACTTTCATCGTCATCGACAACGGCGACGTACACGGGAGTTAAGTTGATCATCGTGGTTCGATAGGCACTATAGGCTTCGACCGGCAATGCCGTCCACTGCCCCTTAGTGAGAGTAGACTCCTGCTGTAGGCATTTTCTGTATCCGTCAGGTTACTGTTTCGGCGCGCTGAAATCCACTTTGGGAGCTTGGCGCGCGGGCTCGGATGCAGCAAAGTAGTCGTTATTCCGCTGGAATCCAGCCCACCCGGCAAAGATGCTGTTGGGGAAAAGGCCGATATAGATGTTGTAATCCTGGATGGCCTGGTTGTATCGGCGGCGCTCGACGGCGATCCGGTTCTCGGTTCCAGCCAGTTCGTCTTGTAGGGCCAGGAAGTTCTGATTGGATTTGAGATTGGGATAGTTCTCGACAATGGCCAGAAGCCTGCCCAAGGCGCCATCCAATTGGCCATTCGCAGCGATCTTGTCTGCCGGTGTCCGGGCACTCAACAAGCCGTCGCGGGCATTGGCGATATCGCCGAACACTTTCTGCTCCTGCTGCGCATATCCCTTGACGGTGGCCACGAGGTTCGGAATCAGGTCGGCGCGCCGTTGCAGTACCACATCCACCTGCGACCATGCTTGTTTGATGGCCTCGTTTTTGCGAACCATTTCGTTTCGGCTGCTGATGTAAGACCCTCCAATGATGAGGGCTATTAACACCAGGATTCCCACCACCACCCACAGTATTTTCATGATCTTCCTCCTCGGCGAGAGCCTTAGGACGCCCGCCATAATTGTCTCGTTATTTGTTTGCCAGTGGATTCGCCAACCGGCGGTCCATCTCTTCCGCGACCTTGGAAACCCTGTCCAGATATGCGTCGAACACAGCTTGGACCTGGACATCACGTTGACGCCTGTGCCCTTCGCGAACCTCGAAGATCGTGTGAAACGGAGAGGGATCAAACCCCAGCAAGGATCCCAGACGGTCTATCGCACTTCTTCTGGTGGGCGGTGGCTCCTCCCCCAGAGCAATCAAGGCGTGCCGGAACAGCGCGGCGAAGGTTGAAATGGATGCGGTCATCAGTTCCAGGGTCCTTCGGGAGTCGGAAGGATACATCAGGTAATGTTGCCGCAAGCGCAAGGTATTGTTCCGCAACTCCCTTTCCACGTGCAGGCGGTGAAGATCCATCGGAACCTTCAGCGAGGTCACTACATCTTCGCCGTGGAGAATCCGGTGAGCCGCTTTGATGTCCAGCAGTTCGATGGCAAAGACATCGGCGGAACATTGAAGCTCGTCGAGGGTGAAGAATAGGGGCGCGGGGTGCCCCTTTCTGGCCCACCAGGCCGAAGCCGCGTGCGCCTTGCTCAAGTCGTCTCGGCCCAGACTCCGCATGACACAGAGGATATTCAAGTCGGAATGCCCCTCGTGGAACTCTTCCGTTGCCGCGGAACCGTAAAGTATTACGGACAGCAGGTTGGATCCCGTGGAATTATCCAGTCGGGTGACAAGGTCTGTCAGGTCTTGCTCTGCTCTCATGTTTTTCGCTCCCGGAGTGCTTCTCGATATGGGGACTTGTTACCATCCTCCGCCGGCCCCACCCCCGCCGGAGGACCCTCCACCAAAACCCCCGAAGCCTCCGCCGCCTCCACCAAAACCACCCCCACCCCAACCGCCCCCCCGGCGCCCACTGCTTCCGAGCAGGAGAGACAAGAAGAACCATGGACCTAGAAACTTTAATAAGAGTCCCGCCACAATGATGAAAATGATGAAGATGATGGCAAGAAAAATGATCTCTCCGGTGGTCAACTGCGATTCCTGCGCCTCGCCACCGGGGGCGGCCGGAGCGGCCGCAGGCAGGCCGGCCAAGCTATCAAGGGAGACGTGGCTATCCTGCGCAATTACCAACGCGATCTGGCTCACCATTTGCACGGCGGCGCCGTTGTAATCTCCCTGGCGCAACAACGGAACCATGCCGCGTCCGAACCCGCCTACCTTGCCGTCCGGAAGGATGGGTTCGAGGCCGTAGCCGACCTCAGTCCAGTATTTGTGATCCTCGGTGGCGAGCAGAACCATCACGCCGCGGTCCGTCCCCTTGGCCCCCACGCCCCACTTCTGAAAAAGGTGATTAGCAAAGTCCTCCACCGTGGCATCTTCGAGGCTCTTGATCGTGACGACCGCGATCTGGGCCCTGGATTTCTGATCCACCTCTGTACTCACCGCGGTAAGTTTTTCCACTGTCGTCGCGTTGAGTACGCCGGCAAAGTCATTGACGTACCCCTGGGGGTTAAGGTTTTTCCATTGTTCCGCATGGACAGCCGAAACGGGAATGACGGCCAGAAATATGATGATCAGAAGGATTGGGCTGCAGCGCGAGCGCGCTTTGAAGTGGCGCCGAATCGACCGCATTCTTCCACCTTTACTTTGATACAAGCTTCAATCTCCGCAATCTGCGACTTGGCTCTCTGGAACTGCGCGCTGGCCTACTCTGCAAATCACTTTACCCCCGCGACCTGTTCATTCACTGAATGCCTCACCCTTGTGCCGTCCTCGTTCCCGTCCACGTCTCTTTCCAGACGCTTTAAGCTCGGGAGCGCCACCCCGTGGGGGTGTCGCTGCCGGGGGGCACCCATCAGAGCCGCCTGGTCCGTGACCCGTCCCGCAAGGTTTGTGGGGGTGTTGCCCGCCTCTCGCCTTCCCGGATGGCCACGGTCCCCAGGCAGCTCCGCGCTGGGTGGCCGGTATGACGGCTGCTTACGAAGTCTTCTTCATGGCCTTCTGTAGCGCCTTGACGTCGTCCTCGTTGAGGTTGGTTTCGATGATCTTTCCACCGAAGGGGGTGACCGCCGTCACAAAGTCAGCGAGAACGAGTTCCTCGCCCACCAGAACCAACGCCGACGTGTCCTTAGCGAGCGACGCCGCGAAGTCGTCCAACCGCGGGTCGTCGAAGGCGATTTCGTCGGTGACGCCGAACAGCGCACCCAGTGAGCCGCCCGCCGCGGCTCCGGCCAGCGCGCCGCCCGGTCCGAGCAGCAGTCCGAGCAGGCCACCGGTCAGGGCGCCCAAACCGGTGCCCACGCCGACTGCGCTGTCATCCTGCGCCCAGGTGCTGTGGATGCGGGTGAAGCCGAGCTTACTCCGCGACACCACGGCAGCGTCTTCAATCCACGTGTAGGTCGGCATGTGGTCCTCGAGTGTGTCGAAGGCCTTGCCGGCCGTCTTCTTGCCGTTGAACACGAACGCTTTGAATCCGTACATAGTTAGTCTCCTTTGCTGTTGGGAGTTCCTCAGTGTGGGTGAGGACGCTCGGTTGAACCAGGGCCGCCGGCAAAGGCCGTCACACCCGGCATGCATGAGGAGCACTATAGAGAGAGGCAGAGGAGGTTGTCTACTGCCCTTTGGGGAAGGTTGGCGAGGGCTCCGGGAAGATGCCCGCCTGCTGCGTTAGCCGGGCGAGTTCCGCCACGGACCGCACCTTCAATTTGGTGGTGATCGCCCTACGATGCAACTTCACGACCGCCGCGTCG
>DATJVT010000244.1:0-38825 GCA_035501695.1 Terriglobia bacterium | reverse complement strand
CGGAGTTGCGGGCGTTGGTCCAACAACTACAGGCACGGGTGAAGGATCTGCAAGCAAACCCCCGGCCAGCGAAGGCCCCGGACCCCTCAAGTGAGGAGCCAGCGGTTAAGGGGCTTATAGCCAGCAATGCACCAATGGTACCCGTGTCTCCTCCCGTCCCGGCCCCGGAACCAGCGCCCTCTTCAGCAATGCAGACGACGACACCCCAACCGCTGAAACGCCGAAGAAGTGGGATTTTCTTTATGGCACGACGGTCAACTTCCTCATCGATGGATATTATGGTTACAACTTCAACGCTCCGATTGGCCGCGTAAATTACCTGCGTGCATACGATGTGAGCAGCAATGCTTTCAGTTTGAACCAGGCGGATGTGGTGCTCGAGAATGCGCCCGATCCCGCCAACGGCAAACGCTACGGGGCGCGCCTGGATTTGCAATTTGGGCAAGCCACCGAGACTTTGCAGGGAAATGCCGCCAACGAACCGCGGCCGGAGATATACCGCAACATCTTCCAGGCGTACGGGACCTACGTTTTGCCGATCGGCAGCGGTCTCACGGCTGACTTCCGCAAATGGGCAAGCTCCCTGGGTATGGAAGGAAATTACACCAAGGACCAGATGAACTACTCGCGTTCTTACTGGTTCTACTTCCTGCCGTTTTGCCACATGGGGCTGCGCTTACACTACAATGTCAACAGTGTCCTGGGGTTGAACTACTGGGTAACCAACGGCACTCAGCAATCCGAGCCGTTCAATGCTTACAAGGACGAGATGTTTGGTTTCGTTCTGCAACCCCGGAAGAACGTGAATTGGACCGTGAACTACTACCTTGGACAGGAGCACCCGGACTTTCAATATGTAACGAACGGTCCTCCGGGGCTTCCCACGTTTCAGGGAGCACCTTTTGAGCCGGTCCCCAACCCTCCCACGGGAAAACTGCATATCTTTGACAGTTGCCTAACCTGGAATGCGACCCCCAAGCTCACGTTCGCCCTGGAAGGCGACGACGTTATCGAGCGCCTCTACATTACTACCGCTCCGTCGCATTCCGATGGCGGGGCGGGCTACGCGCGCTATCAGCTTACGCCGAAAATCGCTCTTGCGGCACGAAGTGAATATCTCTCTGACCGCGGCGGATTATTTTCTGACACAACACAAGCACTTAAGGAAGGAACCCTGACCTTCGAGTATAAATTCTCCGACAATTTCATGATGAGGGAAGAATGGCGGCGCGACTGGTCCAATCAGCCCTACTTCCTTACCTCGACGCTCGGGGTTTTGAAGAACAACCAGACCACGGCGACGGTCGGTCTGGTGTGGTGGTTTGGTGCAAAGAGCGGGGCGTGGTGAAACTTTCCAGACATCCGCCTTGTGGTAGAATGCGCTCAAGCGGTTTGGGTGTCTTCGGACGGGCTCCCGCGTCGCATCTCGCTTGCCCTGTTTGACCTCGTGGCCACGCGGCGAGTGAAGGCAGGCCGCGGCGTCGATTTCGCAACTCCAGATTCCCCCTGATACCGACCCGCGAGAGGAAGAACCAACTGATGTTCAGGTGTCTGAAAGCCGTGTGGTTCGTGGTTTTGGGTGGCGCCCTGGCTACCTATGTTGTCTGCGCCCAGGTGCCCGAGAAGCGCCCGTCCCCTGCCCCCAGCAATGATGCGGGCTACACAAGTCCCGGCCCCAAGAAGTGTGTAGAAGTCGGCAATTTCTACCTGAAAAGGGGGAACCTGAGCGCGGCGCGCAGCCGCTTTGACGAGGCTGTGAAGGACGACGCCCACTACGCTCCGGCCTACCTGGGATTAGGCAAGGTGTACGAGGGCATGAAGCAGAAGCAGAAGGCCCTCCAGGCTTACCAGCGCTATCTCGAGGAACTTCCGTCTTCTCAAGCTGCCGCAGACGCAAAGGACGCCCAACGCGCCGTGGCACGATTGCAGAAGGAATTAAACCCCTCGGCCCCGCCTGACCACCATTAACTCCTCGACGTCGAATCGGATTCTTCGGCTATAGGGGGCAAGTCCGTGTCGAGGAATTCTTCCAATACCCGGGCCGCATTATCCAGGTCCTCCTCACGGACTAAGAGCCGGACATCCAGCACGGGGAGTAATTCGGCGGCCCCCTCCCCGGAGGGAAGGCTGGGGATGCCCTTTACCCGCAGGAGATTCCGCGCCAGGTCCGCGTCCATTTGCGCGGTCCCTCCGGTAAAGACGCGCACCGGAACCAACTTCACGTCCCTTTCATGCGCCAGGTCAATTGACAAGGGTTCTTCCGGCGGCGCGCCGGGCACCAGGAAGGCGCCGCAATCCTCGCACTGTGGCGTGCCTTCCACATATTCAATAAGGCATTTAGGGCAGTATGGCATGGCGCTCCTCGCTCTTACATCCTAAGTATAGACCCTTCCCTGTTGGGGCGAAGTGATTTCAGCACCCCCCCGACAATTTTCGTCGAAGATCCCGTGGGAGCGGAATAAACTTGAGGGCTATAATGTGGGGCGAATATTGCGGTCAACGATTCCAAGCGGCGTAAAGGTACGGCCGCTTGAGACTTGTTTTGCAAGGAGGCGTCTATGCGGTGGCTTCCCAATCTTCTGGTGATTCTGGCGACGCTTGGCATCCTGCTGGGTCTGGCAGTTCGCCTCGTTAAGGGGGGATTCCTCGGGGATCCCGTTTTCTTTTGGCGCGGATCGGTGGCCCTGCTGGCGATTTCCATGGCCATCACGTTGATTCAGATTCGGAACAAGTGAGCTTGCCCCGGGTCGCGCTTGAAAGCACCCGCATCCATGCTATCCGCCGATCGAAGCCGCACCCCGATCATTGTGCCGGGGTGAAGATCATGGCCCCCCCTCCACCCGGCGCCATATGCAGTGTGAGTCTGTCACCCGATCCCACCCGTTTCTTGTTGACCGCCACGCTGGTTGCAACCTTATCCGCGTCCACGCCATCGGCAAAGATGAGCGCTTCATATTCGCCCGCCCCAAGGAAGTCCAGAGGGATTTCCAGGTCACGCGCCTCCCCATTGGTCATGGCTCCCAGGAACCAGCGATTGCCATGGCGGCGCGCCACGGTAACGTATTGTGCGGGCTCACCCTTGATTACCTTGGTTTCATCCCAGACGGTGGGGACCTTTTCCAGGAATTCCATCTCCGGAGTGTGGTCGTAGATTTCCGGGTAATCCGAGAGCATGACGAGTTCGCTTTCATAGACCACGTACATGGCCAACTGTTGAGCCCGGGTTGTCTGGCACATCGGGTCGAGGTCGCGAGCTTGGAATTGCTGGCGCGTGGCGTTGTTGAAGCAACCCGGCGTGTAGTCCATGGGTCCGGCCAGCATGCGGGTGAAGGGAATGGTGACGTTGTGTTCCGGCGTCACTCGCGTGCTCCACTTGTTGTATTCCAGACCCATCACGCCCTCGCGTGTAAGGAGATTGGGATAGGTCCGGCGCAGCCCGGTGGGCTCGTAGGCGCCGTGGTAGTCCAGAACCAGGTGATGCTCGGCGGTCTTGCGGGCCAGGCGCTCATAGAAGTTCACCATGTACTGATCGTCCCGATTCATGAAGTCGACCTTGATGCCGGCGGCACCCCACTTGGAGTATAGGTCTAACGCCTCGTCCATATGCTTGTCCATAGCCTCCCAGTAAACCCAAAGGAGCACCTTTACACCTTTCTGCTTGCCGTGCGCAATGATCTCCGGCACGTTCACCTCAGGAACGTAAGTCAGAATGTTGCCGGGATGTGTGTAATCTTGGGCGGGATACCAACCGGCATCCACGAGCATGTATTCCAGGTGATGTTCGGCGGCAAAGTCGATGTAGTGCTCCATGGTGGCGGTGTTCATCCCCGGCTTGAAGGCGACGTTGCGGTCGAAATCGCCCGACCACCAGTCCCAAGCCGCCTTGCCCGGGGTGATCCAGGACGTGTCGCCGATTGCCGAAGGCGCGCTGAGGTCCAGAATCAGATAGTTGGTTTCGATCAAGCCGCCGGGGCGGTCGTTCATCAAGAGGACACGCCAGGGGGTCACCTTGGGGGTGGAGCCGGTCACTACTTGGTCCACGCGCTCAGGGCCAGGCGACAGTTTGCTCACCAAGGCGTGAGTGAACCCTGGTGCCCCGCCGACGTACATCCCCGCGTAATCCGTCAAGTCGGCTTCCAGCAAGGCCACCCAGGGGCCGCCGGGGATATCCACCAACAGGGGCAGATTGATAACGGAAACAGGCTTGATCGACTTGAGGTCAGTCTGGGAGTATTCACCTTCATTGTCCGTGTTGAAACGGCCCTTGTTCAAGGCAAAGGCGGAAGCATCGCTTGCGAAATAGAATCCCGTGTTCTCGTCCATGAGCGTGAACTTGTCCAAGGCGTTTTGCTGGGGCAGGAAATACCGGAAAGCGGCACCTTCATTGTAGGCGCGGAAAATCACGTCCACCCGGCGGCCCGGCGCCTGCTTCTCCTGCAAGGAAACCCGGAGTTGGTTGTACTGGTCCGGGACGTTTCGCAACGCACCGAGGGGATTGTTCCACCTTTCGTCGTGAGAGCTGAGGTCAGTGCCGGTGATGTCAAAACCTTGGTCGAGCGGGGGCGCTCCTTCGAAATCCAAGCCCAGGGGAGAATCGGTCAGGACCGGCACGCTGTTGTATGTCACACGATAATATGCGCGTACGCCGGGAAGGTAAGGTTGAGGATTAGACTTGAGTGCGAAGGAGATCTTAACCTTGCCGTTGGGCGATGCGACATTGAGTTCGTCAACGGCGCAGGCGGGCCGAGCAGGGAAAAGGCATATAAGTAACGTGACGATCGCCAAGTAATAGGGTTTGATTCCACGTGCCATCGAACCGTCCTCCATGAGAATTCGCGCGGTTACAACCGTCAGGAGCACAGGTGCTTGATCTGGCGGCAGGCCGAATCGTATTTGGGAAACTTTCTTTCGGCTTCCCGGAACTCCCGTGAGTGGACCACCCGGCGGTGGCCGCGCCGTTCCACCGGAAACCGGATGTGCAGCATCTCGTGATAAACGACGTATTCTACCAGATAGCGGGGAACCTCCGGCGCGTCGAGCTTCCGGCTGATGATGATGGTGCCGTGGCCGGAATCATAGTGGCCAAGCAGGCGGCGGGAATTCTGATGACTCCAGCCAAGCCGGCAGGGAGGGAGCTGGCCCTGAAAGAACCGTTCATTCAAAGCCTGGAATATCTCATCCAGATCATGGTAGCGGCCGCGCGCCGGTAACAACCGCTTGGAACCCCGTTCGCGGCGCGCCGCATCGATGCGCACCCGCATCGCCGGCCGGAAAGTGTAAGCAAGATAGCATTCCCGCGCCTCGCGCGAGGGGCGGCGATGAAAGACTCGCGCCAGGAGGATTTCCGCCAGCCCTTCCAGAACCAGGGGGGAGGCTTCCGCCAGCAAGTCGGAGACGCGCGCCTTGACTTCGCCATTGCGCACGGCAACAGTGCTGCGCAATCCTGCAAAAGGATGGAATCGCGCGTCAACACTCACGAGAGGCGACTTGATTCGCAGGCGAAAGAAAACGCGGCGGAAGATATCGTTGAGGTTGATCGAAGGCGCCAGCGGTAGGGTGAGTTGTTCCATACAGGCGGTGGCGGGCGGTCAGTGACCAGTAAGCCACAGCCGCTATGTGCTGACCACTAGCCACTGTCCACCAATCACAGCTCCTCAGTCTTCGTCCTTGTCGGTGGGTGGGCCTTTCTCATGCTCCTTCTTGCGCAATCTGCCCTCTTCCTTGGTGCGCTTCTTTTCCTCCTTCTCCCGGTCCTTGACGGCTTGGGCGTCTGCCTTTTCCTCACGCTTCAATTCCCCGAACATCTTCGACTGTTCGGAGAGGGCTTTGGTGGCGCCGTCGAGCGCGTCCGTGAAATCATCGATAGCGTCGCCCAGCGTTCTTCGATAGGCGGGAGCGTACGGATCCGATCCCTCTTCGAAGTGCCGCAACTGATCGAGCATGTGGGGGCCCGTCTCCATGAATTTCTTCAGGCCGGCGCGCATGTCATCGCGACGGTCGTAATGATCTCCAATCCAGTCCTTCAGTGCATCGGTAATGTGAATGTACTGGTCAAGCTGGATGTCGAGGTAGCCCGCGACGTCGTAATCCGGGTTCGGTGGGCGGTTGCGAAAATCGTCGAACCGCTCCAGGCGGACTTGGGCAAATGACAAGTATTTTTCGATGCGCTCTGAGGGGCCCTGGGCCTCGCGCAAATCCTCCACTTCATCATCGCTGAGGTAATCGCCTTTTTCCGCCCCCGTCGCCAGGCCCACCGAAACAGTGAGCAGGAGAGTCGAGGTCATTAATCTGCGCATAAGGCCATCACCGAACTGACGTGGGACCCCCGGGACTTGCCACCGCCGGTGGGGTTGGCTCGCCCTTGTGGGTGCGGGGAGGTTCTCCGGGGAATTGTTCGTGCAGAACCTCCTCCCGCATCTTCTCCAGTTCCACCGCCGCATCGGACAGGGGGGCGCGGTCAAAGTAATTCACGGTCCGTGCTAGGTCCTGGAGTGAACGCACATCTTCACGAAGCGCGATCTCCAACTCTCGGAAACCCTCCGGCTGGCGTGAAGCTTTACGTCCCGAATCCTGGAGAAGCTTCCAGGAGGCTTTCAGGGTTCCTACAAAAACGCCAAGAAGCTTATTGCCCTCGTCGACATGCCCTTGTGTATAGGCATTGTGGACCTTTTCGAACTGCAAGCGGGAGAGTTTGATTTGTTCTTTTGCCTTTTTGACGGGATTCTGTTCGCTCTGGATGCGCGCTAGCAGCTGCTCCTCAGTCTCGCGGCCCAAAGCATATGACCCGCCCAGAAGAACCACCCATAGAGCCCACCCGATCGCCAAGAGCAAACCGCGTCCCCGTGCCATGCTTTAGATTATAGCTATTTTGAAAGCTCGCGGCGGAGAAGCTTCGCCCGTTGCGTAGCCTGCCACTCCTGGTCTGGAGCTTTTCCATTCGAGAGTTGCAGGAATCGTTCATAGCTGGCCAACGCTTCCTTGCGTGCCATCAGGTGATCGTAACAGGTAGCCAGGACGAAAAAGACGTAGGGCGAGGCATCGGGGGCCTTTGCCAGTTGATCAAGAATCGGGATGGCTTCCGCGTATCTGTTTTGAAGGTCCAGGCTGGAGGCCAAACCGATGGCAGCGTCACGATTGTGAAGATCCAAACGCAGTGCGGTGCGGAACTCCGCCTCAGCTTCCTTGTACTTCTGTTCCTTCAGCAGAATCTCCCCGAGGGCTCGATGGAGATCCACGGCAGTCGGCTGAGCGCTTAGTGCCTCACGATAATATTTCTCCGCATCGGGGAACTTCTTCAGGCGCGCACTGACATCCCCCAAGGCGGCGGCAAGTCCAGGCAGGTCGGGCCGCAACCGGTATGCGCTTTCCAATAACACGCTGGCCTTCTCATTCTGGCTTTGCAGCAAGCAGAGCTTTGCCAGGTGAAATCGCGTTTCCACATCCTCCGGCCGTGCTGCCAGGTACCTTTCAAAATGCGTAACCGCTTGCGCAGAGTCGTTCAGGTCTTCGGCGGCCACGGCCGCTCCCAGTTCCGCTTGAACCAGTTTCGGATCACCTGCCAGCGCTTGTTGGAATGCCACAAGGGCCTGCGTCGGGTGCTTCTGCTGAAGCTCGAGCATGCCGAGCTCATATTGTGCCGAGGCAAAGCGCGGATCGAGGCGGATGACGTCCTGAAACTCCTTCCCAGCAGCTTCCGGCTGTCCGGTCTGGGCGAGTGCTCGCGCGTAGTAAAGGTGAGTTCGGACGCTGTCCGGTTTCAGCACTAAGGCCTTTTGTAAGTGCTCCAGCGCCTCCTGTGGTCGTTTCTCCTCTATCAGCAGGATTCCCAGGTTCAGGCGCGCAGCGAAAAGGTCGGGGGCCAATTCGAGGGTTTTCTGGTAGGCCTTAATTGCTTCCTCCGGGTTGTGCAGGCCGGTGTGGGCAAACCCGAGGTCGAACCACGCCTCAGGAAGATCGGGCTGTTGGGCGATGACAGCCTGAAGTGTCTTCGCAGCTTCGGCAAAATCCTTCTGTGTCAGCTCATCTTCAGCCTTGTGCATTAATGCGGGAAGATCGGCACCGCCCGCAGGGGTTGTGGGCGGGGCGGCGGCAGGAGCGTCGCCGATTTTCTTCAAAAGCTCAATCAGTCCTGGCGTGGCTCCCGCCTGGCGCAAACCTCGTTCGAGCGTGGGAGTCACTTTGAACCCGACGCCGTCCCTGCGCGCGATGGCTTCGATTTTCGCGGAGGGAACACCGGCTTGGAGCATGCCGAGGGTTTGCTCCTGGGAGAGGGGAGCTTCCTTCTCCTCGGGCCGCGCAGGAATTGGCAGAAAGAGACAGTATATTATGAACAACAAACTGCAAAGGGCGAGGACGAGAGGGGGGAGGCCGAGAAATCGTCTTGTTTCGCCGCTCAGCATGGGTTATTCGTTGTTTCTCTTTTGGTTGCCTCGCGACAGCTTGGGACCTGGCAAGTACCTTGCCAGGAATTTCCCCGTTAATGATAGGTTGTTGGTCAGCAAGGTCTCGGGCGGGCCTGCCGCAACTACATAACCCCCGGAATCGCCGCCCTCCGGACCGAGGTCAATGATCCAGTCCGCCGTCTTAAGAACATCCATGTTGTGCTCGATGATCAAAACTGTGGCGCCGGTCTCGATGAGGCGGCGAAAAGCGGATAGCAATTTGCTGATGTCGTCAAAGTGCAGGCCCGTCGTGGGCTCGTCGAATATGAATAAAGCGTCTCCACCGGCCCGCTGGGTCAAGTGGGCAGCCAGGCGCACGCGCTGGGCCTCACCCCCGGAAAGCGTGGTGGCCGACTGCCCCAGCCGCAGATATCCCAGCCCCACTTCCTCCAGCACGCGGAGCTTCGCGGTCAACTTGGGAACATTGGAAAAAAAGGCCAAGGCCTCTTTCACGGTCATCTGCAAAACATCGTAGATATTCTTCCCTTTGTACTGGACCTCCAGGATGGCGGCCTTAAAACGGCGCCCGCGGCATTCTTCGCAAACCAGGTCCACATCGGCGAGGAATTGCATTTCCATGGTTACAGTGCCGTCGCCCTGGCAGGTCTCGCAGCGTCCTCCGGGAATGTTGAAGGAGAAGTGGCCCGGGGTATATCCACGCTTGGACGCTTCCGGAGTGGAGGCGAATACGTCACGAATGGCATCAAAGGCCTTGATGTAGGTAATGGGATTGGAGCGCGGAGTGCGACCCAGCGGAGATTGATCAACCAGCACGATTTCTCCGAGATGTTGATCTCCCTCTATGCGCTCATATTCGGCGCGGGGCGCGGGCATGCCGCGATGGGAGATAATTGCGTTGTAAAGCACATCGTGAACCAAAGTGGACTTTCCCGATCCCGATACCCCGCTGACGCACACCATGAGTCCGAGAGGAATATCTACATTGACGGATTTCAAATTGTGCTGGCGGGCGCCACGAATCCGCAGCCAGGACTTGCCCGGCTTGCGCCGCTCCTTGGGCACGGGAATCTGCAGATCTCCCGAGAGATACCTTCCAGTAAGCGAATGAGGGGCGGCGTGCAATCCTTCCATGTTTCCGGAATAAATGATGCGGCCGCCATGCTCGCCCGCGCCCGGACCCATGTCCAGCAGTTTGTCTGCCTCGCGCATCATCTCGGGATCGTGCTCAACCACCAGCACCGTGTTCCCCAGGTCACGCAACGTTTTCATAATCTCAATCAGCCGCCCGGTGTCGCGGGGGTGCAAGCCAATGGAGGGTTCGTCCAGAACATAAAGCGCCCCCACCAGATTGGAGCCGAGCGCGGTGGCTAATTGAATGCGCTGCGACTCTCCGCCAGAGAGCGTCGATGCCAACCGGTCCAGGTTCAGATATTCCAGCCCGACGCGGTAAAGGTACTTCAATCGCGACCGGACCTCCTCCAGGACCTTCTCGGCAATCGTCTGTTGGGACGGCGAAAGGCGGAGTCCATTGAAGAAGAGATAGGCATCCTGGATGGAAAGGCGGCATAGCTCCGTGATGTTCTTCTGCAGAATGCGGACGTTCAGGGCTTCGCGGCGCAAGCGGCCGCCCTGGCATTCCGGGCAAAGGGTGTAGCCCCGGTAACGGCTGAGGAACACACGCACATGGAGTTTGTATTTCTTCCGCTCCAGATAAGCAAAGAATCCGCGGATGCCCTCAAAGTCACTATCGCCCTCCACCAGCCACTGGCGTTGGGCCGAGTCGAGCTTGTAATAAGAGACGTCGAGAGGGATTTTGCGCGTGCGTGCGGCGCGCCGCATCTCGTTTTGCAGTGACCGGTAACGGGGCTTGGTCCAGGGTTCCACCGCGCCCTCGGCCAGGGTCTTGTTCTTGTCGGGAATCACCAGGTCGAGGTCGAAATCAATGGTATTGCCGAAGCCCTGACAACGCGGGCACGCGCCGTAAGGGTTATTGAACGAAAACAGGCTTGGCTCCGGATCCTGATAGGATACTTTGCAGGTCTTGCACTCGAAGCGTTCACTGAAGACCCTCCGCTCCGGTGGAGTGGTCGGATCGGGTGAAACGAACTCCAGAATGGCTTCCCCCGACTCGGAATAGCAGAGTTCCACCGAGTCGATGACGCGCTGGCGAATGTCTTCCCCCACCGATAGGCGATCCACCAGAACGTAAACCGGTCGCGCGAAGTCCACGTCGAGCAGGGACTCAGGCGTGGAGAATTCAAACACCCGTCCCTCCTGGTAAAGACGGTTGTACCCTCGCTGACGGAGGGCGAAGAGCCGGGGTTTTAATACCTCGCCCGGGGGCGCCGCCTGTCCTGCTGCCGGCGGCGATCCTGCGGCTTCGCCGGGGGCCCGGCGCTTGCGCGCCCTGGAACTGTCTGGGTTCGCCCCCGCGGCGCCCTTCATGGGGGAAGGCCTCGTGCTGGGGACTGCTGCCGAATCGTCAGGGTTCACCTGAAACAGCAGATAAAACCGGCGGCCTTTCTCCTCCCGCAGGATGCTCTCTGCAACCGCGTCGACATGGTCCCTTTGGACCAATTGGCCACACTGGTAACACGTGGTTTCTCCGATGCGCGCAAAGAGCAAACGCAGGTAATCATAGATTTCCGTGGCGGTCGCCACTGTGGAGCGGGGATTACGCGTGGAGTTCTTCTGGCGAATGGCTACGGGGGGGGCGATGCCGGTGATCTCGTCAACGTCGGGCTTCTCCATGCGCTCCAGGAATTGACGTGCGTAGGCGGAGAGCGACTCCACGTAACGCCGCTGGCCTTCCGCATAGAGCGTGTCAAATGCCAGGCTGGACTTCCCCGAACCGGAAAGCCCCGTGACCACGGTGATTTTGTTGTGGGGAATGGTGCAGTCGATATTCTTCAGGTTGTGGACGCGGGCGCCGCGGACAACAATCTCTTCACCCAGCGAACTGGCCCGCGTGACGCCGTGCAGGGGAGCGGTGCCCGTGGCTCTTCGCCACTCAGCACCGCCGGCCAATTCCGAGTTTTCTGAAGTCGCCCCCGGCCCCCAGGGATCGCCCGCTTGGATGTTTCCTGTGCTCAAAATCACCCCACCTGTCGGCTCAAAGGGCCGGCCTGCCCCCCGTGGCATGTGCATTCTTCCGTCCCTTGCACGGTCCCCAACATGCGATCTCGACCGGGCAGATACGGTGAGTGCAGCACCCCGAGGCCTAAACATCTAATTATAAGTCGCAGGGAAACTTTGTGAAAAGAGGGATACCGGAGGCAGACTCCGGCGCGTGCCGCTGGTGGAAGCCCCGAGTCGTACCGCCAGCGGCATTTTGCCTGAGATTCCTATTCGGTGGGTGGTTCAGGCGGCTTGGGCGAACTCCCGCCGGAAGGATTGCCAGGACCACCGGGCCGTCCCATGCCGCCACGCCGCTCCATGGAGCGGCCGCGACCCTGGCCGTCACCGAAGCCACGGTTCTGCCTGAAGGTCTTGAGTTTCTTCTGCTGGTCGGGCGTGAGCACGCTGCGCGCCGAGAGCATTGTCTCCATGCGCTGCTTTTCCATCTTTCCCCGCAGGGCGTTTACTTCGTCGAGCTTCTTCATGATCGCGTCGTGATCGGGATTATCCGCCCGCAGCAACTCACGGAGTTCAATGCGGCGCAATTGCATATCAGCGCGAGCCTGCACGGAGGTTTTCTCCGATTCCAATCCCAGCTTGTGCAAACGCTCCACCTGCTCGTCCGAGAGACTGAGGTACTCACGCACGCGCGGGTTTTCCGCCATTCGCAGAAGACCACCACCCTCGCCAAACCCGCGCCGGCCACCCCGTTGCCAGCCCCTGCCCGGGCCTCCCGGCCCGCCTTGCGTCCCGTAGCGCCCTTGGCCGCCGCCCCCAAATTGACGCGACCGATTACCCCACTCGTTCTGGGCTTGCGCCGGAGCACCCCCTTGTGGGGTTGCTTCCTCAGCCCACCCCACAACCACTGCCCCCAGCAATGTCAGAAGACCTAACGTTCCAATAGCAAATGTTCGTCGCATATTCGAATTACCTCCCCGTACCTTTCGACGCAGCAGCTACCCGGCCCGTTACCAAGCGTCGCGGGTAGGGGCCACATTTAACAAGAGTTAACAAGATGTGCGGAGTATTTAACAAACTTAACAACTCTGCGTTCCTCCACCATTGTGAACACACCTGGAGAAGGAAAGTTCCCCGGACTCATTGAACAATAAAAAGCGGAGGAGAGACTAAGGGTCTATCGTGCGTTCACCCTTCGCCGAGCCAGGTGCCGTAGGGTTTAAGGGATTCCACATTATCGCACACCGTTTTGATGGCGGCAGTAATGGGCACCGCAAGGATCAGCCCGAATCCACCCCACAACCACGACCAGAACATCATGGCTATGGTAATGGCGAGAGCATTCAGGTTGACCCTCTGTCCCACCAGTTTAGGGGTCAGGATATTGACCGCGACAAAATGCACTAGCGTAACGGAAACTCCAATCACCACGAAGGGGCCGGTGGTTTCGTATTGCATAAGCCCAATCAGCAAGGGGGGGAGAATTCCCAGCGCCACACCAATATAGGGTATGAGGCTGAGGATAGCGGCCAGTGGGCCCACCATCAAGGCATACTGGAGGCCAATAATGGCGAAGATGGGGGTAATAATGCAGGCGGAAATAAGGCCCACAAACAAATTCCCCACTACGAATTGCCGCAACATGCGCGCGATGGCATGAATCACGTCCTCGGCCTGTTGGCGGCGCCGGATGGGGAAGAGGTTTAGCGACGCCGCCCACAACTGGTTCTTTGAAGTGAGCATGAAGAAGACCAGGAAGGGGATGAACATAACGGTGACGGCAAAGGCGTAAACTGATCCGATGCCCCGCAGAAGAAAATGTTCATAGGGGGATTCCTGTTGCAGCCGCACCGTTGGCACGTTCGCTTCTTGGGAGGGTGGCATGATGGTCTGCGTGCTTTGCTGGAAGTTGTGGGCGGTCAATTGAATGGGAGCGATGATGTGCTTCAGCCTCTCGCCCAGTTTGGGCAAATCCTGATAGAAGGCCTGGGCGCGGTCGTAGATCCCGTAGATGACCAGGTAAGTCGCGCCCAGCATCAGCAGCACCATGAAGAGGGAGGCCAGCCAGCGCGGCACACGATAAGTCTCCATCGCCCGCACTCCCGGGTCGAGGACCGAGGCAATCAGGACGGAGCAGATCAGGGTAATGATCACCGAGCTGGCGTAATAGATACATCCGAAAAGAACGGCCAGAGCAATGATGCGAACACTGAACGATGCGGACGCGGAGGAGACAACTCCTGACGGGGTTTCAGCCATGTAACAATTCCCTCGCCAGCGATTCTAGCTTGCTGGGCGGCCAATTACTAGCGCAGAGCCATAGTATAATGACTCGTTTGAATTCCCGTGCCTCAGGCAGTCTGAGCAGACGGGCAGGAGGGAAGGAAAGGACGGCGATGCTTCGCCGCGCCACCACAAGGACGAAATGAAATTCTCGCGACGCAATTGGTTGGGTTCATCGGCAGTAGTTCTGGGGTCAAGTCTTCTCGATGCGCTTACCACGCCCCTGTGGCGATGGGGGGGAAAGCCCGTCCTACAGGCGGCCACGGTGCCGCATCCGGGATCCCCTTCCCCCGTTACCTTTGTGGACGTGGCGAAGGAGGCAGGTCTCGCCATCCCCAACGTATGGGGTGGGGTCGCGCGCAAGAAGTACATCATTGAAGCCAAGGGAAGTGGGCTGGCGTTTTTCGATTACGATCAGGACGGCTGGCTGGATATCTACCTCACCAACGGAGACCGGTTGCCAGGGGAGGAACCCTACCCGGACGGGAAGAAACCCACGCAACACCTCCTGAAGAACAATCGCGACGGCACTTTCACGGATGTGACTGAGCAGGCGGGCCTGGCACGCACCGGCTGGGGAACAGGTGTTTGCGTGGGCGATTACGACAACGACGGCTGGGACGATCTGTTTTGCGGCTACTGGGGCCACAACGTGCTGTGGCACAACAACGGCAATGGGACCTTCACGGACGTCACCAAGCAGGCGGGATTGTGGGAGGAGCGCCTCCGCTGGGCCTCCGGCTGTACCTGGCTGGATTACGACCGCGACGGATTTCTGGACCTGTTCGTCTGCAACTACATCGATCTCGACATCACCAAAGTGCCCGTGCCGGGGCAGACTGGCTATTGTCAGTGGAAAGGTATCCCGGTGATGTGCGGCCCTCGCGGCCTTCCAGGCGGGATGAATATTCTCTATCACAACAACGGTAACGGTACTTTTACCGACGTTTCTGAGAAGGCGGGAATCCTGAAGCCGGGGGCGCGGTATTCCATCACCGCAGTCTCCTACGACTTCGACAACGACGGCTGGCCCGACATTTACGTGGCGGTGGACTCCGAGCCGAGCATCCTGTTTCACAACAAGCACGACGGCACCTTCGAGGACATTGCCGTGTTGGCCGGATGCGCCTACAACGAGGATGGGCAGGAGCAGGCGGGAATGGGCGTGGGGGTGGCGGATTACGACTGCGATGGCTGGTTCGACATCTTCAAGACCAACTTCAGCGATGACACCCCCGACCTGTACCACAACAACCGCGACGGAACTTTTACCGACGTGACCTTTGTGTCCGGCCTGGGCGTGAACACCCAATATGTGTGCTGGGGAGCCGGGTTCATGGACTACGATAACGACGGCTGGTCCGACATCTTCCACGTCACGGGCCATGTCTACCCGGAGATCAACGACTATCATCTCGATGCCCTGTTCACATCGCCGCGAGTCGTCTATCGCAACCTGGGGAATGGAAAATTCCAGGACGTTTCCAAGGAGATGGGGCCGGGCGTCACGGCGCGCTTCGCGAGCCGCGGCTGCGCTTTTGGCGACTACGATAACGACGGCGACGTCGACGTGCTGATCCTGAATATGAATGATATCCCCTCGCTGCTGCGCAACGACGGGGGCAACAAGAACAATTGGATCACCATCAAGTTACTTGGCACCCAGTGCAACCGCACGGCCATCGGCGCGCGCGTGCGCGTGGTGACGGGAAAGCATGAGCAGATGGACGAGGTGCACTGTGGAACGAGCGTCATGTCGCAGAGCGACTTGCGACTTCACTTCGGTCTGGGTTCCGCTCCGCAGGCCGACCTCATCGAGGTCAAGTGGCCTACGACTCAAAAACTGGAGAGATTCACGAACGAGCCCGCCAATCAATTCCTGACCATCAGGGAAGGGGCGGGAATCGTCAAACGCGAAAAACCCAACTCATTATCGAAACGATGAGGCTGCCGGACCACGCCTCCGGAGCCGCTGCGGAGGTCTTGAAATGGACGCCCCATATGCCGTATGCACCCATGGGTGCCGGTGATTACGGCGGAGTTCCGGTGCACCGAAACCTCGAAGACTGGAATTGAACATTGTAGAGGACCTGATTTAGGGACGGACTCAGTTAACCGGTAGAGGTTCTTTCCAATGCTCTGGATGCAGGGGAACCATACGTCTCCGATCGTTCCTGTTCCAAGAGAAAACCCGAGGTCGGTAAAACGATGGGTATCCACCGCCGCCAAGGCGGCGCCACAATTCCCTTGCTGGCAGGCGGGCTCATCCTTTGTGCCCTGGGGTGGGCGCGAGCCTTGCCTTCCCTTCCGGGGATTCACGGCGAGGTCGTTAACGATAAAGATGCCCCCATACAGGATGCCATCTGCACCTTGACCAGCCGGTTGCTCCCCCCCGATGGGCTCACCTCGACCACCGATCATAAGGGACAGTTTTCCTTCTCGGGTTTGCAACCCGGCAAATACTCTCTGGTCTGCGCGGCTGCCGGTTACGAACCGCTGAACCGCACCCTGGAAGTGACGGACGTTCCGCCGCCGGAACTCCAGATGGTCCTGCCGCCGGAGGTGGTACTCCACCAAACTGTGGAAGTCCACGAGAAATCTGATACCCTGGCCACGGAATCCACCGTGCCGGCCGGCAAACTGGGCCAAACGCAACTGGCCAGCCTGCCGCTGGTGGAACAGAAATTCAAAGCCGCCCTACCTTACCTGCCCGGCGTGATCCGGACGCCGGATGGAAAGATCAACATCAAGGGAGCCCCCGAGAGCATGGGGCAGATGCTGGTTAATTCCGCCGAGGCTTCTGACCCCGTAACCGGCAGCCAAGCCATTGACATTCCAATTCTGGCGATTGATTCCCTCCAGGTTTACAAGAACAACTACGATGCGCAGTACGGCAGCTACACGGGCGGGCTTACTACCATTCACACCCGGCCACCGTCCGACAAGTGGGGATTCGAGCAGCAAAACCTCACTCCCAGCCCTCGCATCAAGAATGGCCACATCGTGGGAATCGCGGATTACAACCCCCGGCTGTATGTCACAGGGCCTTTGATCGCAAACCGGATGAGTTTCTCGGAGGCAGCGGGGTACGATATTGACAAACAGCCGGTGCGGGGACTGGCCTACCCCCATAATGAAATCTGGACGCACGATTTCAATTCCTTTACGGACGTGCATTACGTTTTTTCCCCCCGCCATTTATTGATCGCGACGGCCAACGCCTTCCCCCTCTACCGCCAGTATGCCAATATCAACTCCCTGGTCCCCCAGCCTGCCTCCGCCGATTACGGCCAGAACGGGTTCAAAGTCACCCTTACGGATCAGTTCATCACCACGGGGGGAAGCATCTTCACCACCATGATCGACGGCATGGCTTTCAACAGCTACAGCCACGGGCAAGGCGTGGCTGACATGCTCGTCACGCCCGAGGGTTGGGGAGGCAACTTCTTCAACTCCTACAACCGGGATGGCGACCAGGAACAATTTGCGGAAACCTACAAGCTCCCCCGCCTGAAGTGGTGGGGAAAGCACGAATGGACAGTGGGAGTTGATCTCCTCAACCGCACTTACACGGGCAGTAACGAATCCCGCCCGGTAAACGTGCTGCGGTCCGATGGATCGGTGACGGAGCGGATTGAATTCGTGGGACCGGGAAACCTGACGGCGCGGGATTTTGAAGGGAACATCTTCGTCGCGGATCATTGGGTGCCCAGCGAGCAAATTGCGGTTGATGTGGGTCTGCGTTATTCCGGCGCGTCACTAGGCAGCCCCTACAACATAGCCCCCCGCCTGGGAATCGCCTACTCTCCCGGCAAGGGCGGGAAGACGGTGTTTCGCGCCGGGGTCGGCCACTTTTACGGTCACGCCCCCTTGCTGGCGGGGAGTTTTACCCAGAATCCCGCGCGCCGGGTAAGCCTGTATGATACCCAGGGCAACCTGGAAGGCTCCCCTATTACCTATGTGAACGCTTACGGCACACTCAACTCGCAGGGAGAGTGGTTGGCCTCACCAATATTTCCCACCAACATGCCCTACAATTGGACGTGGAGCCTGGAGGCGGACCGCGAGTTGGTTCCTCGGGCCATGCTGCGCCTGAGTTACATTTCCAGCCGCGCATACGATCAGTTCATCATTAACCCGATGGCCGCCTCGTCCGCGGGTCCGGCCTTATTGCTTACCCCCCACGGTGCTTCCGTCTACAACGAGTTCGAATCGACGCTTCACTTCCGCCTGCCCGGAAGCTCGGAAGTGAACTTGTCATACGTGTATAGCAAGGCCCGCGGGGATTTAAACTCCCTGCCGCAAGTGTTTGTGCCTTTTGAACAACCCGTCATCGTCCCCAACGCCTACTCCAACCTGGCATCGGACGTTCCCAATCGCCTCCTGGCCTGGGGGCGATTCCAGACCCACATATGGGGGATTGAAGCGGGACCTGTGGCCGATTATCATTCCGGCTTTCCCTACTCTCCTGTCGACGAGCGGAATAATTACGTGGGCGAGCCCAACACCCAACACTTCCCTCAGTTCTTCTCGCTCGATTTGAAGCTGAGCAAGGAATTTCACCTCCCCTTTCCTTACTTGAAGAACCACACCATGCGTGGGTCGCTGATGATTTTCAATGTGACAAACCATTCCAACCCCCGCGATGTTTTTACCAACATCACCTCACCCAACTTCAACCATTTTGTTGGGTTCCAACACACGTTCTTTGACAGCAGTCTGGACTTCCTGTACTGATCGAAGTTCTTCCCGCGGGACGGTTGGGCGATGAAGCGATGGGAGAGTTAAGGAAACGGCAAACGTCAGCCCGGCCGGTTGCGCTTCCCGGATCCGGAGTGTCGGTCTTTTCTTACGACCGCAGCAGCGACCGATACTGCAACTTGGAGCGGGCGGGGAATTCGTGGGCAAAGTTCTTGATCTTCTCGAAAATCCCGTCGACGTCCAGGCCGTACTTGGCGTGCAGCAGGTTGGCTGCCCCGTGGGGGATGATGCGATCGGGAACTGCGATGCGCAGAATGCTGGCGGGAATCTTCTTGTCCTGGAGCAGGGTGGCCACCGCCGCGCCAAAGCCTCCGGCCTCGGTGCCTTCTTCCGCAGTTACCAGGAATTGCTTCTCCGCCGCGAGGCAGCAGATTAATTCCTCATCCAGGGGTTTGGCGAACCGCGCATTGATTAATGTGGCATGCAGTCCCAGTGTCTCGAGCCGTTTTGCTGCTTCAAGGCAGGGGTAGACCATCGAACCCAGCGCCAGGATGCCGACGTCGGAACCTTCGCGCAGAATCTCGCCTTTACCAATTTCGAGAGCCTTCAACTCCTGATCCAGGGCGACGCCCATTCCGTTGCCCCTCGGGTAACGAAGCGCGGCGGGTCCGTTGTGGTTAATGGCGGTATAGAGCATGTGGCGCAATTCATTTTCGTCTTTGGGGGCCATCACCACGATGCCCGGGAGCGCGGGAAGATAGATCAGGTCGTAAAGGCCGTGGTGCGTGGGACCATCGGCTCCCACCAGGCCGCCGCGGTCGAGAACAAAGGTGACTGGAGCGCGCATCAGGCAGGTGTCGTGCATCACCTGGTCAAAGGCGCGCTGCAGGAAAGTCGAATAGATGGCGCAAACCGGACGCATACCCTCGCACGCCAATCCGGTGGCAAACGTCACCGCATGTTGCTCCGCGATTCCCACATCGTAGAAGCGCTCGGGATAACGCTTGGAGAATTCGTCCAAGCCCGTGCCTTCTCCCATGGCGGCGGTGATGGCCACCACACGGGGATCTTTTTCGGCCAGTTGGCAAATGGCCTTGCCGAACACCGAGGTGTAGCTCGGCGCCACCGCCGGCCCCTTGTGGAAAGCCCCCGTGGAGAAATCAAAGGGCGTCACCCCGTGATACTTCACCGGAAGTTGTTCGGCGTGCTCGTAACCCTTGCCCTTTTGAGTCAGAATGTGGACCAGCACCGGGCCGGGGCGCTGCTTGGCCTTCGCCAGCACGTCCAGCAGCTCCGGCAGGCTGTGGCCGTTGATGGGGCCGAGATATTCAAAACCCAACTCCTCAAACACCAATCCCGGAATCAGCATGTTCTTGGCAGTTTCAAACAGGTCCTGGGAAACCTTCAGCAGGCGGGATCCCAGACGCGGGACCGCACCGACAATCTTCTCGGCTTCTTCGCGCAAGCGGTGGTAGGCCTGGCCGTGAGCGATACGGTTCAAATACCCGGCGAACGCGCCGACATTGGGTGAAATCGACATCTTGTTGTCGTTCAGGATGACGATCACTTTCTTCCTGAGGGTTCCGAGATTGTTGATGCCTTCGAGCTCTAGGCCGGTGGTTAATCCCGCATCGCCCACCACTGCCACCACATGAAAGTCTTCCCCCTTGAGGTCGCGCGCTACGGCCATGCCCAGCGCACCGGACACGGCTGTTCCCGCGTGGGCCACATTGAACGTGTCGTAAGGACTCTCATCCCGCACCGGGAAGCCCGAGAGGCCCCCGTACTGGCGAATGGTGGGGAAGCGCTCGCGCCGCCCCGTTAGTATCTTATGTCCATAGGCCTGGTGGCCGACGTCCCAGACGATCTTGTCGCGGGGGGTGTCGAACAGGTAGTGGAGAGCAATGGTCAGCTCGACCGCACCCAGACTGGATGCCAGGTGGCCTCCAATCTTGGCGATCACCGAGACCATGTAATCGCGCAGTTCCTCCGCCACCACAGGAAGATCCTCCTGGGGAACTTTCTTTAGATCCGCAGGGGAATCGATCTTGTTCAAATACCGGTATTCCATTTCCACCCCTTATTAAGCCGCGTAGGCAGTAAGCTGTACGCAGTCAGCAGCGGGTGGCATTCAACTCCGCCTCCCCAGTCCCTGCCTACTGCCTTGTGCCAACTGCCTGGTGCCTCCTGCTTTCTGCTTTCTCCCTAATGCGTCCTGCCCACAATGTAATGCGCGATTTGCTGAAGGACCGCGGCGCGCGCGCCGTAAGGTTCCAGGGCGGCGCAGGCTTCCTCCACCAGCCGCGAGGCGATCTGCTTGGAGGCCTCGATGCCATGCAACGCCGGATACGTGGCCTTATGCTGCTCCTCGTCCTTGCCAATCGTCTTGCCCAATTCCCCCTCGGATCCCAGCACATCGAGCAGATCATCGGCGATTTGAAATGCCAGGCCTACCTTTTCTCCATAAATTGTTATGCGAGCCAGGTCATCAGGCGTGGTCGGCGCCAAAATCGCTCCGGAGCGCACTGCCGCCCGGATGAACGCACCGGTCTTGGCGGAGTGAATGTACTCCAACCGCATCGCATCGCCGGTCTGGTCGGTCGATTCCAGGTCAACCACCTGGCCTCCCACCATGCCTCCCAGAGTCCCGATGGCATGGGCGAGTTCGTGAATAACCCGCAAGATGCCGGGCGCAGCACCATGGTCCGCCCCCGCGATGGTTTCAAAGGCGAGGGTGAGAAGGGCGTCGCCGGCCAGGATGGCGGCTGCCTCTCCGAAAACAACGTGGGAAGTGGGCTTGCCGCGGCGCAAGTCGTCGTTATCCAGGGCCGGCAAATCGTCGTGAATCAACGAGTAAGTGTGGATCAACTCAAGAGCGCTTCCCACCCGCAAGAGGACTTCCGGATTTCCACCGAACAACCGGCCCGCCTCCAGGCACAAAACCGGACGAATTCGCTTACCCCCTGCAAACACGGAATAGCGCATGGCCTTGTGGATGCTTGGGGGATACTCCTCCGCGGGTGGAAGGATGCGCTCCAGTTCCGCGTCCACCAGAATGCGGCACTCTTCCAGATGCCGGCGAATTTCCTGAGGTGAAGATGGGCTCACAATCGTTGCAGGTCCTCTTTAGTGGCAGGGCTTACGCTTTTCGGATTCTCACTCCTGGTTCTTTCCCGCTTCCAGTTCGTCCGCCGCAAAAGGCTCGGCCGCCATTTTTCCGCCGGCCTTCCTCGTTAAAATTTCCACGCGTCCTTCCGCCTCTTCCAGTTGCTTGTGACAGAAATCCGAGAGTTTCATTCCCTCCTCGTACAACACCAGCGCCTTGTCGAGTGGAAGTTCCGTATCCTCTAATTCCCGTACGATGGCGTCTAGGCGCGCCAGGTTCTTCTCAAAGGGCTCCGGCTTGTCACTCTTTGTGGTTTGGGACATGGCACTGTCCTATCCGGTTGTCAGTCATCAGTTGTCAGTTATCAGCAAAGGCCCCGTACCCGGTTCTCTATTGAGAACTGAAGACTGCTAACTGACAACTTGCCCATCCTTTCCAGTCGTCAGTCATCAGATTTCAGTCATCAGTATTCAGTTATCGGTAAAAGCGCTCTTTTCGTTTCTTTACTGAGAACTGACAACTGACGACTTATTCAAGATTCTATCACGGTTGCCAGGTGGAAGTGGCGGCCTGGCGCGCGCCAAGAGCCTGCGCCACCTCCACCGCCATGGCGTAACGCCCAAAGGGAGCGGCGATTTGCGCTCCCTGAACCAGGGAACGGAGCTGGACCAACGTCTCTTGGGCGATTTTCAAACCCTCCTGCCGGGCGCGCTCGCCGGAATCCGCCGCGCGCATGCGGTCCATCACCGCCGGCGGGACGGAAACTCCCGGCACTTCGTTGTTCATGAATTCGGCATTGCGGAAGCTGGTGAGCGGCCAGATCGCGGCAATGATGGGAAGACGCGGGGCGAAGCGCCGAGCCCGCTCCAGGAAGGCTGCCATTCGTTCCACCTGGAAGACCGGCTGGGTCACGGCGAAATCAGCTCCCGCTTCGACTTTCTGCTGGAAACGATGAAGTTCCTCTTCCAGGTTCAGCGTGCACGGATTGATGCCGGCGCCCACCAGGTAAGACGTTTGCGCTCCCAAGGGGTTGGCCCCCACATCCAGACCCCGATTCAGATTGCTGGTGAGATTCAGCAGTCCGACAGCATCTACTTCCGTAGTGCCGCTATCCAGGGCGCTGGAGTATTGGGGTGTGTCGCGGGTCAATGCCAGAAGATTGCGCACCCCCAGGGCATGCGCCCCCAGAAGGTCGGATTGGATGGTCAGAACGTTTCGATCGCGCGAGCTGTAGTGGAGCAGGACCTCAATGCCGGTGCGCTGCTGGAGCAGGGCCGCGAGGGTCAGAGCGCTCATGCGCGCCGTGGCCCCGGACCCGTCCGGAATGTTCACCGCGTCAATCCCCCACTCGATGAGGTATTGCGCCCCTTCCACCTCCTTGGTGGCATCGCACCCCTTGGGTGGGACCACTTCGACAAGAATGGGAAACTCCTGCCGCGCTAACTTCCGGGCCAGGCGGGAGCGGCCTTCCACCGGCACGGGTGAAAGCGTGGCAGCGGCCTGAGCCCTGACTTCTACAGGAACTCGGGCCCGTTGCGGGCTGAGGGAGCGGACCGCGTTCTTGATGGCTCTGATATGCTCAGGGGTGGTCCCGCAACATCCTCCCACCAGGCGCGCTCCGGCCTGGATGAAACGCCGCGCGTAGCTGGCCATATAGTCGGGCGAGCAAAGATAGAGGTTGCGGCCCTCCACGGTTCGCGGCATTCCGGCATTGGGCTGCGCGGAAAGTCGTTTCCCGGTAACCGCCGCCATGCGCTCCAGAGTCTCCTGCACTGCGGCTGGACCGACGCTGCAATTGACGCCGATCAGGTCCGCACCCCATTCGTCCAGCGCGCGCGCCAGGTCCTCCGGGCGCGTCCCGGTAGGCGTACTGCCGTCGTCCTGAATTGTCATTTGCACAATCACGGGGATTGACCCTACTTCGCGCGCCGCGAGCAGCGCCTGGTGAGCCTCGTTCAAATCCATCATCGTCTCGACGATGATAAGATCAACGCCCCCTTCCACCAGGGCCGCAACCTGCTGCCGGAACGCCGCGCGCGCCTCTTCCTTCGAGGTGCTGCCCAGAGGTTCCAGGCGAATCCCCTGGGGCCCCACGGCGCCTGCCACGTAGAGGTCATCACCGGCTATCTCCCGCGCCAGGCGCGCCCCTGCCAGATTGATATCGCGCACTTTGTCGCCCAGACCGAATCTTTCCAAGCGGAACCTGGCAGCCCCGAACGTGTTGGTTTCCACCACCTCCGCTCCAGCCCGGACGTACCCCAGGTGGACCTCTTTGACGAGCTGCGGAGCGGTTAGATTCAGCTCGTCAAAGCAGCGGTTCAGGGAGATGCCCTTGGAATACAGCATCGTCCCCATCGCGCCGTCGCACACCACCGGGCGCTTGTCGATTCTCTCCAGGAAAGGTTCGCGCATCCCTTAACGAGTCTAGCATATCTTTCTCAAGCCCGAAGGCCTTGCGCCGCGCGTTGGATCATCTGAGCTTTCACCGGCCCGAACAAACTGCTCTATACCAGGGAATAGGACACGGTCAAAAAGCCACTGACCGTCGCTACCCGCTCCGCTCGCCCGACACTCTGTCGGTGCGACGGATGGAAACAAATGACCGGGTAACAGAATGTCTTGCAGGAAAATGGGTTTTCCACAGGCGTTTTGCTGTCCAAGCACGGAGTTTTGCGCCGAACATGACGCGATTCTGTGGGCCTAAACCGGTCGGCGCAAGGCGCCGCTTCGAGGTTGGGAAACCCGGCCAACCGGAGGCCTGTGCCGGGCAAGACAAAGGGTGAGATGCAATGAGCAGGGATTGCTTATGTGGGGAGGAAGTCGCAGGCGAGCACCAGCGCGTCCTCGACGGGGTCGCGATAGTACTCGCGGCGGGTGTATAACGGCCGAAATCCCGCCGATGTGTATAAGGCCAACGCGGGTTGGTTGGAGGCGCGGACCTCGAGGAAAGTGCTTTTCACCCCGTCCCCGCGCAAGATGCGGAGCGCCTCCGCGACCAACGCGCCGGCAATCCCCCTGCGCTGGTGCGAGGGGACGACGGCGATGTTGCGTAATTCAGCTTCGTCCGACACGCGGTGAATCGCCACGAAGCCCACGATCTCCGGCGGCCTCGCGCCTTCGAGTTCGACGACAAGAACCGTTCCACCGGGATTCCGCGCCAGGTGGAAGTAGTCTTCCGCCCGCCACTGCGCCGCCAGCGGACACTTCACCTGGATGGCGTGAACCGCCGCCAAGTCGTCATCTGCGAGGCGCCGAATCAAGATGGGTTTCTGCATCCGGGCGGCGAATATAATAGGCGTCAAGTTCGGCTGGCAAGCAAGGACGATTAGATTGTTCCCGCTTCCAGGCAATATCAGCGATGGAGTCCACCAGTGTTCCTTCGATGGCTTGCCATTCGAGTGAACCGGGCAGGCAGGCACGAAGTTCGGCGGCGGGGTGGTCGTGGGCGCGCACCAGGCATATGCCGCGTTCACCGCTCTTCAGGCGCTCTTCCAGAAGCGCCGCCAGAGCTTCCGGCTTGAGGAGCCAGCCTGCATCCGCATGTTCGTAATCTTGTCCCGTGACGCTCGCTGAGCCGGAGGGAATGCGGCGGAAGTTGCCCAGATAGAATTCACTCCGCCGCGCATCCAGAATCGGGAAGTACCAATCGGGACCGCACGATTCCTGAGAAGCCGGTGCTTGCTCCCCCTCGAGCCGCCCCGGCCTGCATACAGGGGTCTCGGCGAGTCTCGCGTCTCGAGTTACGAGTCGCGAGCCCCGAGTATCGAGTTCGCGTTTGTTCACCATGGCTTGCAGTATCGAAACGCCGCGCACCGGGCGGTCAAATGCTCTACCCCAGGCGCGCGCCGCGGCCAGCCCAATGCGAATTCCGGTGAACGATCCCGGGCCATTGGCGGCTCCATAGACGTCGATCTGACGAAGTTCCAGGTGGGACAGGGCGAGCACCCGTTCTACCAATTCGAATAAGGAAACGGAGTATTGGTTGGCCGAGCCCTCATGTGAAACGAACGCCAGGCACTCCGCGTCCCGGAAGACGCCCACGCCCCCCTTTTCGCTGGTCGTGTCAAAAGCCAGAATCAGCATCGAGTGACATTATAGCGATTATGACTTGGGGATGGACGATTATGACCCGAAGTGCGGCGACCCGCCGCCGCAGCCGCGCCAAATCGCTATGATAGAATAGGTAAGTCGCAGCATTGCAAATCTGTTATCACCCTGATCGACTCTCATGAGTGAAGTCGCGCGCTCCCCATCCCGGCCGCTCGAGTTGACCGAACTCCTGACCCTGATGATCGAGGTCAGCGAGCGAATCAATTCCACCCTCGATCTCGACGAGTTGCTTCGCCGTATCGCGGAGATCGTCAAGCGCGCCATCGATTATGAGGTTTTTGCCATCCTTCTCCTCAACGAGAAGACGCGGGAGTTGCGCGTGCATTTCAGCCTCGGCCATCCTCCCGAACTGATTCGCGGCCTGCGCATCAAGGTGGGAGAGGGTATTGTGGGCCGGGCCGCGCAGACGCGCCGTTCTGTGCTGGTCAATGATGTAGGAAGCGACCCCACCTACATCCCCTCGTTGGCGTCAATTCGCTCCGAACTGGCTGTCCCCCTTATCTTCAAGGGCCGCTTGATCGGTGTTATTGACCTGGAATCTGTTCAACCGGATTATTTCAATGACTCCCACGTCAGCCTGCTGGAGTTGCTGGCCAGCCGTATGGCCATGGCCATCGAAAATGCGCGGCTCTATCGGCGGAGCCTGCGCCAGGCGCGCACGCTCCAGTTGCTGAATGAAATCAGCCGCGAGCTCAGTTCCGTACTGGTCTTGAACGAATTGCTGCGTAAGATCGGTACGCTCACCAAGCGGCTGGTGGATTACCACCGATTTGGCATACTCCTGGCCGATGACCAGGCGCATACATTTAATGCCGTAATCTCTCTCAAGCAGGATGAACGCATGCCCGAAAAGACCTCTGTCAATTTCGACCAGGGCATCGTGGGGGCGGCGGTGAGCCTGCGCCAGCCGGTGGTGGTTCCGGACGTCAGTAAAGACAAGCGCTACATCTGCGTGAACCCGGAGACTCGCTCCGAGATGACGGTTCCGCTGATCTATCGTGACCGCGTGATCGGGGTGATTGATTTGGAAAGCCCGCACCTGAATTACTTCAACGACGAGCACGTGCGGATCTATTCCACCCTCGCGCCGCAAATTGCCATCGCGATTGAGAACGCGCGTCTTTACGAGCGCGTGGCCCGCAGCGAGGCGCGACTGGAGCGGGACCTGCGCCGGGCCCAGGAAATCCAGATGCATCTGATGCCCGGGATCGCGCCCAAGATTCCCGGTCTCGATGTGGCTTTGCACTTCCAACCGGCGAGGGAACTGGGGGGTGACCTTTATGATTTCCTCTCTTACGGGAGGGAGCGGCAGGTTATCGTGGTGGGCGATGTGAGCGGCAAGGGCGCGCCGGCGGCACTTTATGGGGCCATGGCCAGCGGCACTTTGCGCAGTCTTGCGCCGCTGAAGCTTCCACCGCCTGACATGATGAAGCGCCTGAACCTCATGTTCCTGGAGCGGAAGATCGAGGGCCACTTTATTACCCTGACCTACGCCGTATGGGAGCCACGCACCAAGGTCCTCTCCCTTGCCAACGCTGGCATGCCCCTTCCCATCCTTGTCCACGATGGGGTGTGCCGGGCGATTCACGCCGAGGGTGTTCCCCTCGGCCTGCTCGAGCACACCGAGTACCAGCCCGTAACCCTGAACCTGGAGTCAGGAGATTTGCTGGCGTTCTTTTCCGACGGCATCACGGAAGCCAACAACTCTCAGCAGGAAGAGTTCACTTCGCGACGCCTGGAGAACGTCTTGCGCCAGCACGCGCAGAAGCCGCCCGGAGAGATCGTCGGCGCGGTATTGGATGAAGTGCGCAAGTTCGAGGGGGGCCGTCCCCAGCGCGATGATCAGACACTGGTGCTGCTCAAGGTGCGCTGATCGAAAGGCGCCAGTTGTGGATGGTCAGGAAGCTGCCTGCGGGGGATGAACCGCAGAGAGTTGGATCGGCCAGCGCGCCTTTACCCTTCATTATCTACCACATGGGGCACTAAAGAGATAACATGGCTGAATTAAGTAATTATGCATTCAACTATCATGCCGGCGTATTCTGCTGCGAGGACCTGTCCCTGGAGGACCTTGCCGGCCGTTTCGGCACGCCTTTGTATGTTTACAGCGAAAGCACCATACTGCGCAATTACGAAGGGCTGCGCGGGATTCTCGGGGGAATTTCCGGCCTGATTTGTTACTCGGTCAAGGCCAGTTCCAACCTCCGCATCCTCAGCCTGCTGCGCCGGGCCGGGGCCGGTTTCGACGTGGTCTCCGGGGGAGAGCTGGCGCGGGCGTTGCGTGCCGGAGCGGCGCCGGGATCCATTGTCTTTTCCGGGGTAGGGAAAACACGGGAGGAGATTGATGCCGCGCTGGCCGCCGGCATCCTGATGTTCAACGTCGAATCGGCAGGTGAACTTGAGGTTATAGAAGACCGCGCACGTGCTCTCCAGAAAGTCGGGCGCATTTCTATGCGGGTGAATCCGGATGTGGAAGCGGACACGCATCCTTACATTTCCACGGGGCAGATGATTCACAAGTTCGGCGTACCGAAGGATGAAGCCCCGGAACTCTATCGTCGCGCCGCTCGTTCGCCCCATTTGAAGGTCCACGGCGTGGCTTGTCATATTGGCTCCCAGATCCTGGATGTCGAACCCTTTTGGAAGGCGCTGGATGAGATCCTTGCGGTGGCCCGAAGCCTGGCGGCGGAGGGAATCAAGGTCGAAGTGCTCGATTTGGGCGGCGGGTTCGGAATCTCCTACGGCCCCGAGCCGCCACTGGATTTGCAACAGTTGGCGCGTGGCCTGGAAGCGAGACTGGGTGCGGCTTCGCTGCGCCTCATCATTGAGCCCGGACGCGCTCTGGTGGGCAACGCGGGCGCTCTCCTTACCCGGGTGCTCTATGTCAAGCAAAACCAGCGCAAGAATTTCGTGGTCGTCGATGCCGGCATGAATGATCTGATGCGTCCAACCCTCTACGGCTCCTATCATGAGATCGTTCCCGTACGCGATCAGGCCGCCAAGAGATTACAGGCTGACGTCGTGGGGCCGCTGTGCGAGAGCGGTGATTTTCTGGCACAAGACCGCGATATGCCCGACGTCCAACCCGGCGATCTTCTGGCTGTGCTGACCACCGGCGCATATGGCTTCGTTTTGTCCTCCAATTACAACACCCGTCCGCGGCCCGCCGAGGTCCTGGTGCGCGGGACGGAGGCGGAATTGATCCGCGCGCGTGAAACCGTGGAAGACCTGTGGGCAGGCGAGACGCCTTAAAATCCGGGTATAATCATCTGGGGCAACAAAGAGGGCGAACCGCCATGGCCATTACAGAGCCTGGAAATCAGGGAGGAGGCATCCTGCCATGAAGTCAATCACACTAGTGGCCTGCATCCTGGGAGCATGCCTTGGGGTGAGTTTGCTGGCCACGGATGGCCCATCCTCAATCGCGGGTTCATCGACCTGGAGCGGGAGGGCAGCCGCCTCCTATCTGGACGGGCGGATGGTCTGGTGGATCGGCTGGCCAGTTGCGGCCCGCGACCATGGAACGTTTTGCGTTTCCTGCCACACCGTGCTCCCCTATGCCATGGCCCGCCCTGCCTTGCGCGCCACCCTCTCCGAACAAGAGCCTTCGTCGACGGAGCGCCAGCTGCTGGACAATGTCACCAAGCGCGTGCGGCTGTGGAAAGAAGTGGAGCCTGCCTACCCCGACGAGAAGAGAGGTTTCCCCAAGACCGCAGAATCGCGCGGCACGGAGTCCGTTCTCAACGCGGTAATCCTGGTGGGTTATGACGCGCTCGCCGGTACCCTGAGCCCCGACGCACGGCTGGCGCTCGAGAACATGTGGGAGCAGCAACTACCGACAGGGGATGCCCGGGGAGCTTGGAACTGGTTGCAGTTCCACAACTCGCCTTGGGAGGGAGATTCGCAATACTACGGGGCCACAATGGCGGCGCTGGCGGTGGGAAGCGCGCCCGGCAACTATCAGGCCACTCCGGAGATCCGCGAGCATATGGAATTGCTCCGCGATTACCTTGGGCGGGAGCGCGAGTCACAGGCCCTGATCAATCGCGTCATGCTGCTTTGGGCATCCACCAAAGTACCCGGGCTGCTGACGCCCGCCCAACGGAAGTCCATAGTGGATGAGGTCCTCGCCAAGCAGCAGGCGGACGGAGGCTTCAGCCTCTCCGCGTTCGTGGAGGGATGGAAGCGGCACGACGGAACGCCGCAAGAGACGAGAAGTGATGGCTATGCCACCGGAGTCGTCACGTTCGTGTTGCAGCAGGCGGGCATGGGGCCCGACCAGCCGCAAATAAGACGCGGGCTCAATTGGCTGGAGCAGAATCAGGACCGGTCAGAAGGCAGATGGCTGGCTTATTCGCTCAACAAACAGCAGGATCTGTCTTCCCCCACCGGCCACTTTATGAGTGACGCAGCCACTGCTTTCGCTGTGTTGGCCCTGCAATACGCGAACCAGCGACCTCAGAGCCGCAAGGAAATTGCAGCGCATTGAGCGTGCTGCTTACTGCCTTCTGGTTCCTACCGCTCCCCCCACTTCAACTTCTTCTGAAGAATCTGAAAGTAGGGTGTGGATGGCGGCCGGACCAATTCCACGCAGGAATCGGCTTTGCGCATTCGCACCTGGTCTTCGCTGTGGGTAGCAATTCCCACCTGTCCGTCCACGGTCAGGTAGGCAGCCTCGCGCTGGCTCTTTACCGTCACCTCCAGATGCACCGAGTTGGGAAGCACCAGCGGCCGGTGGGTGAGGGTGTGAGCGCAGATGGGAGTTACTACGAAAGCCTCAACCGACGGCGTAACGATGGGCCCTCCCGCCGCCAGGGAGTAGGCGGTTGAACCTGTGGGGGTGGAGACAATCAGGCCGTCCGACTTGTAAGTTGAAACCAGTTCGCCGTTGGCCCGCAGTTCAAAGTCGAAGATCCGCGCAATGGCTCCCTTGTTCAAGACCACATCGTTCAAGGCCAGGAACGTCGTCAGGACTTCATCGGTGCGAATCAACTCGCCTTCAATCTGCACCCGGCGGTCGGTCTGATGTGCGCCGGCCACCACCGTTTCCAGCGTCGGATAGAGCTCCTCGCGCGTGATTTCGGTGAGAAAGCCCAGACCTCCCAGGTTCACCGCCAGAATGGGAACCGGTTTGCGGTTCAGGGCGCGCGCCGTGGCCAGGAGCGTGCCATCGCCGCCCAGGACGATCAGCAAATCGACCTGGTCCGGCATTTCATTGCGGGTCAGGCACCGGTCCTTTGTCTTCATGATGGCGCCCGTTTCCTTGTCGATGAACGCCTCAATGCTCCGCTCCCGGAGCCACACCAGCAAGTCCGGAACAATCTCACGGACTTCTGCCTTCTTCGGTTTGGAGATAATGCCGACTCGCTTAATGGGCATGGCAGTTCATATCCTACAGTGGTTATTGGGCAGTGGCTAGTGGTTAGACACACAGCGCAGGCAGCGAGCCATCGGCAACGAACCCGCCGCCACTTTCTTCCAGACTGCATGGATGAAAAACTCGCGGTTACCCTCCGCCCCCGGCAGCGGGCTCTCCATTGACATTAAGCCGCTGAACCCCAGTTCGAGCAGCACCCGGGAGACTTTGGCCACCGCTTCCTGATGCTGGGCCGGATCGCGGACGATACCGCCTTTTCCCACCTGGCCTTTTCCCACCTCGAATTGTGGTTTGACCAACACCAGCAATTCCGCGGGTGAGGCCACCAGGGGAATAAGCGGGGGCAGGATCAAAGTAACCGAGATGAAGGAAACATCGATGGTCACCAGTTCCACCTGCATCCCGATTCGGTCGAAAGTGAGATAACGGGCGTTGGTCTTCTCCATCACCACCACACGCGGGTCGTGGCGCAATTTCCAATCGAGCTGATTGGTTCCCCCATCCACGGCGAACACTTTTGCGGCGCCGAGCTGAAGCAGGCAATCGGTGAAGCCTCCGGTGGAGGCGCCGATGTCGAGGCACACTTTGGCGTCGGGATTGACGCGAAAGTGCTCCAGCGCCCCCTCCAGTTTCAGACCGCCGCGACTTACATACTTGGGAGGCTCGCCCAGCAGGCGCAGAGTTGCCTTACCGTCGACCAGTGTGCCGCACTTCTCCTGCTTCTGTTCATTCACCAGGACCTGTCCCGCGAGAATAAGGCCTTGCGCCCTCTCGCGCGAATTCGCCAGCCCGCGCTCTACCAAAAGGCGGTCCAAGCGAATCTTCTCGGTGCGGACGCGCGCCATTGTAGTCTCACGTTATAGGATTCAGGAGTTAGGAGGTAGGAATTGACAAACCGGGGAGTCTCATGCCTTGATCCTCCATCCCAGCTCCTAACCCGTGCTTTTCATCCCAAAAGCAATACCGCCAACGGTAATCTGCAGGAGATGCAGAAGCGCGGAGTCCTTGGTCTCCGTGCGTCCCGACTTCTGTTTCCCGGCTCCTGGCTTCTGCCTTTCGCGCCGGCGCCAGCGTTCCAGGAAGCGAGTTTGCAGAAAGTTGAGAGGGTCGACATACGGATTGCGCAGGCGAATGGACTCCGCCAGCACATGCTGGCCTTCCAGAAGCTTGGCCGATCCGGACGTTTCCAGCACTCCCCGCACGCTGCGATTGTACTCCTCCTCGATGTGCCGGAAGATCCTCCTGCCCAGTTCACGGGGGCGCACCAGGGCCGCATAGAGGCTGGCGATATAAAGGTCCGTCTTGGCCAGAGAGTGTTCCGCATTGTTGATCAGGTTGAAGAAGAACGGCCAGCCCTCATGCATGCTGCGCAGGATATCCAGCCCATGGGGACCGTGGTCGCGTTGGAACTTGTCCAGAGCGTGACCGAGGCCGAACCACGCGGGGAGCAGGTGCCGCGATTGCGTCCAGGCAAAGACCCAGGGGATGGCCCGCAGATCGCGCAGGTCGCCGGCTCCCCATCGCCGGGCGGGGCGCGAGCCAAGACGTATCTGCTCAATCAAATCGATGGGTGTGGCCTGTCGGAAGTATTCCACAAAGCCCGGAGTGTTATAGACCAGCTTCCGGTAGAAGTCGCGGCTGCTGGCGGCAAGTTCATTGGCATAACCTTCCCATTCCGGAATTCTCGCCGCTTCAATCCGGCGGAAGTGCAGCAAGTGCGCGTCGAGCACGGAAGTGACCAACTGTTCGAGGTTCCTCTCGGCGATGGCAGGGGTTGAATACTTCAGGGACACCACTTCCCCTTGTTCGGTTATTCGCAGCCTGCCGCCCGGCGCTGCGAAGGGTTGCGCCTGGATGCTGCGATGGGATTGCCCCCCGCCCCGGTCAATGGTTCCGCCCTTTCCGTGAAACAGGGAAAAGCGAATGCCATATTTCTCCGCCACTTCCCCCAGCCGTTTCTGAGCGTGGAAGAGTGCCCAGTTGGCCGCCACATAACCGCCGTCTTTAACGGAGTCGGAATACCCCAGCATCACCTCCTGAAAATCGTCACGGGTGCGCAAGATGCGGCGGTAAAGAGGATCGGCGAAGAGCTTTTCCATAATGCGCGGACCCCCATCCAGGTCGTCAAGGGTCTCGAACAGGGGAATGATGTCCAAGTGGGAATGCAGGCGGCCGCGGCGGGGTTCCGCCAGCCCGGTCTGTCGCGCCAGCAGGAGTACGTCCCACACATCCGCCGCGCACGAAGTCATGCTGAGGACGTAACGATGCGCGGCCGCTTCCCCGTTGCGCGCCTGGATGGTGCGGAGGGCGCGAAACTCCTCCAGCACGCGAAGGGTGCCGGAGGAGAAATCCGGCGGCAAGGGGGGCTGAAAGAGCATCCGCCGGATCGATGCGATGCGTGCTTCTCCGGGTTGAAGCGGCAGGCCGGCTTTGCCCAGAATCTCATCGGCCGCCGCCCGGGTGGCTTGAGAGTGGGTGCGGAAATCCAGGCTGGCGCCGTGAAAGCCGAAAACCTGCAAAGCCAACTGCAGGCGGCCGGGCCCCAGCCGCGCCATTCGCGGGCTGGGGTAATCGGCCAGCAGAATGGTCAATTTGCGAAGTTCGCCCGCAAAATCCTCCGCAGCCGCATAGGCCCCCGGAGCACGTTCCATGGTGCGCTCGAGCCGCCACATCATGATCCGCAGCTTGCGGCGGAAGAGTTCGCCGGGTTGGTCCAGGGCAGCGAAAGCCTGCGTGGCGGGGAAGCGCCGCATGTCCCGCATGATCTCGCGGCGCAGGGACGCTTCCGAGGGATGATCGCGGCAGGGAAGTGACACCCACCCAAGCATGCGGCGGCACGCATCGCAATAATACCGGAGGATGCTGAGGCGCACCTTCTCCGCAGCATCCAGACTGGTCGCCGGAGTCACGAAGGGATTACCGTCCCGGTCCGTTCCCACCCAGGAACCAAAACTCAGGAAGGGCGCCGGTTGCGGCAGGCGCGGGTAGCTGCGCGTTACCTCCGCACTGAGCTTCTCCCAGAAAGTCCCCGCCAGGTCGTAAATGGTGCGTTCCAGGAAGAAACGGGCGTTTTCACTCTCCATCTCCGGAGTGACGATGCCTTCCCGCACCTCGTCGGTGAGCCATAGCGCTTCCATCCACGAGTCGATATCCCGCTCCACGGCCTCGTTCATATCCCCACAGGCCGCATCCAGGGTTCTTCCCAGCCGCAGAAGGTGATTGAGAACGCTGCGGCGTTTGGCCTCCGTGGGATGCGCGGTGAGGACCGGCTCAATGTGCATGGAATCCAGGAGGCTCTTCACGGCGGCGGGGGGCACGCCTTGGCGGCGCAATTCGCTGAACGTGTGGCGCAACGACATGGGGGCGCCGCCCGCCTGCCGTTCATGCGCGCGCAGGCGGCGGATCCGCTCCCGTTCCTCGCAGAGGTTGACGAGGTGAAAGAAGAGACTGAAAGCGTGCGCGACGGCTGCGGCTTCCTCCACGGAAAGGCGGCCGACCGAGCGCTCCATGGCGCGCAGGGGTACCCCCTGCCGTGTGCCGGCGTGGTCGGGACCCTGCCGGACCTGCTTGGCGACCTTCCGCAACGCTTCAATTGCGGAAAAGACGGCTGGCCCCGACTGCTCGCGCACCATCGCGCCCAGCCGCGTGGTGAGGAACCGAACTTCGTGCCGTAATTGCTCGTTCATAACTTCAGTTGCAAGCGAAAGGTGACGAGTGACGTGCAAAAACCCATGGGCGCGAGTTTTCGCTCTACCATCGCCACAGCCTCAGTGCGCAAAACAGAGCCCCCCTGGCCGCAGATTTGGGGGCAGTTTTCAGTGCATTTTTGCTCAAAAAGCGCGATTGTCTACCAGACAGTTTGTCCATCCTCGACCTGTTTTCATACAGATAGTCGGTTCATCCTTCATTTTTAACATCTTTTTTGGGCCGCACTTCTCCTCGCAGGGGCATCACGATAACGCGCTTGTTTTCAAAGGGTTGGCCATTTTGCGATTTCATGCATTTTGACCCACATTTGCCCTAACAACCTGCTTTTTCATGAACATAGTCGCCCGCCTGAGGTTTTACGGAACTTTCCGCCAGATCATTGCAACTTCCCTATTTTCATAAACTTGAAAATCAGGACCTTTTCCGATGGATTCTCCCGATTCCTCCCTAACTACCTATTTTTCATCGATATAGTCGCCTGTGAACGGTTTGGGTGATTTCCTTGCCCTCGCGCTCATTCGGTAAGGGACGAGGCTGCGGGTTTTGACCTCGACCGGGATCCTCTCCCCTCACCGGCACGTTGGCGTCCATAGCCTAGCATCGAGGCCGCCCATTCCCATCGCAGGCAAGACGTGTCGACATTCCACGCCGTTCCCCATTCCTGAATCGGATCTGCTCTGACTCCTGGCTCCTGACTTCCAACCCGTTGTCTCACCGCGTCCCGGTGGAGGGCCGTAGAGCCCGTTTTAATTCCCGGCGCAGCGAGTTCAGGTCCGGTTCGACCTGCAAGCGCTGGCTGTTCTCCTGATCTTCGGAGCGGTGGCGCATGATGTACTCGGTGTCCTTAAGCTGGTTGCCGGTCAGGATGCAGACGATGTCCGCATGCCGTTCGATCTTTCCGGCCCGCACCAGCTTGCGCACGCCCGCGATAGTGGCGGCGGAAGCCGGTTCGCAGCCCACCCCGTCCTCGGCCAGGACGCGCTTGGCCTCAAAGATCTCCTCATCCGTCACCGATTCGCAGAACCCGCCCGCCCAATCCAGCACCCGCCGGGCTTTCTTCCAGTTGGCGGGATGGCCGATGCGAATGGCGGTGGCTTCCGTGCGGGGATTATCGACCGCCAGCAGGTGCGGGGCCCCGGCACGCAAGGTTTGATAGAAAGGATTGGCGCCTTGCGCCTGGACGATCACGACGCGGGGTACCTTCTCGATGAATCCCAGCTCCTTAAGCTCGCGCAAGCCCTTGCCGACGGCGGATGAGTTTCCCAGATTGCCACCCGGGACCACGATGTAATCCGGAGGCCGCCAGGCGCGCTGCTCCAGCATCTCCGCCACGATGGTCTTCTGGCCCTCAATCCGAAAGGGGTTGATGGAATTCACCAGATACAGCCCCAGTTCAGGAGCGATTTCGCGAAGCAGGCAGAAGGCTTGGTCGAAGTTGTCGCCCACCTCTACCACCAGCGCGCCAAAGTCGAGCGCCTGGGCCAGTTTGGCGGCGGAGATTTGCTTATAGGGAACAAACAGCAGCGCCTTCATACCGGCGCGCGCGGCATAGGCGGCCATGGACGACGAAGTGTTACCCGTGGAAGCGCACGCCACCATGCGGATGCCGCGAGCTTCCGCGCGCGTAATGCAAGCCGTCATGCCCAGATCCTTAAAGGAGCCGGTGGGATTATTGCCCTGATGCTTGATGGTCAGGTGGACGGGGCCGGCCCACCATCCCGTCCGGCGGGTCCCCACCAGCGGCGTGGAGCCCTCGGAAAGTGAGATGATGCGCGCGGAGGAATCCACAAAGGGGATCAGTTCACGGAAGCGCCATACCCCGCTGCGATCAATCGGCTCGCCGCTCAATCGGCGCTGGTGCCAGATGCGCCGGAGTTGCTCCGGTTCGAAGGGATCGAAATCGTATTTCACATCGAGCAGGCCGCCGCAGAATGCGCAGGCGTGCAGGTCCTTCCTGGGGTCCTGACGGCGCCCGCAGGCTTCCTCGATGCACTGGAGATAGGCGGAAGACATGGCGGCGGTAGTCGGCAAACGGTAGACGGAGGACGGGGGCATCCCTTCCTTGGTATCCACCGCTTACTGTTTTCCTTCTCCTGACTCCTAACTCCTGGCTCCCGACTCCTGAAGTTGGAACTCCTGGTGAATCACTTTCACGGCTTCCTTGACGTCGGAAGCCTTAACGGCGAAGGAAATGCTCAATTCGGACGAGCCTTGCGCGATGGCGATGATATTGATCCCATGCCGTCCCAGGGCGGCGAAGGCCCGGCCGGAGAGGCCCGGCGTGCCCTTCATATTCTCGCCGATCATCACCACAATTGCCACGTGGGGCATGACTTCGATCGCCACCCTGTCATCGTGCAGCATCTCCAACTCAAAAGTCTTTTCCAATTGGGCTTTCACCCGGCGCAGATCGGCATCGTGCACGGCAAAGCAGAGCACATTATCCGCGGATGATTGCGTGACCATCAGCGTGGGGATGTCATCCAGGCTGAGTGAGCTGAAGGCCTTGGCCGCAAGCTGCGCGAAGCTGAGAGATTCCTTGCCCGTGACGGTGAGAATGTCGGCTTTACTGACCGAGGTGATGGCTTTTATGCCCTTCTGGCTCTTGGTGGCGGAAGGAACAATGCAGGTGCCGGGACAAGCGGGATTAAAGCTATTCTTGATCCAGACCGGAATCTTCTTCTTCATTACGGGCTGGATGGTCTTGGGGTGTAGAACCTTGGCGCCGAAGAAGGAAAGCTCAATGGCCTCGCGGTAGGAGATTTCCGGCAGAATCCGCGCCTCCGGGACCAGCCGCGGATCGGTGGTCAGGACGCCATCGACGTCCGTCCAGATCCAGACCTCGTCGGCGTCCAGCGCGGCGCCCACAATCGTGCCACTATAGTCGGACCCGCCCCGCCCGAGGGTTGTGCAGGCTCCGCCGCGGGTGGCGCCTCGAAAGCCGGTGATAACCGGGACGGCCCCCCGCCGGCGCAGCCCCGCCAGGCGCTGCCGGGTCTTGGCATTGGTTTCATCGAAGATGGGGGCCGCGTTGCCGAAGTTGTCGTCGGTGACAATCAACTCGGCGGCATCCACGGCTTCGGCGGGAGTGCCACGCGACCGCAGAATAGCCGCCACCAAATGCGCGGACATCACCTCGCCCAGGCTGGAGAGCGTGTCCATCGCCCGCGGCGTCACTTCGCGCACCAATGAGAAGCCGGAGCAGAGGTTCTCAAAGTCGGTCACGGAGTCGGCAAGCCGGGGCAGCACCGCAGCCTGTTCGGCAGCTTGCAACAGTTGGTCCGCCACCTCCCGGTGACGGCGGGCCAGTTCCCGCCGCACGTTCTTCCAATTCTCGCGATCGCCCTGGCTGGCCTCGTTGGCGGCGCGAATCAGCATATCCGTGACGCCTCCCATGGCGGAAACTACCACCGCCACCTCCGCCCTTTGAGCATGATCCGCTACGATCTCCGCCACATTCTTCATCCGCTCCGCGTTACCGACGGAGGTGCCGCCGAATTTCATGGCAATGATCGGCCTCTTGCTCTTGCTCGCGATGGGATTTTCCTTGACCATGGTCTTCAATTCCTCAGGTTTCATACTCAGCGATCGGGTAAGCGAATCTATAGGGAGCAATCGTCGTAAAGCTCTATTGGCCGTTACCGTGATCTCCCCTGGCCCCAGGGGACACAGACTCGTCCCGCCCGGCTTGGCGAACCGAAACGCTGCCGCTCCGGCTCGCTAGCGAGTAGTGCTCGTATTCGTTAAGGTGGGCGCAGCGGGAGGGGCCGTCTTGGTTGACTCGCGCACAACTTCAATAAAAACCTTGGTGGGGAGTGACAGGTAGCGGTCCCGGCGGTAGACCAGACCCAACTCCCGGTAAATCTTCTGGCCATCCAAGGGGATCAGTTTCAAAAGACCCGCGGCCACTTCCGTCTGTACATAGGCCCGGCTGATCAGTGAGATGCCCAGGCCGGCTCCTACAAACTTCTTGATGGTTTCCACGCTCGCCAGTTCCATGGAGATCTGTATGCGATCGCGCTGCCCCCGCAGCAGGCGGTCAATGACCACGCGCGTGTGGCCG
>DATJVT010000243.1:0-4198 GCA_035501695.1 Terriglobia bacterium | reverse complement strand
TACGTGGCAAAGCTGCCGCCTTTGGATCCGAAATGTCCAAGGCGGCAGGTGCGCGACCGCAGTCCGCAGGCGGCTCCGCCGCAGGCCAAAGCGGGAGCTGCTGCTCCCGCACTCCAAAGGGCGCCGTACTGATTCATCGGGACGGCCCGTCCTGAATCAGGAGGGGAGCGCCCGGGGGCTGTACAGGCGAGAGTTATTGCCGCGTATCCCGGCCCCCCATAACGCGGTCGAGATTGAACGCTGCGCTGATCATGCTTAAGTGCGCGAGCGCCTGTGGGAAATTGCCCAGGGCATCGCCGCCAGGACCCGCTTCTTCCGAGTAGAGTCCGAGGTGGTTCGCTTGACCGAGCATCTTCTCAAAGAGCAATTGTGCCTGTAAGAGGCGGACGGGGTCGGTTCTCCCCGCCCGCGTCAGAGCCTCGACCAACCAGAAGCCGCACATATTAAATGTCCCTTCTCCGCCCCTGAGTCCGTCGGGAGTTTCTTGGGCGTTGTAACGATAAACACCCCCGTCGCCCAGCAGGCCACCTTTGGAAATCGGACTGCCGATGGCGTCGAGAGTCCTGGTCATCTTGGGATCGGTCGGAGACATGAAGAATACCAGGGGCATGGTCAGGCAGGCGGCGTCCAGCGTCCGGGCTCCGTAATGCTGCACGAATGAACCGCGCCTCGCGTCCCATCCCTTGCGGAGAACTTGCTCGTAGATGCGGTCTCGATGAATCCGCCAGCGATGGAGGTCGCCGGGGAAGGAGCGCTTGGCGGCCAGCCTCAATGCCCGGTCAATCGCCACCCAACACATCATCTTGGAGTAGACGAAGTGCTGACGGCCGCCACGGACCTCCCAAATCCCATCGTCGCGATCTTGCCAGTGGTCGCAAACCCAATCCACCAGGCGGCGCAAGTCCCGCCAGAAATCGAAAGAAATCGGCGTGCCATATTTGTTGTAAAGATACACCGCGTCCATCAGCTCGCCATAGATGTCCAATTGCAGTTGGCGATAAGCCGCATTGCCGATGCGAACCGGGCGGGAGTCCTGGTAACCTTCCCAATGGCGGAGAGTTTCCTCGCTGAGTTTTTCGCGCCCGTCGATTCCATAAAGTGTCTGCAACGCGCCGCCCGCCTCTGCCGCCTGACTGCACAGCGTCTGAAGCCACGTCATGAAGCGGTCGGCCTCATCTGTCAAACCCACGCGCAGCAGGGAGTAAATCGTGAAGGCCGAATCGCGAATCCAACTGCACCGGTAATCCCAGTTGCGCTCGCCGCCAATTCGCTCCGGAAGGCTGCAGGTGGGAGCGGCGACAATGGCGCCCGTGGGCTCATAAACCATCAATTCCAAGGTAAGGGCGGAGCGATTGACCATCTCCCGCCACCGGCCCCGGTAGTTACTTTTGCTGATCCACTTTTGCCAGTAGCTCAGCGTGTCCGTAAGCGCGGCCTCGGCCTCGCCGTTCGCCATCGGGGGGACTGCCTGGCCGCCGGGCGTCGGGATTTGCAGCAGGAAGCTCCGGGCCTCGCCCTCGGCCAACGTGAAATCGGCCACCAGTCCGTTCCCAACACGATCCAGAGGGAGAGAAGTGGAAAGTGCCAGCGAGAGCGAGGGTGAAGCAAACACGGCGCCCTGGCGGGAAAGGCGGATCTGGTGGGAATCCCGGCCATAATTGAATGCCGGTTGGCATTCCAGGCGGAGGCTTACCGAACCCCGGACCGCCTGCACATGCCGGAACAGGCGGCACCTATCGCGCCCTGCGGCATCGTCCATCGGCATGAAGTCGGTGATCTCGGCGGCGCCTTGGGAAGAGCGGAATCGGGTAACGAGGACGTTGGTGGAGGGCCAATAGTACTGCTGCTGAACGTAGTTTCCACCGGCGGGAGCGATGCGGAAGCGCCCGCCCTTTTTGCGATCGAGCAGCGCGCCAAAGACGCTGGGCGAGTCAAAGCGCGGCAGGCAATACCAGTCAATGGAACCGTCCAACGCGATCAGGGCGGCGGTGCGCAGGTTTCCGATAATTCCATGGCTGCCGATCCCAGGATAATCTTTGGGGTTATTCTCCGCCGGCGCGGTCTTTGCTTTCCGGGCATGGTCGGACCTGCGCCTGTTCATAACGCAAAACTCGCGGGGATGCCCTCCCTGGTAATATGATGATCGCGGAGATTGAAAGGGTTGCGGGTAACTCGAATATGCCCGGGCCGGCCGTTCCCGTCAGGGCGGGACGGGTTTCGATTGCCGGGCTCGACCCTATTGGGTGTTGGGTTGGTCACCTCAGGTTCAGGCCAGCTTCGCGCCCCATTCCTCCGGGCTGACGTCCCGCGCATGTCGCGAGAAGAGCCAATGATGGCCATCGAGGTCTTCAACTCCATATTGGCGCTCGCCGTAAACGGTCTCGTGCAGACCCTCCACGATTGTGGCGCCAGTCGACTTCGTTCTTTCGAAGTGCGCGTCGACGTCCTCAACAAAGATAGTCAGCATCTGGGTTCGGACACCCGCATGCCTGGGACTGGCGTGGCCGGGCCGCGTCCGGCTTACCATGATCCAAGCATCGCCAAGGTGCATTTGCGCGCCCGCAATCTGACCGTCTTCCCCCAGGTATCGGAAGTGCTCGACGAAGCCGAGGGTCCGGGAGAGCCACGCCAGCGCCGCAGAGATGTCGTCGTAGACAACGTGAGGAAGCACGACGTTGGTGGGAATGGAACGATTGTTCATCATGGCTCACTTATAACACGCGCGCGGTCTCATGGAGAAGCTCTGTGCGGAGACGATGCACCCGCGCGATGCGGTTACCCTCTTTGCCTCGTCGGGGTTGCTCTGGTATAAATATTTGCGGCGCCAACGGATATACAATGGAGAAAGATCATGCGAAAAGGAATTCTCTCGACGCTTTTCCTGGCACTTACGCTAGGGGGTAGCATGGCATACGCAAAGCACGCGATCACCTTTGACGACCTGGCGAAGGTGCAGCGCCTGGCCGATCCGCAACTCTCGCCGGACGGCAAGTGGATCGCGTATGAGGTGGGTGTGGTCGACATGGCGGCGAACAAAATCGTCAGGCACCTCTGGATGGTGTCGACGGACGGCGGCGAGCCGCGCCAACTGACCCGCGGCGAAGGGTCCGACATGCGCCCGCGATGGTCGCCGGACGGAAAATCGCTGGCTTTCATGTCCACGCGCGGGGGCAATTCCCAAGTGTGGATTCTGTCCCTGGACGGCGGCGATCCCCGGCAGCTCACTTCCCTTTCCACCGAGGCCGATGGGGTCACCTGGTCAACGCACAGCGACATGCTGATCTTCACCTCGCAGGTTTATCCCGATTGCCCCGACGACGCCTGCAACGCGCACCGCTTGAAAGAAGCGGAGGAAAGCAAGGTGAAGGCGCAGATCTTCACCGAACTGCTCTACCGCCACTGGGACTCCTGGCGCGAGGGCCGTTACACGCACCTGTTCGCCATCCCGGCCAAGGGAGGCACGCCGCGCGACCTGACTCCCGGCGCCTACGATTCGCCCACGTTTTTCCTGGGCGCGCCCGACGGCTACGCGATCTCGCCGGACGGCACGGAGGTTTGTTACTCGTCGAACCGCAGCAAGGGCGCGGCGGGACAATCCGCGGCCGCCTGGACCACCAACAATGACCTGTTCATCATCGGCACACAGAGCGGCGAGGCGGTGAACATCACGGGCGATAACCCGGGTTCGGACGCCGCGCCGCAGTATTCGCCCAGCGGACGCTTCATCGCGTACACGTCGCAGGCGCGCGACGGCTATGAATCCGACCTGTTCCGCCTGCGCGCCTACGATCGCGAGACGAGCAAGATTCTCGACCTCACTCCCGGTTTTGACCAGTGGGTGAACAGCTTCGCCTGGGCGCCCGACAACGACACCATCTACTTCACGGCGCCGGAGAATGGCCGGCAGCCGGTCTTCAAGACCTCCATCAGCTCGCCCAAGGTGGAAAAAGTCTTGGAAGGCATGAACGACGACCTGACGGTCAGCCCGGACGGCTCGTGGCTGCTCCTGTCGCGGACCAGCCTGACGCAACCGGTGGCCATCTATCGGGCGAGCACCGCCGGCGGGGCGCCCACCCAAATCACCCATGAGAACGACGCCCTGCTGGCGGAGCTCAACATGACCCCCGCCGAGTTCGTAACCACGCCTGGGGCGCTGGGAGCGAAGATCGAAAACCTGATGCTCAAACCGCCGGACTTC
>DATJVT010000242.1:0-4735 GCA_035501695.1 Terriglobia bacterium | reverse complement strand
GCCCTAGGGCACCTTTGCCCATCACGCGGCCAAAACCTTACTGCATTTGTTCTGGACGTTAGGTCCTGACTCTGGCGCGTTAAACCAGAACCCAGCACCTAGCACCCAGAACCGCCGCGCACCGCGCGGCTAGTGGTGGGCCTGGGTAGAGTTGAACTACCGACCTCACCCTTATCAGGGGTGCGCTCTAGCCACCTGAGCTACAGGCCCATGCCTCCCTGCGCCGCGAACTTCCCAGGAGGGAATGGCCGGAGCAAGGAACTACCAGTATAGGCAGGCGCTCAAATTCGCGCAAGAGGATTTAATCGCCCCCATCGCATCCAGCCGTAGTCTTTTGGCGCACTCTGTGGTACAAAAGTAGTAGAGGCTTAATGCGGGTACTCCGGTTCTGATTTATTGGGGGAGGTTCTCCGCCCCCGGGATTTCGTGTCATGTCGAAGGTGCGCAAAGACGTTCTTCCCAACGGGCTCACGATTCTCACCGAGCGCATGACTTCGGTGCGCTCCGTCTCCATCGGGATCTGGCTGCGCACCGGCGCGCGCCAGGAGCGGGTGGACGACAATGGCGTTTCCCACTTTATCGAACACATGCTCTTCAAGGGGACCCGCAACCGCAGCGCGGAGGAGATCGCCCGCGCGGCGGACTCCATCGGCGGCCATCTGGACGCTTTCACGGCCAAGGAAACCACCAATTACTCCATCAAGGTCCTCGACGAGCACCTGCCGCGCGCTTTCAGCATTCTCGCCGACCTGGTGAAGAATCCGCTCTTCGAACCGGCCCATATCGCCAACGAGAGCCGCGTCATCCAGGAAGAGATCAAGATGGTGGAAGACACGCCGGACGACCTGGTGCATGAGATCTTCACCCGAACCTATTGGCGCGGCCATGCGCTGGGACGGCCCATCCTGGGAACGCGGCGCAGCGTGCGCAGTTTCGACCGCCCGCGCTTGCTGCGCTATTTTCGCCGTCACTATACCCCGAACAACATGCTGATCGCCGCGGCAGGTCATATGCAGCATTCGCAGGTGGTGGATCTGGTCCGGAAAGAATTCGGGGATCTGGCCGCCGGCCCCGCGATCCGCAGCGGGCCGATTCCGGTGGCCCACCCGCACCTGCAAGTGCGGCACAAGAAGGATCTGGAGCAGGTGCATCTCTGCGTGGGCGCGCCCTCGTATCCCCAGCCGCATGCGAACCGCTTTCCGGCCTATATCCTCAATTCGGTCCTGGGCGGGGGGATGAGCTCCCACTTGTTCCAGAATATCCGCGAAAAGCGCGGCCTGGCTTACGCCGTCTTTTCCAGCCTCAGCAGCTTCCATGACACAGGCTGCCTGAGCGTTTACGCGGGGACCTCCGCCGACAAGGCGCGGGAGGTCATTCGACTGGTGCTGGCGGAGTTCTGCGAACTGAAAGCCAATCCCATCGGCGACGAGGAACTCCAGCGCGCCAAGGATTACCTGAAGGGTAGCTTGCTGCTCAGCCTGGAGTCTTCTACCAGCCGCATGGGAAATGTAGCGCGGCAGGAAATGTACTTTGGCCGGTATATTACCCAGGATGAAATCGCCCGCAGCGTCGACGCCGTCACCGCCGACCAGGTGCTGGCGGTGGCGCGGGAGTTCTTCCACCCGGAGCGCCTGGCCATTACCGTCCTGGGGCCCATCAACGGCCTCAAGCTCTCGCGCGCCGACTTGGGCTGCTGACCGGAGTCGGACCCGCCCTGCCCGCTTCCCTTCCCTCGGTTTTGCATACCTGATTCCCTGCATCCGTCCTATAATCACACTTACCACTCAGGGACGGGATCCGAGCTATGGAAGAGATGAGCGCGGCAGAACGGGGCGGCAAGTTACGCACCACCACCGATTTGCCGGAGGGAACTATGCCCTCTCCGCATTCTCCCTTACTCGTCACATGTCACACGTCACATGTCACTTTCTTCCCCCCGGAGGCCGTGTGAGCCTGCGCGTCTGCGTCCTGGGAAGCGGCAGCAAGGGTAACTCCACGCTGGTGGCCACGGAGAGGACGCGCCTGCTGATCGATGCCGGGCTGAGCCGCCGCGAGACATACGCCCGCCTGGCGGCGGTGGGCGAGCGGGCGGATGGATTCGGTGCCATCCTGATTTCGCACGAACACACCGACCATGTGGCGGGACTGCGCCTGCTGGGGACCGACTGGAGGGCGCCCATCCATATTACCCGCGCCACGCACGATGCCATCGCGTGGGACCGCAGCCTCTGCGCCTTTGAATTCTTCACCCCGGGCGAGAGATTCATCGTGGGCGACATCGAGGTCACGCCCTTCTCCATTCCGCACGACGCCGCCGACCCCGTGGCCTTCACCCTGGAGTCCGGGGGGATTAAGATAGGAGTTGTCACTGATCTGGGCTATGTCCACGAGGTGGTTAAGCAAAGAGTTAAAGGGTGCGCGTGCTTGATTTTCGAATCCAATCACGATCTGGACATGCTCAAGGTGGGGCCTTATCCCTGGCACATCAAACAACGGGTAATGAGCCGCCACGGCCACCTCTCGAACCTGGCAACGGCGGGATTCCTCACGGAAGACTTCGACGGGACCGCCCAGGTCCTGGTGCTGGCCCACCTGAGCGAGACAAACAATCACCCTGAAATAGCGCGCCTCACCGCCGAGCAGGCCCTGGGCCAGCGCCTATCCGGCGAGCGGACCTCCTTGCACCTGGCCAGCCAGACAACCCCAACGCAAGTGTTCCGGTTTTAGGAAAGACCTCCCGTTGTGATAGGATTTGGTCTGCGATTTATTTCCCGTCGGAGGGGAAATCGCAAATCCAAAATCGCAAATCGAAAACGCCATGATTCCCCGCTACACACGCCCGGATATGGGCAACATTTGGACGGACGAAAACAAGTTTCAGAAATGGCTGGATGTGGAAATCGCCACGGCGGAGGTGGAAGCCGAGGCCGGGTTGATCCCCAAGAGCGCCGCGCGCGCCATCCGCAAGAAGGCGCGGTTTGAGGTGGAGCGCATTCTCGAAATCGAGCGCCAGGTGAAGCACGACGTCATCGCCTTCACCACCAACGTGGCGGAGCACGTGGGCCGGGAGGGCCGCTACCTGCACTATGGCCTCACCTCCAACGACGTGGTGGACACGGCGCAGGCCCTGCTGGTGCGGGAGGCATCCGCCCTGTTGCTGTCCGGGATGAAGCGCCTGGGCGAGGTCTTGAAGCAGCGCGCCCTGGAGTTCCAACACACGCCCATGATCGGCCGCACCCACGGCATTCACGCCGAACCCATCACCTTCGGCTGCAAGATCGCCATCTGGTATGCGGAGAACGAGCGCAACACGGAACGCCTGGCATACGCCGCCGAGCAGATGCGCGTGGGGAAGATTTCCGGCGCCGTCGGCACTTACACCCACCTGCCTCCCAAGATCGAGCGGGGCATCTGCGCGCGCCTGGGGCTGGAGGCTGCCCCGGTGTCGTCACAGGTCATCCAGCGCGACCGCCATGCTTTTTACCTCTCGACGCTGGCGGTGGCCGCCGCCTCGCTGGAGAAGATCGCACTGGAGGTTCGCGGTTTGCAACGCACCGAGGTCCGCGAGGTGGAGGAGTACTTTTCGCCCGAGCAGAAGGGTTCCTCAGCCATGCCGCACAAGCGCAATCCCATTACCGCCGAGCAGATCTGCGGCCTGGCGCGTGTGGTACGGTCCAATGCGCAGGCGGCGCTGGAAAACGTGGCGCTCTGGCACGAACGCGATATCTCGCACTCCTCCGTCGAGCGTGTGATTCTGGCTGACTCCACCATTCTCCTCGACTACCTGCTCGCCAAGACCACGAACCTGGTGGAAAAGCTGTTCGTCTATCCCGAGCGCATGCGGGAAAACCTTGACTTGCTAAGGGGCCTGATCTTCTCAGGCCAATTGCTGTTGGACCTGGTGGAAAAGGGCGTAACGCGCGAGGACGCCTACCGCTGGGTGCAGCGCAATGCCATGCAGGTGTGGGAGACGCGCGAGGACTACCGGACCCTGGTCGAGCGCGATCCCGACATTCGCCAGTACCTGAAGCCCAGCGAAATCGGCGAAGTCTTCAACGTGGAGCGCTACCTGACGCACGTGGATGAGATTTTTGAAAGGGTGTTTGGGAAAGAGTAGCTGACCCAAGGCGGCAATCGTAAATCGACAATCGAAAATCGGCAATCCCTACAGCCGGTTCATCACACTGGCGAGGTAGCCGGCGCCAAAGCCGTTATCGATATTGACCACGCAGACGTTGGGCGAGCAACTATTCAGCATGCCCAGCAGGGCCGCGAGCCCGCGGAAGCTGGCGCCATATCCCACGCTGGAAGGCACGGCGATCACGGGCACACCCACCATGCCCGCCACCACGCTGGGCAGCGCTCCTTCCATCCCCGCCACGCAGATAATCACGCGCGCTTCGCGCAGGTGATGGCTCTCCCCCAGCAGGCGATGAATGCCCGCCACTCCCACATCGTAAAGCGAGTCGGTGCGGTTCCCCATGACTTCTGACGTCACCAGCGCTTCCTCCGCCACGGGAATGTCGGAAGTGCCCGCGCAGACCACCAGCACCTTTCCCCGGGCGCGAATCTTGCGCTCGCGCCGGATGGAGATGGCGCCGGAAAGCGCGTGGAATTCCACCCTGGGATCGAGGGGCCGGAGCAACTCGTAGAGCTCGCGGTTGCCGCGCGTCACCAGGATGTTATGCCGGTTGCGCAGCATGCCGCGCACAATGCCCTCTACCTGCGCCGGGTC
>DATJVT010000241.1:0-3600 GCA_035501695.1 Terriglobia bacterium | reverse complement strand
CGGTTTCGGTCGGAACTCGGTTTCCTCCCTAAGCCGGGTTCCCATCCCGCCACATAGGACAACGACCTTCATTTCCCCCACCTCGTGATCCGCTCACGCAACCTGGGCAGTTTGGTAAGAAACAGGCAGCTTTTTGAGTTCGACAGCATGATGCATGTATGGATGAAGAAAACCTTATAGCTCGATTTGACGAGTCAATAAGGGGAGAGTATATCTGATTGCGCCAAATCCTCCCACCAGATTTCCTGCCCCACCTGGTTGCACCGCGTCAGGGGTTCTGCATGAAACAAGGGGCGGAACGGGCGCATCGCGGCCTCGAGAAATCGTCTGCCGTGGGCAGCACCCTTTGCGGTAGGCAATGACTAGTCTGGATTGATCGCCCGGATTCCCCCAACAGCGGCGTCATGTTAACATGTGTCAATAAGGGCAAACACCATGTCAAATGATGATGGCAGGCTTCTCCTCGGGGCCGTGGTCGGATTTGGCGCCGGCCTTTACATGTTCTTCAAGGGCTTTCGCGAATTCCGCGAGTTCCGCGTGGTGGCTGACACTCCGGCCATCCCCATCCGCAGCATTCCCATGGGGCTGGTGCATCTGCGCGGCCAGGCGTTCAGTGAAGAAACGCTACACAGTCCCCTGACCCGCACCCCGTGTTACCTCTTCAAAGTAGTTGTCGAAGAATGGCATTCAGACTCGGAGGGCGGGGGCGAGTGGAAGCACGTAGCCACGGACGTCCAGAGCGTGAAGTTCTACCTCCAGGATGGCTCGGGCAATGTGCTGGTGGATGCTGCGAACGTCGAACTGGACTTGCCCAGCGGAACCACGCGCAAGGTGCACGGTAGCGGACCCGGCCGTTCCATCAACCCTGCTACGAGGACTTCGGGTTCGCGCCTGCCCACCGACACGGAGTTGCTTCAATACGTCGAGCAGGCGCGCCTGCGGGGTTTTGGTCAAATGGTAGGACGGGGAATCAATGCCCTAACGGGCAGTGACGACCATGGGGCTAAACAGCAGAAGCAATCGCTCCTGAGTTTTTTGGCGGATCCTTCCGGGCGCGGGGGCGAGGCCTTTCGCGGCCAAATGATGCGGGCCATGATTGCCAAGCACGATCCCAGCGGGGCGGTGTCCAGGGCGGCTCTCGAGCTCTGGAAACACCCACAAGGGACACCGGAATTTGAAGCCGCCTTCGCGACCCTGGCCCAAACCTATGCCGGCGCCATGAGCACGGACCGGCAAGGATTGAATCCCATGATGGTCATGGCATTCGCGCGGCAAAAGCGGGCCGAGGCGCTGAGCCTGGCCGCGGCAGTGGCGGGTGGCGCCGAACCCCAAACTGATCCCGAGGCGGAAAAGGCCCGGCAAACTGCCCTGGCTTACAGCCGCGAGAACCTGTCCGGCCTGGCCCGGGAGCACGCTCCCGCCGCAACAGGCCACTACCGGCTTACGGAGTACTGCCTTTTGCCCAACAGCGACTACGACCTTACCGGCACCTGCGTCGAGAATCCCAGTCCGCGCGACGCGTACGACCGGAATCTCATCCAGAAGGGAACGAATGAGCCCATCTTTCTGATTTCCTCACGTACCGGGAAGCAAGTCGAATCCTGGCTGCGGAAGCGCGCTGCCATGAAGGTCTTCGGCGGTGCGGCACTCGCCATCGTGTGCCTGGCTATCCTGCTTTGGAAAGCGGGCCTCTTCTGATCCATGCCGGTAGGCTTCGCTTGCACATCAGGGGCACGATTGGTACAATTTGTCCCATGGGCGAGTCCCTTGCGGTCCCGGCCCCTGCTTCGGCCGTATCAACCTCAACATCTCCTCCGCGGCACTCGGCGGTGGTCCGAGTTACGCACTGGGTTACAACTCTAGCCTTTCTGGCCCTGCTCGTCACGGGGGCGGAAATCGTCATCTCCCACCCGCGCTTCTACTGGGGTGAGACCGGCAACGTGCGGATGGCGCCCTTGTTCAAGATACCCATTCCATCTTCCCGCGGCACCGTTCCCACCGGTTATGGTTACGTCCTTCCCGATCAGAACGGCTGGAGCCGTTATCTCCATTTCCAATCTGCCTGGGTGGCGGTATTGACCGGTCTGTTCTATGTCGCTTTCGGATTCTCCCAGGGGCATTTCCGGCGGAACCTGCTTCCCGGCCGCTCTGACCTTTCTCGCAGGAGCCTCGCGGCTGTGCTGGCAGGCCACTTGCGTTTGCGCCGGCCGGGTGAGGAAGAGGCCTGGTCATACAACGTGCTGCAGCGCCTGACGTACCTGGCGGTGATCTTCGTTCTCTTTCCCCTGGTCATCTGGACGGGGCTGGCCATGTCGCCGGGCTTCACCTCGGCGTTTCCGGCCGCAGTCTCGCTTATGGGGGGCCGGCAATCGGCCCGCACCCTGCACTTCTTTGTCTCGGGGCTCCTGGTGCTCTTTTTATTGGTCCATGTCTTTATGGTTTGTCTTGCCGGATTTCGAAACCGGATGGGGGCCATGATTACCGGCAATCCCGCCCCACGAAGGAAGCGAGTATGAACAGGGTTTCGCGACGAAAACTCATTACCGCGGGCCTGGCCACTGCCGCGGGCGCTTCGGGGCTCGCCGTGGCAGCGAAGTTCGCGGCGCGGTTTGGATTGATCCCACCTGACGGGGGCGGCCTTTACGGCCCGGGCGAAACCCTGACCTATGCGGCGCAGCGCTTGCTGACCCGCCACTCCCTGGCGCGCGAGTTTTCCTCTAGCCAAGTTTCCCGAGATCCCTTCGCCAACGCCGTCGATCCCCTGGGCGATGCGTTCCAGCGCCTTCAGCAGGGAGCGTTTGTGGAATGGCGCCTCGCTGTGGGTGGAATGGCGGGCCGCCCCCGATCGTTCTCGCTGGCCGAGCTCAAGAGCTTCCCCTGGCGCACGCAGATTACGGAAATCGCCTGTGAGGAAGGCTGGTCCTACATTGCGGAATGGAAGGGCGTGCCGCTCGCCCACGTGTTGGACCTGGTGGAGGTGCTGCCCCAGGTGCGGTACGTGGTCTATCGTTCGTTCCAAACCGACTGGTGGGAGAGCATTGACATGGCCGACGCCTTGCATCCCCAAACCCTGGTCACTTATGGCATGAACGGCGGCGAGCTTCCTGTCGGCTTTGGCGGACCGCTGCGCCTTCGCGTTCCCCGCCAACTCGGCTACAAGAGCGTCAAGTACATTACCCGCCTCACACTGACTGATAACCTCAAGCAGTTCGGCAAGGGCCTGGGCTCAGCGTCTCCTGAGGCTGGGTACGCCTGGTACGCCGGTATCTGATCGGCATGTTTTACGTTGCCGTATGTGCCCGATCGTCCCGGTAGGGTCCGGCTGAGCTTCCGCCACTTTGAAAACGTTCACCAAGCGATGGTCATCTTCGGGAAAATAGTCCGAATGCTGAGCGTTTATCCCTTCGGTGACCGCGCGGACACAATCGTGAAAGGCTTCCATTGCAATTCGGGCACGAAGGGATAGCTGGGGATACGGTACTTGTTCGTGGGCAGGTGCACGATGTCCTGGTTCACCGCCCCCTCGGTGAGCGCCATCAGATTGGGATTGGCGATCCTGGCAATCGGAGGGACGAGATAGCCGGCCTTAACCACGACGAT
>DATJVT010000240.1:0-67513 GCA_035501695.1 Terriglobia bacterium | reverse complement strand
CAACGTTTCCGGCAGAAATAAGAACCCCAGGGGCACTCGAGTCTAAACAGCAACACCGCAGGTGCACGCCATGGCGTGCACCTGCGGTGTTGCTGTTTAGACTCGAGTGCCCCTGGGGTTCTTATTTCTGCCGGAAACGTTGCTTTGTTAAGGCCTTTTACTTCTGCCTTGAGCCGTTGCGCGGATAAACCAGACTCCGCGCCGCGTCCCACGAAATATAGACCTTCTTATCGCCGTTGACGGGGGATTCACGGGAGGCGTTGGCGTCGCGCACCACCACGCGCTGGCCGCTGGAAACCTGCACGGCCCAACGGCGCCTGCCTCCCTCGTAGATCGACTCGATCAGCTCGCCTTTCAGCAGGTTCACCGGGCCGCCATTGCGGGCCGGAGGATGACGCGTCAGGCGTATGCATTCCGGCCGCACCGCCAGCATGGCCGGCGAGCGTACGGGGAGGCCGGCGGAATTGGAGGCCCACAGCTCTTTGCCGTCCTCCAATTCAAACCGGGTGCCTTCCGCGGTATGCGCCGCGCAATTCACTTCAAAGAAATTCTCGACTCCCATGAAGTCGGCTACAAAGTGCGTGCGCGGCCGTTCGTAGATCTCTTCGCCGGCGCCCACCTGTTCCAGGCGCCCGTGGTTGATCACGGCCACGCGGTCCGACATCACCAGCGCTTCCTCCTGATCGTGCGTGACGAAGATGAAGGTGATGCCGAGGCGGGCGCGCAGGCGCTTTAACTCCACCTGCATCTGTTGGCGAAGTTTCTGGTCAAGCGCCCCCAGCGGCTCGTCGAGCAACAGAACCGCGGGCTCCAGGACAAGGGCGCGCGCCAGCGCCACGCGTTGCTTCTCTCCGCCGCTCAGTTGATGGGGGTAACGGTCTTCTTTGCCGGGCAACTCCACCACCTCCAGGATGGCGCGAACCCGCGTGCGGATAACGTCCGGCCCGAGATGCTTCTGCTCCAGGCCAAAGGCCACGTTGCGAAAAACCGTGAGGTGGGGGAATAGCGCGTAATGTTGAAAAACCGTGTTGACGTTGCGGTGGTAGGGTGGAAGGGTCGAAGCATCGCGCCCATTGATGAGGATCCGGCCCTCTTGCGGCATTTCGAACCCTGCTACCAGGCGCAACAGCGTGGTCTTGCCGCTCCCGCTGGGGCCGAGGAGGGTCAGGAACTCACCTCGCCGCACCTCGAGCGAGAAGTTTTCCAGGGCAGCGTGTTCCCCGTAGCGCTTGCTGACGTCATGAAGCTCTACGATACATTCTGGCGGCGCGTCCAATTCTTAGCCTTATCCCGACCTCCCTGCCTGGATTTTGTTTTGATACTACCCCCACGCCCTATGCTTGGCAAGGAGCGATTTTCAGGTCAAAGACCACCACGAATAGAATTTCTCGCAGAGGTTGCAGAGTTATGGCGCAGAGAACACGGAGAGATCCGAAAATGCTTCTCACTGCACTCTGTGATCTAGAGGGCTGGTTTCCAAACCTGCGCTTGTGGTCACTTCTTCTTTAACGAACGGATATAAGTGAGCAACAACTGGATCTGGTCATCCGTCAACTTGTCCGCGAAGGCCGGCATCGGCGTTCCCTTCTTCCCATTCTTGATGGTATCGACGATTTCTTTGTCCGTCATCGATGCCTGCACTTTGGGGTCGGTGAAGTCGGGAGTCTTGAGGGCGGGGAAACCCTTGCCATCCGCCCCGTGGCACATCGAGCACTTTTGCTTGAAGAGGCTGGCGCCGTCGTCGGGCGCCGCGCCGGCCTGAAGCGCCATGGCAAACAGCAGCATCAAGGCGGCCACGGCCAGAATCGGGAGTAGTTTTGGGAGCTTATATCGCATGGGTCTCCTCAAATTCGAAGATTGATTTCGGCCCGCCACTTGCCGCGAGCCTACTTTTCCGGCACGTACCCGGCGGGGTGCGAGGTTCCCTGGCCGAAGAAAAACTGTTCCATCTGATCGGCAATGAAATCCTGGGCTTCTTTGGTGGAAGGCACCAGGCGATATTCATTGATCAACATTCGCAGGAGATTGAGCCACTGGTTCCATGCTTCCTGCGAGACATTGTCGTATATGCGCTGGCCAAGATCCCCGGCCCAGGGAGGCTCTTCCAGACCCGGAAGTTCTTTGTGCAGCTTGATGCATTTCACCATGCGCTGTGCCATTAAGACGCCTCTCCCTGGGATTTGTTCTTCACTTCCGAATGGATTCTTGTCAAAGTGCCGCCGGCAGACCGCGCCCACTTACATGTTCATTATACAGTCTATTTCTTTCGCCGGATTTCCAATTCCACTTCCTCGCCGCCCAGCAACGGCAATTGGGTGTGGGGATGCAGCACACCGTTCTGGAAGGTGGCCGAAATAGCCAGGGGTTTTGCCGGCGTCGAACCAAGGGTCTGCGGCGGACGGTCGGCAGATGTGGGCGCTTTGGGCGGCGGGGTGCGCGGCGCGGGTTCGGGCGGGAATATCCCGCGCTCGGCATCGTCCATGGCTTTATTGGCCAACCCATCGGCCTCGCGATTGTGCTCGCGATACACATGCTGAATGGAGAACGACTCCAAGCGGGAGATCATCGCCTGCGCTCTGCCGTACAGCGGCTTCAGGTCAGGGCTGCGGACCTTATAGCGTCCCGCAATCTGCCGGGCCATCAACTCCGAATCCGTAAACACCCGCAGGCGCGCGTAGCCGTGGTTCAGCGCGTATTCCAGGGCAGCCAGCAGTCCCTGGTATTCCGCAAAATTGTTGGTCGTTTCGCCCAGGTACCGGCCAAACGCCGTGACGGGCTTGCCCTGTGGGGTCTTGATGAACACACCGTAAGCGGCAGGGCCCGGGTTGCCGCGCGAACCACCATCGACGTGGGCGATGATTTCGGGAGATGTTGACATGTGCAATGCAATGGTTAGTGGCAAGTGGTGAGTGGCTCGTGGTTCGCAGGATGTAGCCGAGAGTCCTCAGCACCCAGCCCCCAACCACTAAGCACTAGCCACTAACCACTACCCACCAACCACTGCCTTTCTCACGGCATGGCCCCGGCGCTCTGGTCGCCTGCGGCCAGTTCCTCGGGAGGCGGCTCCGGGTAAAAGAGGATGCGGCTGCAGTTTTCGCAGGTCAAGACGGCATTGTTGCTGCGGACTTCGTTGTAAACCTGGGGCCGCAGCAGCACGTTGCAGGCGGTGCAGAGGCCGTCGCGGACCTCCGCAACGGCCGCGCCGGTGCGGTAACTACGAATGCGTTCGTAGAGTGCCAGGACAGATTCGGCCAGACCCGCGGCCACTTGCTTCCGCTGGCCTTGCAGCCCTTCGCGTTCCTCCACGTCCTTCGCGCGTTCGTCTTCCAGGCGCTTGATTTCCTTCGCAACCCGCGCTTTTTCGCCGTCCAGCCGCGCGGCCGCTTCCTGCACATGCTTCTGGATGTCCTCTGCCTCGATCATCCTTTCCAGGACCACGTCCTCAATCTTGCGGATGTTGGACTCTTCTCCCGCAATCTCCTTCAGCATGGCCTTATATTGATCGTTGGTTTTCACCTGGTAAAGTTGGTCTTTGTGCTTGGTGATCTTCTCCTGGATGACCTTCACCTCTCCTTCCAGGTCTTTCCGTTCTTTGAGATTGGCGGCCAGGCGTTTCTTCCGCTCTTCGTGATCGTGCATGAATTCATCCAGTTGCGATTGCAGGGTATGGATTTGCTTGGGCAGGGAATCAATCTGCGCCGTCAGGTCCGCAACCTCCCGGTCAAGTTGCTGGACGTTGACGACGGCCTTAAGGTCAGGATGCACTGACTCTCCTCGGATGCGTGGTTTGCCCCCAGCAGGAAGGCGCGCGCGACTGTGTTCCCGCGTTCACCAACCTTCACAGAGCATTTTTACATAATCTCAGCCGGGGCGGCAAGGAAATGCAGGCGAGGGGTGGCGGCGGCGCGCCAGACGAAAAAACCATTTCCTGCCGGCAGGAAATGACAGAGACATATTGGCGGTTTTTTAGCCAAAGTTGCGAATTTTGGCGAGATTTCCCTTGACAGAGGGCCTGGCCTCTGCACTAGACTACAAGTTTGGCGAGGCCAGGTTGCACAGATTTGCCCCCCCTCCGAGAGGAGCTCACCTCAAAGCCGGATTCGGTGGGATCCTTTTGCGGGTTTGCCAGAGAAAGCCAGGTAAGCGGGCAAGGACAACCCCGCGCCATGATGCTTGGGGTATGATGGCGTCAAAACCAGTCTTTGAAACGATGTTGGTGATAATAAAGCTGGTTAGAAGCATGAATCCCAGGGTCGCTGCCCAGGCTTCCGGCCAAGACCTCGCGAAAGGGGTGTGCCATGTTAGTGAGATCACGAGGAGAAGCCTCCCTCCAGAAATTCAAACTCATGATGATTGCCCTCATCGCGGCGATGTCGCTGGTGGCAGGCGCTGCCGCGGCCGGCCAGTTTCGCGCCTCGGCGGTCAAGATTGACATCACGCCGGACAAGCCGCAATGGTTGCTGGGCTACGACCCGCGACAGTCGACGGGAGTGCACGACCGCCTCTACCATCGCATCGTCGCCTTGGACGACGGGAAGACGCAGTTCTACCTGATTTCGACTGATATCTGCCTCTATTCGCCGGCCGTCTATGACGAAATCGCGCGCGACCTCTCCACGCAAATGGGAATCAACCGATTGCAAGTGTGGTGGAGCGTCACGCACACGCATTCCGCGCCGGAAGTAGGGCCGCCGGGGCTGGGACGAGTCTTCCTGAAAGGCCGGTACGATCACGATCACAACACCGAATACACGGCCCAGGTGAAAAAGCAATTGCTCGATGGGGTGCGGGAGGCGCGGGAGAAGCTCGAGCCGGCGCGCCTGGGAGTGGGTTGGGGGTATGCGAATGCCACCATCAACCGTCGCGCCCGCAACAAGGAAGGGCCGGCCTTCTTAGGTCTCAATCCTGACGGCCCCGTCGACCACCAGATTGGATTGCTGCGCCTGGAGAAGGCGGATGGAAAATTACTGGCCTTGATCGTCAACTACGGGATGCATGGCACCGTTCTCGGACCGCCGAACACGTTGATTACCGGCGACGCGCCGGGGGTCGTGGCGGATTATGTGGAAGAGAAGCTGGGAGTTCCTATGCTCTATATCAATGGAGCGGCGGGAAACCAGGCTCCGATTTACACCGTTTACCCCGACTTCAAGAGCGGCCACCTGGAGCAGTTTGAAGTCCTGGTCGGCGACCCGATCCTTGCGGCCAACGCGCGCCTGGGCCCCACAACCCCGGATGTTTCGCTCGCTCTCGGAGAGACGACGGTGGAAACTCCGCGCAAAGCGGGCCTGGATTGGATCCCGGACCTCGCCGAATACACGCGCACCACCAGCGCTGGAGCCAACGTGGTTCGCCTTCCCGTGCGCTTCCTGCGCATCAATAAGGACGTCGCCATCTGGGCCGCGCCTCTGGAACTCTTCTGCGAGATCTCCATGAACGTGCGCAACCATTCTCCCTTTCCCTATACGTTCTACTTCGGTTATACCAACGGCTGGCTGGGTTATCTCCCCACCAGGGCGGAGTTCGCCTACGGGGGTTACGAGCCCAGTGTTTCACCCTATACCGAAGAAGGTGGGGACGACCTGACCCGCGCGGTGCTGACCTACTTGGACGGGCAGAGTCGATAGCTGTCTGCGGAGGAGGACGATGAACCGACACGAATTCCTGAAGACGATGGCGTCCGTGGCCACGTCCCTCCTCGTCCCGCGCGCGGTTTGGGGAGAAGAACGGCCCGGCGCCAAGACCTTCACCTATAAGACCGCGGGTGGCTGTGAAATCAAGTTGGACGCCTGGGGCGCAGACCCCAAAGTCAGGAAACCCGTGATCGTTCATATTCACGGTGGCGCCTTGATCATCGGATCCCGCCAGAATCCCCCCTGGTGGCTCAACCCGAAGGGCGACAACGTGCTGATCTCCATCGACTACCGCCTGGCGCCGGAAACCAAATTGCCCGCGATCATTGAGGACGTTCAGGACGCCTTCCGCTGGATCCACAAGAAAGGCCCGCGGCTGCTCAACATCGACGCGGGAAAGTTGGTGGTGGCCGGCGGGTCGGCAGGAGGATACCTGACGTTAATGACGGGGTTCTGTGTGAAGCCCCGCCCTCGCGCGCTCATCGCCGTCTCCGGATATGGCGACATCACCGGTCCGTGGTATAGCCGTCCCAGCCCTTTCTACCTGCAACAGCCGCATGTTTCCAGGGAGAACGCGTACGCCTCTGTGGGGACCACGTGTGTTTCCGAAGGCGCCGGCTCGCGCGGCAGGTTCTACCTTTATTCTCGCCAGAACGGCATCTGGCCGCAGGAAGTCGCCGGGCACAATCCCGACACCGAACCCACCTGGTTCGACCGCTATTGCCCGGTGCGCAATGTTTCCGGCAAGTACCCCCCCACCGTTTTGATTCATGGCACGGCTGACACCGACGTGCCGTACGCGGAATCTGATGCGATGGACAAAGCCCTTTCGCACATCAAGGTGCCGCACAAATTCATCTCCGTTCCCGGAGGCGGCCATGGACTGTACGGGGTTGCCGCGAGTGAACAAACAAAGATTTATGAAGATGCGATGGCGTTTGTGGCCGAGCACGCGCGATGAGCTGACAGCCGACAGCTAACAGCTGACAGGGACTTATCAGTCGAGTGTGAAGGGAAGGCCCTTTATTGTTGGCTGTTAGTTGTCGGCTGTCAGCGTCTCTTGGCCAGCGACGACTTCAAGATCTTTTGGGTCGTCTCGGCAATGAGGTCGCCCATGCGAGTGGTGGAAGTGGGCCGATTCTTGCCGGGAATCTCGGCCGTGCGCACGCCACGCTTCAGGATGCGCTCAATTGCCTGCTCGATGGCGGAAGCGGCGGCTTCCATGTGCAGGGAGTAACGCAGCATGAGAGCGGCGGAAGCGATAGCGGCGAGAGGATTGGCGCGATTGCGTCCGGCAATGTCGGGCGCCGAGCCGTGTATCGGCTCATACAAGGCGGAATGCTCGCCCAGGCTGGCGGAAGGCAACAGGCCAATCGAACCCGTGAGCATGGCGGCTTCGTCGCTCAAAATGTCGCCAAACATGTTGTTGGTCAAGACCACGTCGAAGCTGGTGGGTTTGTCAATCAACTGCATGGCGCAGTTATCGACGTAGAGATGATTAAGTTGGACGTCAGGGTAGGAGCCGCCGATGCGCGTCACCACCTCGCGCCACAGGCGGGAGGATTCCAACACATTGGCCTTGTCGACGGATGTCACTTTGCGCCGCCGCAACCGCGCCAACTGGAAAGCCCGGTGCGCCACACGCTCCACCTCGTGCTCGCGATAGATTTCCGTATTGACGCCATAACGCTCGCCATTCTTGGCGAAGATGCCGCGGGGATTTCCAAAATAGATCCCGCCCATCAATTCGCGGACGATCACCAGGTCGGTCCCCCGCACGCGATCGGGCTTGAGGGCGGAAATGCCGACGAGCGCGTCGATGACTCTCGCGGGGCGCAAGTTCACGTACACCCCCAGCCGCTGGCGGATTTGCAACAATCCTGCCTCGGGTCGCGACTCGGGCCGCTTGGTGTCCCATTGCGGACCGCCCACGGCGCCCAAGAGAACGGCATTGGCGTTGTTGCAAATCGCGATGGTCTCGGCAGGGAGAGGGGAAGCGGTCTGGTCGAGGGCGCAACCGCCAATCAGGCCGTTTTGGAAACGGAAGGCAGGACCAGTGATTTCCTCAATGGCCTTAAGGACTTTCACGGCTTCCGCCGTGACCTCGGGCCCAATCCCGTCGCCCGCCAACACCGCAATCCGATAGAGGCTCTGCATATCTTGAATTATCTACATCTTAGGTGACACGAACAGGAAAATGCAAGAGTTTATTGATGTTATTGGCGGAAGGCTGGCCCCAGTCCTGGTATTGCCCGCCTGCAATACAACCTATGTTTTTTCAGTTACTTATAAGGGCGACCGATGGAAAGTCTTCCTCGCGGTACCGCACCTCTGCTTCCTCAGCCCGCATATTCCCCTAATTATCACCTGGTCTCCGCTAGTACCCCCCGGGAAACAACCTATCGACCGCTTCATTTTCGTGAGCCGAGCCCGCACTCACCGGCGCGGCGTCGTCCAATCGCTTCATCTCGTAAGCGGCTTTGTTCGCAGCCTGAAGGTAAGAGCGGGCTGCCGCCTCCACCACGCTGTGGCTGGTGCATTTACCCGCGAACTCGCGCCCTTTGAAGCGCGCGCGAACGCTGACCTCCGCCACCCCATCCGTCCCCGGGCCCACGGTGTGCACGGAGAAGTCGGAGATGGTTCCCGACATACCGGTAATGCGATCGATGACACGGAAGGCGGCGTCGCACGGGCCTTCTCCCGTCGCCGAATCGTGGAAGGTCTCGCCGTCTTTTTCCAGTTCCACGGTGGCGGTGGAGCGCCCTCCGTTGGACGAAACACTCTGGAAGAGTTTAAGCGAGAACATTTCGGGGATGTGCTGGAAACCCTCGTTCACAATGGCCAGCAAATCCTCGTCGTAAATGTTCTTCTTCCGGTCGGCCAATTGCGTGAACAGCGCATAAGCGCGTTCCAGTTCGGGCTTGGTCAGCTGATATCCCAGTTCCTCGAACCGCTTGGTCAAAGCGTGCCGACCAGAGTGTTTTCCGAGGACGATGAAGTTCGAGGGCATTCCCACCGTCTGCGGGGTAATGATTTCGTAGGTGATCGCGTTCTTGAGCACGCCATCCTGGTGAATCCCCGCTTCGTGCGCGAAGGCGTTGCGGCCCACGATGGCCTTGTTCCGTTGCACGGCCACACCCGTCAGCCGGGTGAGCAGGCGGCTGGAAGCGTACAGTTCCTCGCTGCGGATTTCCGTGAAGACCGGCAGGGCGTCGCGCCGCACGTGAACGGCCATCACCACTTCCTCCAGCGCCGCGTTGCCGGCGCGCTCGCCGATGCCGTTGATGGTGCATTCCACCTGGCGCGCCCCGCCGCGAATCCCCGCCAGCGTATTGGCCACAGCCATGCCCAGGTCGTTATGCGTGTGCGTGCTCAGGACGACGCGGTCCATGCCCGGCACGCGCGTCTGGACGTCCCGGAACATTTTCTCGTACTCGGGCTCCAGGCAATAGCCCACTGTGTCAGGCAGGTTCAGCACGGTGGCACCGGCCTCCACAGCCGCGTGGCAGCACTCGATCAGATAATTGCGGTCCGTGCGACCCGCGTCCTCGGGAGAGAATTCCACGTCCTGGCACTTGGATTTGGCGTGCCCCACCGACCAACTGATCATCTTCAGGATTTCTTCGCGCGTCTTGTGCAGCTTGTATTGAAGATGGATGTCGGAGGTAGCGAGAAAGGTGTGAATGCGCGGGCGTGCCGCGTCTCGCAACGCTTCCCAGGCGCGGTCGATGTCAAGCTGGTTGGCGCGCGCGAGCGCCGCAACAATGGGACGCTGGATTTCGCCCGCAATGGCCTTGACCGCTTCAAAGTCACCCTGCGACGCAATAGGAAACCCCGCTTCCAGGATGTCCACACCCAGGCGCTCCAACTGCCGCGCCATCTCAATCTTCTCCGGGTGGTTCATGCTGCATCCGGGCGATTGTTCGCCGTCGCGAAGGGTGGTATCAAAAATGAAAACCTTGTCTGCCATCTTTTCTCCTTGCCGTGGGTTGCCAACCGTCGGAAATTCCCCCGATAGGCCACGTCTTCCCCGTGGCCACTGATTTTCCGACCGGTCGGACGCCCGCGTCAAGTTTATAATTTTTCTGATATCATAAGCCTATCTTATGGGAGGACGGGAATGGAACTTAGCCAGCTTGAAGCTTTCCTGGCGGTGGTGGAGGAGAAGAGTTTTTCGCGCGCCGCGGGTCGTCTACTGCGCACCCAGCCGGCCGTCAGCCAGGCGGTGCGCCGGCTGGAGGAATGGGCGGGTGAGCCCTTGCTGGACCGCTCCACCAAGAGCGGCGTGCTGACGGCGGCAGGAGCCACGTTGTTCGGATACGCACAGAAGGTCATCAACCTGCGGCAGGAGGCGCACCTGGCGCTGGAGGAAATGCGAGCGCTGGAGCGCGGCAGGGTGACCATCGGCGCCAACGAGAGCACGGCGCTTTACCTGCTCCCGGTCCTCAAGCGTTTCCACGAGCGCCATCCGCGCGTGCAGGTGGCGGTGAAGCGCAGTCTGTCCCGCGAGATCCCCGGCGCCCTGCTGCGCTTCGAAGTGGAGCTGGGAGTCCTTTCCTACAACCCGCAGAACCGCGACCTGGAATCGACGGTGGTCAGTCTGGACGAACTCTGCCTGATCGTGCCGCCCCGCCATCCCCTCGCCGCGGCGAAGGAGGTGAGCGTCCGCGCCCTGGGGGGAGAGCAGTTCATCGCGCATAACGTCTCCTCGCCTTACCGCCAGCGCGTCATTGAGACCTTTGCCCGCCACCACACCCCGCTCCAGATTGCGGCGGAGCTGCCCACCGTGGAGACTATCAAGAAATTCGTGGCCATGGGGATGGGAGTGGCCTTCGTGCCGCGCATGTGCGTGCGGGAAGAGCTGGCACGAGGCGAATTCGTGGCCCTGCCGGTCAGCGAACTGCGCATCCAGCGCAAGCTGCGGCTGATCTACCGGCGGCACACTACGCTGTCGGCGGCGGCGCAGGGATTCCTCGACGTCGCCCGCGCCCTGGCCGAGAAGCCACCGGAGGCCTGACCCAGCGTGGACAGCCATCACCGGCCTGCGACCTGTTCGTGGATCGTTCCGTTTGCTGCCGCTTTGCTATTACATAGTCGGCGACGAATCCTCATTCATGCTCGCGCTTTGCGGGCCAGATAAAAGGTGCGGCATCCGCGACGAATCATCGGGTCATTTCTGAAGAAGGGGGCCGCATCCCATGCGCGCACCACATCGAAGCCCGCCTTTCGCAGAGTGAGTCGGATTTCGGGGACGCTCCAACAGACCTCTTCCACCCGCTCGTGGTGCCTTCGCCAGCAGCTACCTTCGCGGACAAACCATTCGATATCAATCCACGCGCGGTCGGCCTGCGGTGTATGCCCACCGCGCATCACCATCACCACGCCGGGCTTCTCCAGCCAGAAAGTGCCTGTCCAGTAGCGCTCAAAGCCACGAGGGTTGTTGACGTCGAAGAAGAAGTAGCCACCCGGGCGAAGCGTTCTCGCCACGGCGTCCACGACCTTCGCGAGGTCGGCGTGGAGAGGAACATGGTTCAGGGCATCGTATTCGCAGGTGATCAGGTCGACCTTTTCCGGCAAGTGAAAGCTGCGCATGTCGGCTCGCCGCACGCGCAGGAGCAGGCGGGCGCGACCCGCTTTTTCACGAGCCAGCCGGCACATGTGGGGCGACAGATCCACTCCGTATACCTTGATTCCGCGGCGCGCCAAAATCAAAGCCGTAATTCCCGTGCCACACGCCACATCGCAAGCGATCGCAACCCCGGGCAAGATCCCGCTCAGCACACGCTCGCGGGCGGCATCGAGCGGGGCCCGAAAAGAGGCGAACATCTTGTCGTAATGCTGTGCCAGCCATCGATAGGGTTTGACAACCGAGCTTTGTGGCATGATGAAGTCTCCTGTAGTGGCATTTTAACCCCTCCCGACCAACGGGGGGCCGGCCATCTGCGGAACTTCGCGTGTCTCCCGAGCGTATGGACCTTTTAGAAGCAACGTCGGCTGGCAGTGCAGAGCGACGCATCCCCGCAGGAGGTAATTTCATGAGGTCCTTCAACAGTCAGTTCAGACAAGTCCTACGCAGGCTGCGTCGTGCGCCGATGTTCACGCTGATCACCCTGGCAACGATCGCGGTGGGAATAGGGGCGAACACCGCGGTTTTCAGCGTCCTAGAGGGCGTTCTCCTGAAGCCTCTGCCTTATCCCCACCCTGGAGACCTGGTCGGCGTGTGGCTTACTGCTCCCGGTCTCAAGATCAAGGATGTGCCACTCGGTCCAGCAAACTACTTTGTTTTTCACGAACAAAACCGCACCTTCCAGACCTTCGGTGCGTACAATACCGGTTCCGCTACCGTTACCGGAAAGGCCGATCCGGAGAAGGTGGACTCCCTCTATGTCACGTATGGAACACTTCCGGCTCTGGGCCTGCCCCCGGCGCGGGGTCGGTGGTTCAATGAAACGGACGAGTTGCCGGGTAGTCCCGACACCGTGATGTTGTCGTGGGGATACTGGCGGCGCAAGTTCGGCGGCGACGCCTCCCTGGTGGGGCGCAGCATCCAGGTGGACGGAAAGGCTCGCCAGGTGATCGGCGTGATGCCGGAGGGCTTCCGCTTTCTGGATAACGGAGAACCCGCACTCATCATGCCTTTGCAACTCGATCGCAGCAAGGCATTCGTAGGGAATTTCAGCTACCCTGGGTTGGCCAGGCTTAAACCTGGCGCGACTATTGACCAAGCCAACGCCGATGTGGCGCGCATGCTCCCCATCGTCAACAGCAGTTTTCCGCCGCCACCCGGCTTCAGCCCCAAATTATTTGAAGAGGCGCGGATTGGTCCGTACGTGCGGCCCTTGAAGCATGACGTGGTGGGCGATGTGGATAAGGTCCTGTGGGTTCTGATGGGAAGCATTGGCTTGGTGCTGCTGATTGCGTGCGCGAATGTGGCCAACCTTCTGCTGGTGAGGGCGGAAGGGCGCCAACAGGACCTGGCCATCCGCGCTGCGATGGGTGCGACCCGGGGACGCATCGCCGCCGAGTTGCTCTTCGAAAGCCTTACTCTCAGCCTGGCCGGCAGCTTGCTGGGGTTGGGTATCGCCTGCGTGGCCCTGCGCGTGCTCGTTGCGATGGCGCCGGCCGGCTTGCCTCGCCTGGCGGAGATCGGCATCGATGCGCGAGTCCTGCTGTTTACTCTGGGGGTGGCGCTCGCATCGAGCCTCCTCTTTGGCTTGGTCCCGGTGTTCAAATACGCCGGCGTAGGCCTGGGTACGGGTTTGCGGGAGGGAGGGCGCACGCTGAGTGAAAGCCGCGAGCGGCATCGCGCGCGCAATACGCTGGTGGTCGTCCAGGTGGCTTTGGGACTCGTTTTGCTGATCTCCTCCGGTCTCATGATTCGCACTTTCCACGCTTTGACGCAGGTGCAGCCCGGATTCCGCCAGCCTGCCGAAGTTCAGATATTCTGGATATCCATTCCCGAAGCGGAGGTCCCCGCTGCCGAAAAGGTCGTCCGCATGCAGGAGGAAATCGTCAGGAAAATCGGGGCAATTCCCGGCGTCGCCTCGGTTGGTCTGGGCTCCGGGATCCCGATGAATGGGGATGACAGCATCAATCCCGTTTATGCGGAGGATCGTGCTTACGGGGTGGACCAGTTGGCCCCACTGCGGCACTTCAGATTCGTATCGCCTGCTTACTTCAAGACCCTGGGTGTTCCGCTGGTGGCCGGTCGCGACTTCACCTGGAGCGATGTTTACAGCATGAGGCCGGTGGTCATGGTTTCCGAGAACCTGGCTCGGGACTACTGGGGCAACGCAGCCAACGCGTTGGGCAAGCGCGTCCGGACGGGCCCCAAGGACGACTGGTTTGAAATCGTCGGCGTCACGGGTGACGTCCACGATGATGGGTTGAATCAGGACGCACCGGCCTCCGCGTACTGGCCTATCCTGATGAAGCGTTTCTTCGATCAATCACCCATGGTGCGGCGCAACCTGGCCTTCACCGTCCGCAGCCCTCGCGTCGGTTCGGAGAGCTTTGCCAAAGAGTTGCGGCAAGCAGTGTGGTCAGTGAGTTCCAATCTGCCGCTGGCGGATGCGCAGAGTCTCGGATCCATCTATCAGAAGTCGATGGCCCGGGCCTCGTTCACGCTGGTGATGTTGGGGGTGGCGGGGGCGATGGCATTGATGCTGGGCATCGTGGGTCTGTACGGAGTCATCGCCTATTCCGTTTCGCAGCGGACGCGGGAGATCGGCATTCGCGCGGCGCTGGGCGCGCAGCAGGAACAGCTCACTGCGATGTTCGTAGGTCATGGGTTGTTGCTGGCGGGCGTGGGGGTTGCCTGCGGATTGGGCGCAGCCTTCGGTCTGATGCGCCTGATGTCATCGTTTCTGTTTAAAGTGAGCCCGCTAGACCCTGTCACCTATGCAGTAGCGTCACTCGGACTCATTTCCACGGCGGTGCTCGCCAGCTATCTGCCCTCCCGGCGAGCGGCAACCGTGGACCCTGTGGATGCTCTACGTGCCGAGTGAACACGCTCTTCCCGATTTCAGTCGCCGTCGGACCTTCTGTCACCGCCTCCAGGTTTCTACTGCCGAGGTTCAATCCCTCTTCTCAATCGCGCCGGCCGGGGTGGCGTTCGGCCACGATCGTCACCTGCATATCGCGTGCGTTGCGGACGATGCGATGGATGAGATTGCGCCCGATAAATCCCTCCCAGGGAGAATATTGGGGGCGCACCATAAAAACCTGCGTGATGTTGTGGAGACGCGCGAAGTCGATCAGGGTGATGGCGATATCCTCGCCTTGCAGAACCCGGGTCTCAATATGCAGGTTGCGCGCGAAATTGAGGTGCCGCTCGACGGCTTCGCGCTTGGGCGTCGGAAGGGCATTAAAATCGATTTCGTCGTGGACGAAGACCGCAAAACAATCCGCCTGGAGATAGTCCGCCACCCGCCGCCCGCGACGAATGAGCATGGCCGTGGAGGGATGTTCGGTGATGTAAACCAGAATCCGGTCATTGGGGGTGCCGAAATCGTCAGGTTCCTTCGCCTCCGCCTCCGCCGTAGGGGGGGCATCTACGGCGGGAGATTCGGGTGAGATGACCTGGCGGATCTGCACCTCCAGTGCCGTCTGCCGCAAGGCGATTTCGCGCAAGGCGACGAGCGTCGATTCCTTGAAGAAATTCTGCAAGGCGCGCTGAGCCTTTTCCGGTGGGTAGACCACGCCGCGCTCCATGCGATTGATGAGAGCCTGCGGGGTAAGGTCCACCATGACGACTTCATCGGCTTGCTTCATGACCCAGTCGGGAATTGTCTCGCGCACCCGTACCCCGGTCATGTCCCTGACCTGGTCGTTCAGGCTCTCGAGGTGCTGGATATTCATGGTGGTCATGACGTCGATGCCCGCGTCCAGCAGTTCCAGCACGCTCTCCCAGCGCTTCAAGTGGGTCGAGCCCGGCACGTTGGTATGGGGCAACTCATCCACCACGCACACTTCCGGATGACGTTCGAGGATGGCCTTCATGTTCATCTCCTCGAACACCGCTCCCCGATATTCCATTTTGCAGCGTGGAATCAACTCCAGCCCTTCGGCCTGCGCAATGGTGTCTTTGCGGCCGTGGGGCTCGAGATAGCCGATGACGACGTCAACGCCCCGCTTGACCAATTCGTGGGCGTCGGCCAACATCTGGTAGGTCTTGCCGACGCCGGCGGCAAACCCCAAGTAGACTTTCAACCTGCCGCGTTTGTGAGAGGTGGCATCCATGAGTAGCTCTTAGCTCTCAGCTGTCATCTTTAAGCCCCACGCGAAAGCGTGACCGGTCTGGCACGACCACGTATTTGCTGAGAGCTGAAAGCTGACAGCTGCAAGCCGTTTTTCAGTGCGGAAACAGCCGCACGTCGATCCCTTCCGCAGCCCGGATAAGCCGGTCCAGCGGGCCGCCCAGAAAACGATCCCACCAATGCACACGGCTGGGATGGCCGACAAAGATTTGCGTGACCCGATGAACGCGCGCGTAATCCATGAGTGTCTCCACGGGGTCATAACCGTCCAGCACATCAGTGTGCGCTCCCAGTTGCCCGGCCCGATGGAGTTGCTCGTCCAAATTACTCCTGTCTTTCTCAGAGTACCGGTCTTCGCGGAGGTACACGGCGAAGAGTTCTCCCTGGAAACGTTCCGCGTTACGTTTTCCGCTGGCCAGCATGGCGGCGATATTGGCGCCGCGGGTCAGGCACACGAGGATGCGCTCCTGGGTGCCCCACTGCGGCTCGATCCCGTGGGCAAGAAGATAGTCCTCAAGCTGCCGGTCAACCACCTCGGCAGCCAGCAGCAAGGCGATCTCCCGTAAAGCGGAAAGGCGCCGGGGTGTATCTGCTACCGCCGGATCCGCGGCGGAGGGCGTTCCGGCCCGCTCCAGCAAGAGTTCGGGCGGCACATCGACAATGACAATCTCGTTGGCGTTGTAAAGAAATCGCTCCGGCACGGTATCCGTTACGCGCTTGCCGGTGATTCTCTCCACGGCAGCACGCCGCTCTTCAATGTGCTGGAGGTTGACGGAGGTAATCACGACGATTCCGGCCGCCAGGAGATCCTCGACATCCAGCCAGCGGGTGGGATTCTTGCTGCCCGGGGGATTGTTATACGCTACCCCGTCAACCAGGCAGACCTGCGGGTGGCGGCGCAGAATCGCCTCAACATCCATGGCCTCGCCCCCGCCAATCTTCTTAAGGGGAACGACCTCCATGGTTTCCAGCAGGTGCTCGAGTTCGGGCGGCAGTTTCTGCTGGATTGCTCCAATCACCACATCCTGTCCGCGAGCGCGCCGGCGCCGGCCCTCATCCAGCATGCGAAAGGATTTCCCCACTCCGGAGGCATACCCCAGAAAGACCTTCAATCGTTCGTGTTGGAGTTGCTCGTCCTGTGCGTCCAACTGCTTGAGGAGCACCTCAGGATTGGGTCTGCGGTCGTAATCGGTTGGCATACGAGTGGAGGTCTCCGATTTCAAGTTTACTATTGGAGGCCTTTGGCATCAAGGCGAAGCCAAGGAAGGTGAAGACCATTTGGTCGGAGCTGGAGTTTGCGTATAAGATATCCGCCGCAGTGCGCGGTACTCGGGTCCTCGAAGGGAGCCACGTCACCGCCCTGCGATACTTATGAAGCCGACCCTTAACTTCGACATGTCCCGGGCTGAACGGCATATCTTTATAGCGCGATACCGGGGGGGAGAAAGCAAAATGCACAAATTTCTTCACGCTCATGCCAGTCTTGGAGCCCGCATAACCCTCGTCGCAGCACTCCTCTTGTTGCCGGCTATCACCCGTGACGTGGGAGGACAGACCGGCAATGGTCCCACGCCGTCCACGGCGGAGATTCGCATCGACACCCAGGTTGTAAAACACACCATGGCGGGAGGAGCTGGCGCTTCCTGGCACGCCATGGGGCCCGAAGCCTATTGGTACCAGGACCTCATCACCGGCAAATTGAATCGCAATTCGCGCGGCAGCGGCTGGGGCGGCAACCCTCCGCTGGAGTACACGGAGGCATGGAGCGACCTGAGCAGGCACGCGCGCTGGTTGGGGTTGGACTTCATCCGCGTGGAAATCGACATGCGCATGTACGAACCCGAGCGTGGAAAGTTTGACTGGCAAAACGATCAAATGCAGACCCTCTACCGGATTCTCGACCATTGCCAGCGGAATGATGTGGATGTGTTTTTCACGCAAATGTGGGCTGATGTGAAATGGAACGAGTTCCCGGGAGCGGGGCGGCTCCAGAGCGCCCCCAAATCCGTGGATGATTTTGCCCAGGGGTTGGCGACCCTTATGGAACACCTCGTCAAGACTAAACACTACACATGCATACGATGGCTGTGCATCGTCAACGAGCCAGGATACGAATGGAGCTGGTGGCAGGGTCCTGACGGCAAGGCCGTCAGCTTGATGCCGGCCCTTCATGCCGTGCGGGCCGAATTGGACAAGCGCGGCGTTGCCGTGGGTCTCTCAGCTCCCGACTGGAGCAGCATGGGGCAGAACACTACGGAATTCGATTTCGCCGACCCGGTGGTCGCAGCCTTCGACGCACACAATTACGCCTACTTTCCCAATACCCCTCTGCAAAAGCTCTGGGCGGACAAGGCCCACGCGCGCGGCATCCCCTTCTTCCAATCGGAGTTCGGCGATTGGGGTGGCGACAATCCCTTCAATAATCATGAGTCGGTGACGCCCAAGAGCTATTCGAATCAACTGGTCAACGCGGAAAAGGTCATTCAGGGAATGAACGTGGGCGTGGACGGTTTTAACCGCTGGAGTTTCACCAACCGTGGGGACTTGGACGGGCAATGGCAGTTGGTGCGAACCTTCGACGTGAATGATTGGCAATACCTCCGGCGAGTGGAGCCGGAACCGGTTCCATATTACTCTTATGGAATAATTACCCGGTTCCTGGCCAAACACTCCAGCGTGTTGGAGTCAAAGTGCGACGGCCCCGATCTTGTGGCCACCGCCTCCCGCAGCCCGCGCGGAAACATGACCATATTGATCCTCAACAAGTCGGAGGGAGATCAGCCCATCAACCTTTTCTTGGCCAACCTGGAGCGGTCAACGACGCTATATAAATACCAGGTGACGGAGGGCTCAATGGAAAAACCCGGCTTTGAGTTGAATCCCCTCGACACACGGGAGGTCTCCACTGCCAAGCCGGCTTTTACGGATGTGCTCCCCGATTTGAGCATTACAGTCTATACGACCTACAAGCTCATGCACGCTGATCCGGGCATTACGGGGGACGAATAACGACGCCCTTCGGCGTTTCCACGCCCCTATGCTTTCTGGTTCCCCATGGCGTTCTTGAGGGCTTCCACTTCCTTCTCGAGGTGTTGCTGCCGGCCATGCAACATCCAGGCATAGACGGCGAAAATGCCCCAAAGCAGTCCATACGCGACGACCAGGTAGACGTTGCACATGCTATACCCCTTGAGAGGAATTCAACCGGCGTTGAAGTCGCCCAACTACGCGGCGCAGGGCAGCCAGCCGCATATATTGCCGTAGCAAGTACGAGAAGAGGCAAAGGAAAGCCCCCCAGGTCACGAAGAGGGTCACCCACATGCGGGGGTCCAGGCCGGAACCCTCGCCGCCTGCAATCACCGGTTGGGGATGCTGGGTTCTCCACCAGCGAATGGCCATGTAGTCAATGGGCACATCCACAAATCCCATAATGCCCACCACTGCCGCCAAAACCGACGCCCGTCCGGGGTTGACGACGTAACTCCGCAACATGAGATAGGCGACGAACAGAAGCCACAATACAAAGGTGAGCGTCAGGCGCGCATCCCATGTCCACCAGATGCCCCAGACTGGCTTGGCCCACAGCGGGCCCGTGACCAGCACGCCGGTACAGAACACAAAGCCCACTTCCGCCGCGCCATGAGCGAATGCGTCGGCGGAGTCTTGCCGCTTCCACAGGTAAGCGACGCTCCCGAGAAATATGCAGAAGTACGCCACCATGGCCGTCCACGCGGACGACACGTGGATATAGAAAATCCGTTGCACTTCACCCATGGTGGCTTCCTGAGGCGCGTAGAAGAAGATCAGATAATAGGCCAGCAGCAAACACGCCAGCGTCACGACTAAATGAAGTGTGGGAGGGATGGTTTTCTTCATAAATCGTCCTTAGTCATTTGTCCTTGGTCCGTTGTCAGTGGTCCGTTGCCCTGCATCGGATTTGATTGCTTGGCCGCGCGCACCTACGACCGAGTATCCCGGCTTGGAAGGTGAGGCTCAACTGACAACTGACAACGGACAAATGACCAGTGACAAACGACTATTCCTCCAAAACATACTCAAACAGCAGATACGACAACACCACAAAGATAACGCTGAACCCTGCCGCCAATTTAATCCAGCCGGCGTAATCGCTGACGGGGTCGTCCTTCAGCGCTCGGGTGGAGGCTTCAACCCCGGCAATGAAGATCGGAACGGCCACGGGGAACTGGAGCACAGGAAGCATGACCTCGCGCATGCGGGTGTTGGCAGCTACGGCCCCAAAGGTGGTACCGACGGCTGCATACCCCAGCGTGCAGAAAAATGTTGTAAGCGCAAACCAGCCCAGCGCCGGGATGAAAGAGAAGTTATACCAGAGGCTGGCGGCAAAAACGATCACAACCTCGGCGATCCCCAAGAAGAACAGGTTCGCAAGCATTTTGCCGAGGTAAATCGCGCCGGGGTCGACGGGAGCCAAACGCATGCCCTCCAAGCCCGCATTTTCACGCTCCGCCGCAAAGGATCGGTTGAAGCCCAACACTCCGGCAAAGGCAAAGGCAATCCACAGGAGCCCGGGCAGCAGGCGCAGCGTCTCTTCCCGCGCCGGTTCGAAGGCGAAGTTGAAGAGAAACACCACCAGGATGCCGAAGATGCACATCGACGCCAGCGTCTCGCGGTGCCGCCACTCGACACGCAGGTCCTTCATGAAGATCGCGGCGATGACTTGAAATGTACGCATAAGGAGTCAGGAGTCAGAAGTCAGGAGCCAGAATAGTAGCGAACCTAAAGAACCGGTCGCGCTACGGTTTCTTTCCCGTACCCCGTATCCCTTAACCCGTTCCCTTCATCGGCCCGTCGTACTTCACTCGACCACCCTCCAAGGCGACTAGCCGCTGGGCGATGGCTTTGCCCTGCCTAAAATCGTGAGTAGAGAAAATCAAAGCCTTGCCCTGGGCTTGCAGGCCGCGGAGAAGTTCTTGCAGGGACTCGGCTGAGGCCGCGTCGAGCCCGGTAAAAGGCTCGTCGAGCAGGAGAAACTGCGGGCCGTGCAAAAACGCCCGCGCCAGGGAGACGCGCTGCTGGTAACCGCGGGAGAGTTCACGCGCGTGCGTATCCGTCCGGTCGCGAAGCCGGAACATCTCCACCACGTCGGCGACGCGCTGCTCGAGATTGCTTAAGGCGAAGAGCTTCCCTGCGAATTCCAGGTTTTCGCGAATGGTAAGATCGCCATATAGAAATGTGGTGTGGGAGACGAATCCTATGGCGGCCTTTGCCTCGGCGGGGTGAGTATGCACGTCGGCGCCGTCATAAAGAACCTTGCCTTCGGTCGGCCGGGCCAGGGTGGAGAGGACGCGTAACAGCGTGGTTTTGCCTGCTCCGTTTGGCCCGTAGAGAAGGATCGAGTCCCCAAATTCGACGCGCAGCGACACCCTATCCAACGCTTGAAAAGACCCGAATTGTTTGGAGACATCGCGCAATTCCAGCGCGTGGTTAACGTGGGGTCTGTCGGATGGCATAGGATTCGAGCAGTTTGGGTGGAGCTTTCTTGAGCGCTGCCACCAAGCGAGCCTTCATTTCCAGCCGTTCTTTCCAATAGGGTTGCTCGGCGATTTTGCCGCCGGCGAACAGTTCGTCAAGATCGGCAATTGAATTCAGCAACTTCTCAACCTCGGCACGCAGCGCCTTTTGCTTCTGGCCGGCGGTTTCGCGGGCCTTCCATTCGGGCCATTCCTTCGCCACTCGCACGCCCAATCCCCACACCAGGGCCAGCAGAAAGCACGCCAACAGAAGACCGCCCATCCGTTCCATGGAATTGGGAACGGACTTCACTTCCGCCCCGCCCTGGTCGGCGTCCGGATTTCCAGATTGATTGGGCGAGACGGATGCGGCCACAGCTTCCCCGCTAACGCTGGCACCGAACCTGGCTTGGGCAGGAAGATTTGACGCCACGTACCTTTGAGCCCCTGTGTCCGCGTCGGAACCGGCAAATTTGAACAAGGCGGAATCCACTGCAAGGTTGGGAGGTAAGACCAACAAATCGGCGTTATCGATGGGGTAGGCGACGGAATCTGCAAGGTCCAGCTTGTAGGAACTGTAATCCGCGTCGTACGTCACCATCATCACGGTCAGGCCTGGCTTAAGGGGATATTGAATATGGTAGTCGCCCGGCTCTTTGCCGGGGTTCACAGGCTGGGGCAAGGTCATGTTCATCAAACCGGCCACGGAACCCGTGGGCTCTCCGGCAGTCTTGGAAAGGTGAATCAGGAATGTGCCATCGGGATTAACGTAGCTACGCGGCGGGGAGGAGGAGTTCTGGATGGCGAACATTTCCTGCACGTGAACTTTGCTCCCGTCCGCGCGCACCACAATGCGGGCGGATTTAATCCCCAGGGTTGGCGCGTTATGGGTGGCCTCATAGACGGTGATGTCGACGTGGGCCTGGCCTCGGTCGTCGAACTTCACCGGCGCGTGGTAATTCACATCCTGATAGGTTGCCTGAAGGAGGTAAAACGAATCGGCGGCCAGGTCAGCCGAGGCGATCGCGAAATGCCCACTCGCATCCGTAACCGCAGTGGCAACTTGCTGCATCCCGCCGCGGGGCATCAGGAGTTGAAGGGTTTGGTTCGCCACTTGGCTGCCCGTTGTGCCGTTGGTTATCTGCCCTGAGATTTCCGCACCGGCGGCGATGATATGGCTCCATGAAGCAAGCAGCCACATAGATGCCACTGCGAGGGTGAGCAATTTGGATGGAATGGGTTCTCTGTACATACTAGCCGATGATAACTGTTACCACAGGGCTGCAGAGCCGGCAGGCGCTACACTCGCTTCCTTGCCGGGGAAGCCAGGGGCGCGCCGCACTCACCACAGAATTTCACCGGGACTGGATTCTCATAGCCGCAGGCAGGGCATTTGTAATCAATATCTGGCCGCGTTTGGCGTGTCGCCCGCCGGTTGGCAATTTCGCGTTCGATCAGCGCATCGTCCTCTTTGACGAGTTCGGCCTGCTGGGTTGCAGCCATTAACCCAGCCGCCTCGCCCAGATAGTTACGGCGCAGCCCTTCATAGTCTTCGCGCGCGATCTTGCCGGACTGGAACTCAAACTCCAGGTCCTTCAGATTGTCGTACACCACCAGCCGCCGGCGCTTGAGGTCACCGTGCAAGGTTACGTCCACGGGCAGCGGGCCCGAGTCGGTTTCCGCGGTCAGCAGCGGGGTGATAATGTAAACCGCCATGCCCACCGCAATCATAGTTGCGATACTGAGTAGCATCGCGCTTATCCCATCCTCATGGACTTCATTTCCTCTTCCACCGCGCGAATTAGCTTGGGGTCATCGCCTGTTGAGCCGGGAGCCGTGTCCAGAGCTGGCTTATGCCGCCAGCGCCGGACGACGACCACCACAATCCCCAGGCCTGTTAGAAGACCGATGCTGGGCAAGACCCAGACCGTCAAGTTGAAACCCCGGGCGGGAGGCGCTGTCAATACCTGAAGTCCGTAACGTTGCGCCACATCCTGGAGAATGACGGCCTCCCCCTTGCCTTCCGCGATTTCCTTCTTCAGGAAAGCTTGCATCTCGGCCTTTTCGGCGCAATCAAAGTGCGGACATTGGTTCAGAGGAGCCACGCAGCCGCACTTGCACATTAACTGATTCCCGAGGCTTTCCAAGGTCGGCTTGGTGCGGTTGTCGCCGAACGCAACCGATGCGGCGAAAAGGGAAATGAGCAACGAACTCAACCAAAAGTGACGAGTGACGACTGAAGAGTGACGAGCAGCCCTGCCGACCGCAGGCCGGACTGTGAAGCCCGAACGCAATTTCCCCCGGTGCCCGGCGGTGGACGCAGGGCTGATGATACTGGCCACGGAGATTTTTCGCCCGCCACTCATCTCTCACCACTCATCACCGTACTTCAAAAACCTTCCCCTGCCCGCACGGCCAGCTCCTGCGCTTGCCGCATGTCTGCCATCTCGCGTTCCACGCGGCTCGGGACCATCGCCATTAGGGTGCCCAGCATGAACACAAAACCGCCGATCCACACCCACATCACCAGGGGGTTGATGAATACCTGGATGATGGCCTTGTTCGTCTCAGAATCCATTCCTGCCAACACCACGTAAACATCTTCCGCCAGTGTGGGGTGGATGGCCACGTAACTGGTGGGCTGCTGGCTGGCCTTGTAGAACCGCTTTTCCGGGTGCATTTCGGCAAAAGCCTCGCCCTTTTTTGTCACGGTGATCAGGGCGCGTGTGTACTCGTAGTTGGGGTTGTCGCCGCTCACCAATCCATCGCAGCGCAGCATATAGTCCTTTATCGTCAGGATATCGCCTTCCTGCATTAATCCTTTCGTGTCGGCTTTAAAGGCTTGTCCGGCAAAACCGACGAAAAGCAGGACGATCCCGATATGAACGATGTACCCCCCGTACCGCCTGGTATTGCGCATCGTCAAATTGTAGACGGCCTCGAGGAAGTTCTCTTTCGCCGCGCGCATGCGGGTGCGGGCGCCTTTCCAGAATTCTCCCAGAATGCAAACCGCGACAAAGATGGAGAGGAAGAGCGTCATCCACGCGTACAACTGCCGCACCCCCGCTGCAAATAGAACGATTCCCCCCACCAGCGCCACGGCGAGGGGCAAGGTGAAGTTTGCCTTCAGGCTCTGAAAGGAAGTTTTCCGCCAGGCTAACAAAGGCCCGGCGCCCGTCAACAGTAGAAGCAGCAGGCCCATGGGAATGGCCACTTTGTTGAAGAATGGCGCGCCTACAGTCACCGTAACATTCTGCACCGCCTTTGAAATTACCGGGAAGAGCGTACCCCAGAAGACCGTGAACACCAGGGCGAGCAGGATCCAATTGTTGAAAAGGAACCCGCTTTCCCGCGAGACCATGGAGTCCAGCTTGTTTTCACTCTTCAAGTGGTCGAGGCGCAGGAAGAGCAGTGTGACAGAGAAGAACAGAATGATGGCCAGGAAGACCGCGAAGAACGGGCCGATGTTCGATTGCGCAAACGCATGCACGGAAGAGACAATTCCGCTGCGCGTGAGGAAAGTGCCGAAGATACTCAGGAAGAACGTCAGGATTACCAATGAGACGTTCCAGACCTTTAGCATTCCGCGCTTCTCCTGGATCATGACCGAGTGCAGAAAGGCTGTACCCGACAGCCAGGGTAGCAGCGATGCGTTCTCCACCGGGTCCCATGCCCAGTAGCCGCCCCATCCCAGGACGGCATACGCCCAGTTGCCGCCCAGCAGGATCCCACATCCGAGGAGCATCCATGGGACCATCGTCCATCGGCGCGTGATACGAATCCAGTTATCCCCGAGTTGCCTGGTGATCAGCGCCGCCATGGCGAACGCAAACGGTACGATCATCCCCACGTACCCAAGGTAAAGCATGGGCGGATGGATCACCATGGGATGGTACTGAAGGAGCGGGTTCAACCCGTTGCCATCCGGCGCGGCGTAAGGTTGGGTGCCGGCAATGGAGACCACGGAGAGTTCGTGGAAGGGGTTTGCCACAAAGAAAACCAGAAGTGAAAAGAACGTGCCCGTTCCCATCAGTACGGCGACTACGTAGGGCATCAATTGCCGGTTCTTGGAGCGGTTCTGCCAGACCACCAGGGCGCTGTAAATCGACAGCAGCCATGTCCAGAAGAGAAGGGACCCTTCCTGCCCCGCCCACAGAGCGGCAACTTTATAGTAAGTCAGCAGGTCGCGGTTGGAGTGCTCAGCCACGTAGGCGTTGTGGAAGTCATTGGTGAGGATCATGTACTCCAGCGCCACCACCGCCAGGGTGATCATGGCAAAAAAGCCCAACGCCGACCGCTCGGCGCTCCGCGTGATCCGCGGGCTGCGCAGAAGTCCCCCCACAGCTCCCGCCACCAGCGCAAAAACGCCAAAAGCCAGGGCGGCAATGAGGCCGACGGTGCCAACTTGGTTCATAAATACTCCCTGAAAGGCGCTTTCTGCTGAACTGGAATCTGCGGTTTGACTTGGGGCCGAAGCGCATTCGGCAGCAGGGCTGAGGAGCACCCGGTCCTAATGTTTGGATGTGGCTGTACGACCCTGCGTTACAGGTTTATCTTGCCCCGCTAAGCGTGGCCACCGGCCCCTTCATACCGGCGCCCCGAGAACCAGGGGCAGCCTGGTATTTGGAAGCACATTTGGCCTGGATTTTATCGGCGCGGAACTCGCCGTTCGCGAGGTAATCGCCGTCCACAATCGCCTGCGCGCCGTCTTTGAAGGTATCGGGCAGGGTGTCAGTGCCCACGTAGGTTACTGGGATCGAGAGTGCGTCCTGGGCGAGCCTGAAGCTTATCTGTCCCGCGTGTCGCTGGATGGTCCCCGACGCGACCACTCCACCGACTCGGATGTGGCGGCGCGACTTTTGCGCCTGGGTGAGTTCATTTACCGTGACGTAGTAGGTTTTGCTTTCCTGGAACCCGGAAATACCTTCCCAGGCAACTACGGCAAGGATAATGCCGATGCCGATGCCGAATTTCCACTTCTTTCCGCGCATAATATTGTCTCGGCTGCGAGCCGGAGACACGCGACTCCGCAAACCTGGATTTTTTCCCTGGCAACCCCAAGGGAAATTTTGCACCTGCCATAGGCCATAGTCAATTAAAAAGAATCCGAGTGAAACGTGGTACTCTGATTCCAGGGCATCCACCTTAAGGGGGAGTCTTATGACGAACTCATCTGGGGGACACTATCCTCTCGCCGACACCTGGCACCTGAACAATCGCGTCAACCTCCGTTTGCTCGACGCGCTCACGGACGAGCAACTTGCCACGGTAATCCTCCCTCGGGGAAAGACGGTGACAAGTTATTTCGTGCATCTGCACATGGCGCGATTTTATTGGCTCGAACGCCGTGCCCTGGCTCTGGCAAAGACTTTCCAAAAGATCCCGGGAGGGACAACCGACCGGGAGACGTTGAGGCGCGCACTTGTCGCCTCCGGTCAGGCGATGGGGGAATTATTTGCCGAAGCAGAGCGCACCGGCAGCATCAAAGGGACCAAGCTCGGCCCCCTGGGTTTCCTTGCCTACGCGCTTGCCCATGAAGCTCACCATCGCGGCCAGATTCTGCTGCACCTCAAAGTCGCCAAACTTCCCCTGGACCGCGCCACCGGCTACAGCTTGTGGTACTGGAACAAGATCTGACAAGGACAAGGGCGACCAAATCATCGTGGATGGCGGATATGGGGGCCGCACGGGCCAACTGAAGAAGTTCCAACTACGTGCCGGCACCCACACCTTCGAACTGCGAAATGCCGACGGGCAGATCATCTATCAAGAGAAGATCAATGTCATCGCCGGCAAAAAGCTCAAGATTCAATCTGATTACGCCGGATAACCCGCGTTCTAACCCCCCTCGAGCGTCGCCACGGCGCGTGAATAACCCCGTGGCGTCCCCCATTTTTGCTCGCGGAGATTTCAGAGACTGACCTGGTTCACGATCTCAATTCCCCAGAAAGCCCTTGAGGAGCAGCGCCGCGCGAGTGCCGTCGAAGCCCAACGCGACGGCACCGTCGAGCATCTGCGGGTTCAGCCTTGTGCTTTCGCCTGGCGCTTCTGCCAGCCTTCTGCGAACAGATTGAAAAACACCTGCTGGCGGGGATGTTCAGCAACGAACTCTTCCACCAAATTAACCCCGAGGCCCGGCCGGTCCGGAAGCTCGAAGTAACCATCGACGACTTCGGGATAGTGGTCCACCGCACCCTTCACCCAGGCGTCGGCGAAGTCGTTGAAGTGCTCCTGGATTTTGAAATTCGGCGTGCACGCGTCCAGGTGCAGGTTCGCGGCCGTCGCCACAGGTCCGCACACGTTGTGGGGCGCCATGAGCAGGTAATAGGCTTCCGCCCACGCGGCCAGCTTGCGCGCCTCGGAAATCCCGCCGAAATGCGACAAATCGATTTGGACGATATCGCACGCCTGGAGTTCGAACAATTCCCGGCAATCAAACCGGGTGTGAAGGCGTTCGCCGGTGGCGATGGGCTGATGCACGGCTTCGGCCACCTTCTGGAGGGCGCGTAGATTCTCCGGCGGCACCGGCTCTTCCAGCCAACCCGGCCGAAACGGCTCAAGTTCCCTGGCGATCTGGATGGCCGTGATGGGGTTGAAGCGTCCGTGCATCTCGATCAGAATTTCGAAATCCGGTCCCACGGCGTCCCGGACAGCTTCCACCAGGGAGATGGAACGTAGGAGTTCTTCGCGTTCGAGCTCGTAGAATCCCGCTCCGAAAGGATCCAGCTTGGCGGCCCGATAGCCCCGGTCCACCACCCGCTGCGCGGCCTTCGCAAACTCTTCCGGCGTCCGCTCCACCGTGTACCAGCCGTTGGCATACGCCTTGATTTTCTGGCGGACCGCGCCTCCCATCAGCCGATAGACGGGTTGGTTCAGCGCTTTTCCCACGATGTCCCAGCACGCCATTTCCACCAGGGCGATGCCGCTCATGGTGACTTCGCCGGCTCGGCTGTAATCATGCCGCCGCATGGTGTCCACGATGAGTTCGCGGTCGAACGGATCCCTGCCGATCACATGACGCGCCGCCGCTTCCGACAGATAACCCAGCACCGCATCCGTATTGTTGACCATGCGAACTTCGCCGACGCCGCTCAGCCCCTCGTCGGTATCGACTATGAGAAAGATGAGATTGCGCCAGGGAGTACCCATGACGAGCGGTCGGACGCGGGTTATCTGCATTGCTCTTTACCCCGCATACCGCTTCAGCAGCAGGGCAGCATTGGTGCCGCCGAAACCGAATGAGTTGGAGAGGGCGTATTCCAGCTCCGTCTTGCGGGCGCGGTGGGGGACGTAGTCAAGGTCGCAATCGGGGTCGGGGTTTTCCAGATTGATGGTGGGAGGAACCACCTGTTCGTGCAGGGAGAGAACCGTGATGCCCGCTTCAACGCCGCCCGCCCCGCCTAGCAGGTGGCCGGTCATGGACTTGGTGGAACTCACCGGAATCCTATAGGCGTGTTCGCCGAAGACCTTCTTGATGGCCAGGGTCTCTATACGATCGTTGTACGGGGTAGAAGTGCCATGGGCGTTGATGTAGCTGACTTGTTCTGGAGTAATCGCGGCGTCGGCGAGAGTGGCCCGCATGGCGCGCACGGCTCCATCCCCAGTCTCATCCGGGGCAGTAATGTGGAAAGCGTCGCCCGACATGCCGTAGCCAACAACTTCCGCCAGGATCGTCGCGCCGCGCTGGACGGCGAAATCGAGTCCTTCCAGAATCAGGATGCCCGCTCCTTCTCCGATCACAAAACCGTCCCGATCCTTATCAAACGGGCGGCTGGCCTTCTCCGGGTCGTTATTGCGGGTGGAAAGCGCGCGCATGGAGGCAAAGCCGCCCACCCCCATGGGGGTAATGGCAGCTTCGGCGCCGCCGCAAATCATCACGTCGGCGGCACAGCGCTGGATGAGTTTGAAGGAATCACCCACAGCGTGGGCGCTGGAGGAGCAAGCGGTGCAGGTGGCGGAGTTGGGTCCCTTGGCCCCATACCGGATGGAGACATGGCCGGAGGCCAGGTTGACGATGGCTGCCGGAATGAAGAAGGGCGATATGCGGCGCGGGCCGCCTTGCATGAGCGCGGTGTGCTCGCGCTCGATGACATCAAATCCCCCGATGCCCGAACCAATAAAGACACCCACGCGCTCGGCGATGTCGGCTGTGATTTGGAGCTGTGACTGCTTCATTGCCTCCTGTGCGGCTGCCAGGGCGAAGATGATGAACAGCCCCATCTTCTTCAGCTCTTTCTTCTCAATGAACTGAAAGGGGTCGAACCCCTTGACTTCCGCCGCAATTGTCGAGCTGAAGCCTGTGGTATCAAAATGGGTGATGGGCGCCACGCCACTCTTGCCAGCCAGAAGATTCCGCCACGACTCCGCTGTGTCGAGGCCGACGGCGGTGAGCAAACCCACACCGGTCACGACGACTCTCCGGTTCAAGCTGTACTCCTCCTGTGGAGACCTGCCCTGTGCTGGTCAGTTCTTCTTGGTGTGGGCTTGAATATACTCAATGGCGTCTTTAACGGTGGTAATCTTCTCCGCGTCCTCATCGGGAATTTCGATCTCGAAGGCCTCTTCAAAGGCCATCACCAATTCCACGATGTCCAGCGAATCGGCGCCCAGATCGTCGACGAAGTGCGCGGTGGGCGTCACTTCCGCCTCGTCCACTCCCAACTGCTCCACAATAATCTGTTTCACCTTCTCTTCGGGCGAAGCCATCAGTTCCTCCTCCTCAAGGTTGCATCGGGCGGCTCATTCTAGCATTGACGATTGACGATTGTCGATTACCGATTGAGCTTCGACACTGGAAATTGGCCCCGTTTCCAGTCTCCTTATAAAGGCCTTCGTCCATCGTCCCTGACCTAGGCCATGAACATGCCGCCATTGATGTTCAGAACATGACCGGTGATATAGCTGGTTTCCGGTTGGGCCAGGAAAAACACCCCGTGCGCCACTTCCGCATCCGTGCCCATGCGTCCGATGGGGATCACACTGAGCATCTTCTCCTTGATTTCCTGCGGAAGGACCTCCGTCATGGGGGTCGCGATAAATCCGGGGGCAATGGCGTTTACCGTAATATTGCGCCGGGCCACCTCCGCCGCCACGGCCTTGGTAAGGCCGATGATGCCGGCCTTGGACGCGATGTAGTTGGCTTGTCCTACGTTACCGGCCTGCGCCACCACGGAAGCAATGTTAATGATGCGCCCGTAACGTGCCCGCACCATATGGGGAAGAACGGCGCGCGTACAGTAGAACGTTCCATCCAGATTGGTTTTCAGCACGGCCTCCCAATCTGCCGTCTTCATGCGCATCACCAGATTGTCCTTGGTAATGCCCGCATTGTTTACCAGAATATCGATCCTGCCCCAATTCGCCATGGTCTGATCGACCATCTCCTGCACCGCCTCAACGCTGGTCACATCGACACAGAATTTAAGCGCCTCGCGACCCATGTCTTTCAGTTCCTGGATGGTCTGGTCAAGTTTGGCGCACCGGATGTTGGTCAATGCAATCTTGGCGCCGGCTCCGGCCAAGGCCATCACGGTGGCGCGGCCAATTCCCTGCGCCCCGCCCGTTACAATCGCGACTTGTCCCTCCAAGCTTGGCATGGTCTTACTATCTCCTATCTGACCGGATCATCAAATATGTTTTTGGATGCGTAGATGGCAGGGGGCGCGCTCGCACTCCCCTCCTGTGGTACCCGCCCACTACGATGTTCCCGCCTTCGGTGCCAAACGTACCACGGCCTGGCTCAGTGTCGCTGCGTCTTCTACGTGGAGGCACTCGGCCCCGCGGTCGATCTGACGCACCAAGCCGCAAAGAACTTTGCCGGGGCCGACCTCCACAAACAGGTCTACCCCCTCGGCGCGCAACCGCCGGATCGATTCCTCCCAGCGTACGGGAGAGGTAACCTGCTGCTTCAGTCCCTCGCGAGCCACGGGCGCGGAACTCACGATCTGCGCGCCCACATTGTTCACCAGGGGGACTTGCAAGTCGTCCAGGTGAGTGGCGTCGAGGTCGGCGCTCAGGCGGTCCTGCGCGGGCTTCATCAGACCGCAGTGAAAGGGTGCGCTGACGTTGAGCATGATAGCGCGTTTGGCGCCCCGGCTTTTGGCTATATCCACAGCCCTGGCCACCGCGCCGGCGCTGCCGGCGATAACGACTTGTCCCGGTGAATTCAGATTCGCCGGGGAGACTACCTCCCCATGGGCGGCTTCGCGGCAGACTTCTTCCAGCACGGCGCCGTCCAATCCTAGAATCGCTGCCATGGCCCCTTGGCCCACCGGCACTGCTTCCTGCATGTATTGGCCGCGCTTGCGTACCAACCGGACGGCATCGGTTAGACTCAAGGAGCCGGCCGCCACGAGCGCCGAATACTCCCCCAGGCTGTGCCCGGCAACAAAATCAGGATGAACCCCCTTCTCGCGCAGGACGGCCGCGGCCGCCGCGGAAACCGTAAGAATGGCCGGTTGGGTGTTCGCGGTCAGTTGCAGATCCTCTGCCGGCCCTTCAAAGCAAAGCCGCGATATAGGGAACCCCAACGCGGCATCCGAAGCCTCGAAGGCTTTCATGGCTTGGACAAAGCTCTGCGCCAAATCCCGCCCCATGCCGGGGTACTGCGATCCTTGCCCTGGAAATATGTACGCTATCTTCACACCGTGACCCTGTAAGCTCTTCAAATGCTGAGAGATAATAGATAATGGCTATGAGTCGAAGGTCATCCTCCAGCCTTTAACCTTTATACTTTATCCTTTCTCAATCACCACCTCATTAGAACCGCCCCCCACGTGACACCGGCTCCAAATGCCGACATCAGCACCAGGTTGCCCTTCTTTAATCGGCCGTTCTGCACGCATTCATCCAGGCAGATGGGAATGGAAGCCGAGGAGGTGTTGCCGACGCGGCTGATATTTGAATAGACCTTTTCGGGTTTCACTCCCAACCTCTCGCGTACAGCATCGTTGATGCGCTGGTTCGCCTGGTGGGGGATAAAGAGGTCGACGTCTTCCGTCGTGAGTCCGGCCTTTTTCATGACCTGGCGCGAGACATCTTCGAGATTGCGCACTGCCACCTTGAATAATTCGTTTCCTCGCATCTTGATGTAATGCGCACCTTGCGCCACCGTTTGGCAGGTAGCGGGCAGGGCTGTTCCGCCCGCCGGGATGAAGAGGTGATCGGCGTATTGGCCTTCCGTGTGAAGTTCGTGGGCCAGGATTCCCGAGGGCGGTTCGACCGGCCCCAACACTGCGGCCGCCACGCCATCGCCGAAGATGACACATGTCGCGCGGTCTGTATAGTCAATGTAGCGAGAGAGCAGTTCAGCCCCGATCACCAGCACCCGCCTCGATGTGCCGGTGCGGATGAACTGCTCTGCCACCGTGATGCCGAAGAGAAAGCCAGAGCAGGCGGCGGCCAGGTCAAAAGCGCAGCAACCGCGCGCCCCCAGTTCGCGCTGGATTAGCGAGGCCGTGGAGGGCAGGGGCATATCCGGCGATATCGTGGAACAGATGATCAGGTCAAGATCGGAGGCGCCGATTCCGGTCTTTTCGAGAGCTCGCCGCGCAGCCCGCACCGATAGCGTCGAAGTAGTCTCATGGGGCCCGGCCTGACGGCGCTCGCGGATGCCGGTGCGCGTGGTGATCCACTCGTCGGAGGTATCCACCATCTTCTCCAGGTCCGCGTTGGTGATTACCTTTTCCGGCAAGGCTGAACCCGTGCCCAGCACCCCTGCAAATAACATATCAACTCCTGAGAAATGCAACGTCCGGTTATCAGGTCATCGGATCAATTGGCCATGGCATGGTTGGAGCATCGAAGGACCCTTGTAAGCGCCGCAGGGATTGTTGAATAATCCCGAGAGGATGATTCCTGCACAGGTCTCTTAATGATCCAATGGGCCGATGTTTCAATCGCGCAATGACTTACCTTCCCAAGGAAGCCAACGCCAGTTCGCGTTCGATCTTCTCATTCACTTTTCCGGTGGAGAACTCTGCCGCCACACGAATGGCGTTCTTAATGGCGTTGGGGTTTGAACCACCGTGACAAATGATGCACACGCCCTTCACGCCGAGCAGCGGCGCGCCGCCGTATTCGGAATAATCCACCCGTTTCTTGAAATTCCGGAAGGCCTTGCGCGCCAGCACATAACCAACCTTGGAGGAGAGTGTGCTCGAGAGCGCCTCTTTGAGAAGGCTGTAAACTGCCTCGATGAGACCCTCGCTGACCTTCAAAGCCACATTGCCAACAAAACCGTCGCAGACAATCACTTCCACGCTTCCATTGTAGAGGTCGCGGCCTTCAACATTCCCGATGAAATTTGTGGGAAGTTGTTTGAGCAAGGCCAGCGCATCGCGTGTCAACTCGTTTCCCTTGTGGTCCTCTTGTCCGATCGAGAGCAGACCGATGCGCGGCCGGTCCACTCCGAAGATCACGCGGTAGTACGTCTCGCCCATCACTGCAAACTCCACCAGGTGATGGGGCTTGCAATCAACGTTGGCCCCCACGTCGAGCAACACCGCGGTGGTCCCCTGGGACGTGGGGAACACCTGGGCGATGGCAGGGCGGTCCACTCCCTCCAATGCCCCCAGCACGATCTTGGCGGTGGTCATGACTGCCCCGGTATTGCCGGCGCTGATCATCCCATCCGCCTTTCCATCATGTACCAGGCGGGCCGCCACCCGCATGGAGGAATCGCGCCGTTGCCGGAAGGCCTTGGTAGCCTTATCCCCCATGGTGACCGCTTCACTGGCGTGGATGGTCTCGATGGGCAGACCCTGGGCCTTGCGCCGGCGGAGTTCCTCGGAAATGCGTTCCTGCGGTCCGACCAGCAAAACCTCCGCGTAACCCGCGCGCGCGGCTTCAATCGCCCCGTCAAGTTCCGCCTCGGGCGCTGAGTCGGTGCCCATGGCGTCTACAGCAATACGTCGCATAGCGATCTGTTCATTCCGTTGAATCGAGTTGGCGCGGCATGGAGTTATCGCGCTGGATCGATTGGAGTTCGCCACTTGTTTGCCCTGATCTTGGGGGGGCGGCCACGCCTTGCCTCTGCCCAAATCAGGGGCCGAAACGTCAGGCTGATTCCTTCACCAGAATTACTTCCTTCCCGTTGTAATAACCACAGTGCGGGCAGACTTGGTGGGGTAATTTCGACTCGTGGCAATGCGGGCATTCGGCGCTGGCAGGCCTCGCCAGATGGTCGTGGGACCGGCGCCGGTTTTTCCGCGCTTTAGAATGTCGTCGTTTTGGATTCGGCATAGTTTCTTTTCTGTCCTTACTCCTCCTTAAGTGAAGCAAAAGGAGAACTGTGCTCTGGCGGTGCGCAGTTGCACTGCGTCAGATTGCGATTGGCGCCGCAAACCGGGCACAAGCCCCGGCATTCCACGCCGCAGATCACTTTCATGGGTACCGAGAGAATGACCTGCTCGAGGGCCACATCGGCCAACTCGATTCCATCCCCGGAGTAAAAGCCCACCTCCATCTCGTCGGCGGGGACTTCGATCTCCTCTTCCTTGGCGATACTCGCAAGCGGCCGGTAAACCAAGTCAAAATCACGGCTTATGGGGATTACCACCGGCCCCAGGCAGCGGTCGCAACCCGCTTCGAGGGTGGTTGCCACCTTTCCGCGGATGCGGATTTCCGAACCCAGGAGTTCCGCCTGGGCGTCCAGCTTGAGAGGCGTCGTCTGCCGGAATTCGGCCCCGTGAAAGTCCAACGCCCCCGGCACGTAGGACTCAGAAGCAGTGATACTGTGAAGTTCTAGTTCTGCGAGGGTTATGCGCACCCCAGCCTCGTCGACGCAAAACATTAATTATAACGTGCGGGGGTGGGTTGTCAAGAAAACCGCGGAAACGAATCGGGCTTTCTTTCCCTCCTCGCGAGCCCTGTGTTACACTAATGTTTCAAATCCAGCCATGGTTTATTACTCTGGGGTACGTTCATGAAACGGTACGGCGAGCATCGTTTTCCCGGCAAGCTCTTTGTGGTGGAGGGAATCGATGGCTCAGGAAAGTCTACCCAACTCCTCCTGCTGCACCAGTGGCTGCAGGCGGAGGGGTATGGAGTAGTCTTCAGCGAATGGAACTCTTCCCCCCTTGTCCGCGACACCACCAAGCGGGGCAAGAAGAAACAAAGCCTTACCCCCTCAACCTTCTCCCTGATTCATGCCACCGACTTTGCCGACCGCATGGAGCACAACATTCTTCCGTTGCTCAAGGCCGGTGCGGTGGTGCTCTGCGACCGCTACATCTACACGGCGTTCGCGCGCGATGTGGTGCGCGGAATGGATCGGCAATGGGTACGCGAGTTATATAGTTTCGCGGTGAGGCCCACCGCCGCTTTCTTTTTCCGCGTTCCCCTGGACGTTGCCATGAAGCGCATTTTGGACGGACGCACGGGAGTGAAATATTACGAGGCGGGAATGGACCTGGGTTTGAGCGAGGACCCGGAGGAAAGCTTCCGCATCTTTCAAGGCCGGATTCTGGATGAATACGAAAAGATGGTCCCGGAATTCGACCTTACGACCGTCGATGCCACTCTTCCCATCGAGGGTCAGCAGACCTACATGCGGCAGATTGTGAAGGCCAAGCTGGCCCAAGCCAAGCGACTGAGGGTAGCGCCGTGAGAGAGACTTATGCCGCACCTCTGCCCGGGATGAACCTGGCAGACTTGACCGGCAAACTGATCGTAATTGAAGGCACCGATGGCGTCGGCCGCTCAACCCAGATCCGGCTGTTGCGCCCCTGGCTGGAACAGCAGGGACGGGCGGTCCTCGACACCGCCATCAAGCGCTCCGAACTGGCCGGCAAGGGCATCCAGCAGGCCAAAGAGGGCCACACGCTGGGGCGAATCACTCTAAGCCTGTTCTATGCCACCGACTTCGCCGACCGCCTGGAGCATGAAATCGTTCCCGCGCTGCGGGCGGGTTTTGTGGTCCTCACCGACCGTTACATTTACTCGCTTATGGCGCGAGCGGTCGTGCGGGGCGCCGACCCCCGCTGGATTCGCAATGCCTACGGTTTTGCCCTGAAGCCCGACGCCATCTTTTATCTGCGAATCGGGGTGGATGATCTTGTTCCCCGCGTGGTCTTTTCCCGCGGATTCGACTATTGGGAATCGGGGATGGATATCCATCCCAGCGAGGATATGTACGACAGCTTCCGCAAGTACCAGACCGGGTTGCTGGAGGAATTCGACAACCTGGCAAAGGAATACAATTTCGATATTATCGACGCCTCAGCCGACGCGCGCACCGTGTTTGAGCACCTGCGAGCCGGAGTGGCGCGCGTCCTGAGCGGCGAGCCGCGCGAACCCCTGTTTTCCGTTGCCGCGACTCCGCTCGATTCCGCGGAGGCGGGCGCGAAGAAAGTGTTGGAAATGCCCCTGGTCAAGGTGGCTGCGGCCTCGGACGAACCCGCGGCTCCTCAAGCCCTGGCGAGCGGAGCGGAAGGCGATGCCAACAGGTAGGAAACCCACTCTTTCAACTTGCGTAAATCCCCCGACTCGCGGGACATTTGCCGGTATTGGTCCTCGAGTGTTCCCTTGGACTTTCGGTTCCTCAGAATGAGTTTCTCCACCTCCATCGCCATGGGGAGGTGGTCGCGCAGGTATTCCGGCCGCGCCACCATTTCGACCATCTTTTGTTCCAGAACTTCCAGGTCGTGCCAGTCGCCCAACTGGTTCTGGAGCTGGCGGAGCCATCCCAGGGCCTCGGCGCTGCCCTCAACGCCGAGTTCGTGAAAGACCTCCAGTAGATAGCGCAGCCGCTTGGTGGCGATGCGCGCCCCATGGATGACCTCGGGCCGGGAATCACGATGCGAGTCCGCGATGTGATGCTCGAAACCGCTCCACGCCGCCTCCAAGGCCTTGTTCAGGTCCTGGGCGAAGGTGGCGGGGGACTGCCCGTGGGCATGATGCCCGCTGGCTTGGTCCAGCACCTTGTCATGATGGAAAAAGTCTTTCAGGTTCACGTAAAAGACCGCCAGATTGATCTTGCCGAGCTTGCGCAGGGCGCGGAGGAAACACTCCGACCTGCTCACCCGCAGGAAATGCTGTACGGCGGTCCAGGCTTCACGCCGCGCGGAGCGTTTCCTTCCCAGCGCCAGTTCCACGTGCTCCAGCAGCACATCGCAGTTACGCACCTCGCCCAGTGCCTGGCGGCAGCGGCGAATCTGGCGGCGCAGGCGGCGCAGTTCCGGGTGGCGCGGCTTGGGATAGAGCAGGTCGAGCACCTGCTGCAAGCGGCGGCTGGCCACCCGCATGTCGTGGATGGCGTCGGCATCGTCGCCCTTCAGAACTTTGGCTTCGTAGGACATGAAACGGTTGAGCTGCCTCAGTGCTAACTCCCGAATCTTCTTGCAGCCCTCCTCGTACGGCAGCGACAGGGGGCCGGCGGGCGCCACGGCTTCCGCCGGGTCGGCAACTATCGTCGCGGTAAAGGGAGGTTTCTGATCTTCCATGGTTCTTGCCTCGAACAGGTCAACCCCAATACGCTGTCTTGCCGTGGGGGCCCGGCCATCCGGCGCCGTCCCCCAAGGATTCCAGGGAAGGAATCACCTTTGCAGGAGCCTATAGTCTACCCCTCTGATGACAAAGTTACAACGATTTGCCGAAAATGCGGCTTGCGTTGACGCGGGGGCGGGAAGCCGGTAGAATCATACTTTCGGGCTCTTGCGGGAAAGGACTCCCAGGTCTCCATCCTGTTTTAAGCCCCACCCTCAGTTGAGTGAAGGAATAATATATGAACGCGAATGATCTCCGGCCGGGAATGATCATCCGGCACAACAACGACCTTTTCACCATCTACAAGGCCGAACACCGCACGCCGGGCAACCTGCGCGCCTTCGTGCAGGCCAAGATGCGTAACCTGCGCACCGGCGCCATGATCGACCACCGCTTCCGCTCGGAAGATACGGTGGAGCGCGCCGCCATTGACGATGTTGAGATGCAGTACCTCTACGCCGACGGCGATTCCTACTACTTCATGAACATCGCCAATTACGAGCAGATTCACCTGACCAAGGAGGCGGTGGGCGACCGCGCCCAGTACATGATGCCCGACGTCATCCTGAAAGTGGCGTTCTTTGAGGGCCGGCCGGTGGACGTGGAACTGCCGGCTACCGTGGACCTGAAAGTGGTTCAGACCGAACCCGGCATCAAGGGAGGGTCAGCGACCAACGTGGGCAAACCCGCCACCCTAGAGACCGGCCTGGTAGTTCAGGTGCCGCCTTTCATAAATGAAGGCGAAGTCATCACCGTTGATACCGCCGACGGCAAGTACCTCGAGCGAGCAGGCTGATTCTCGATTTTTGATTTGGGATTTTGGATAGCCCCCAGGCTAGTGTCGCATCCAGGAGTGTGTCGGTTTTGCCACGTCCGTTCTAACGTCAAAGGCCATCTTCGGGTGACAATTTGTCGCCATCTTTCCACTTTTCCATAGATCTCAATAACATACTTTTTTTCAGCATGTTCTCAGCTTTGGAAAATGGAAGAAAGTCGATCTTCGATCCAGTTTTTTCAATAACTTATCAGCTTTGGATGTTTGCTTCACAAGCGACAACAAGTCGCCGCTTCGTCTTTCCTGGCTAGGGGTAGAACGACCATGGCATGACGGGCCCCTTCCCTCACGAGACATCTTGCCTGTCGGCCTTAACACCCTGCAGCCTCCTTTACTTAGTCACCTACGATAGGCTATAATATCGTATTTGTCAAGAGGAAATATTGTCGGAAACTCCTCAGAATTTCTCGTCCAGGGCAATCTCCCCCAGGATCTTGTCGAGTTGATCGGAGGCCTGCTGGCGCCGGGCGGTGAGGTCGGCAAGCTGGCTGCGCAGCGCCGCCAGGCGGTCCTCCTGCTGGTTCAGTTGGCCGGTGTAGCGTTGCAGAAGGGCTTTTTCCTCCGGGCTTCCCTTGAGCGCCTTCATGTTCTCGCGAATCCGCCCCTGGTCGGCGGCAATCGACTGCTCTTCGTTCTTGCGGGTCTTGATCTGCTCATCCAGGCCGTCGATCACTCCTTTCTGGTCCAGGACCCTTTTGATCGCCTGGTGTAACGCCGGAGTCATCCGATTTTGCCCGGTCAGCAAGGTGATCTCCTGATCTGAGACATCAGAGAGTTCCACGCGCGTGGAAAGGGGTTTGTACTCTTCCACTACCAACTGCGCCCCCGCCTTAGGTTCCACGGCACTTCCGGCCGACGGACGTACATGGGCTGCGAAATGTTCTGCACGAACGACTCCGACGCGCCGGCCACCAGCGACAACTGGACATCCTTCCAATCCTCGCCGATGGTGTTATCCACCACGGCCCAACCTTGCACCAGGAGTTGGTTGCCGTTCTTCTGATCCAGCAGAATGCGGTAGGTGCTCTTCCACGCCGGCACTTCGCTGATGTAGCTGACGAAGATTTCGCGACCGCCCGCGCCCGCGACGGAGATGGTGAGCCGCTGCAGGTCCACCGCCTTGGCGGAGCCGATCAGGCTGAGGAAGCGGTTCACCTCGTCGGCGAGTTCGCGGTCGGCGATGCGACAGGGTCTTCAGGCGCTCAGAGAGGGGCGCGACGGAATTGAAGCGTACCCCGATGATGCGCCCATCGCCCAGGTCCACGACTGTCAGCGACTTCAGCGCGTCGTTCAACTGGGCGGAGGTGAAATCGATATTCAGATCTTGCGTGCCCCGCACCCGCGTGGAGTGCTCGAAGTACCCCACGCCGTTCTTGTAGAGCACCACACGCTTGACGGGCAGCCGACCGGCGGATGCGCCCTAGGTGTCTGCCGCCGGCGCGGCCGCTTGCTGAGCATGGCCGGATGGTATGAATGAGAGTATTGTGATGACTGCCACTGCGAGGCTTCTTCGCTCGAATTGCCGGCTGGAAGCCAGCGCTACGGCCCCAACCCGGACCCTAGCCGTCGCCCTTGAGGAAGGCATCTGGAATTTGCACATTTTAGAGCTCCCGAAAAGTGCCCAGATGGTCCGGGTGGGCCGTTCAATCAGGTGCAAGAAGTCACGCGTTTGTCGTTGCAGCAGGCACAAATTTCACCCGAAAGCGTATAATCGTGCAGAAATATCCGGTTTTCTCTCGGACAATGTGACCGATTCCTATTTGTTTTCATACACATTCCGGCTTCGGTCGCGGAAATTTTTTTTGTGGAGCCCCTTTCCCCGACTTCTTGCCCCAGTTCGAGTGAGCCCGCCCCGCCGGTTCCGGCCCGATTCTTCCTCATTATCGCCTGCCTCCCCATCCGCATTCCATGGAATTTCCATCCCCTGACCCCTAGTCCCGAGGCCCGAGCCGCTAATCCCTGACACCTATAATCCTCCCCCAGAGCCCAGGTACCTTGTCAAGCAAAATCCGGCAATTCTCGCTTCGGATCGGGCAAGATGTCACAAATTAAATCGTAAATTTCCTACCGGTAGGAAACGCCTTTTCCGGATCGCCGGCCTGGGGGACAGGAAGTCCGCAGAGGGACGACACACGAGGACGGGTGCATTGCTCCCCGGCAGGCCACACGCGGCAGGCGTAACCGCCCTTTTCGCCCTTCCGATGCTCAGCCTGCCCCTGGCGGGAGGCATCAGGGCCTCCAGATTCAACATGCAAGATTCAACATTCAAAACTCAAGATGCAACGCGGCCTCAACTTGCGGAAGGCGCGGGGTGGTTGTACACTGAATTCCTCAGGGTGCATTCCATGAGAGGGTAGAGAGCGAGGTTGTCTTATGTCGTCACCAATTCGCGCCGCGTGGGTCGAAAAGCGCACAGGTCCCGTCGTGACGCAGATGCATTACGCGCGCAGCGGGATCGTTACGGAAGAGATGGAATATGTGGGGAAGCGCGAGTCCTTGCCGCCGGAAACCGTCCGGGACGAGGTGGCCCGTGGCCGCATGATCATTCCCGCCAACATCCGCCACGTGGAGTTGGAACCCATGGCGATCGGGGTCGCGGCGAAGTGCAAAATCAATTCCAACATCGGGAATTCCTCCTCCGCCTCCAACATCGCTCAGGAATTGGAGAAACTCCACACCTCGGTCCACTACGGCGCGGACACCGTCATGGATCTCTCCACCGGCGGCGACATTCACGAAATCCGCGAAGCCATTCTGCGCGCCAGCCCCGTGCCCATCGGCACCGTGCCGATTTATGAGGCTCTCTCCCGAGTCAGCAAGGTGCGCGAACTCACCGCCGAAATCATGCTGGAAGTCATCGAGGAGCAGGCGGCCCAGGGCGTGGATTACATGACCATCCACGCCGGCGTGCTGCGCTCCTACATTCCCCTGACGAGCAAACGCATTACCGGCATCGTCAGCCGCGGCGGGGCCATCATGGCCCAATGGTGCGTGGAAAATCAGCAGGAGAATTTCCTTTATACCCACTTCGAGGACATTTGCAGGATTTTCCAGAAATACGACGTCTCGTTCTCGCTGGGCGACGGCCTGCGCCCCGGCTGCCTGGCGGATGCCAGCGACGAAGCCCAGTTCGCGGAACTGAAAACGCTCGGGGAACTCACCCGCAAGGCCTGGGAATACGATGTACAGGTGATGATCGAGGGGCCGGGGCATATTCCCCTCGACCAGATTCAGCTCCAGGTGGACAAGGAGAAGGAGCTTTGCGACGAAGCGCCTTTCTACACGCTGGGACCCCTGGTGACCGACATCGCCCCTGGCTACGACCACATCACCTCGGCCATCGGGGCCGCCATGATTGGCTGGCACGGCGCCGCCATGCTCTGTTACGTGACTCCCAAGGAACACCTGGGGCTTCCCAATAAAGACGATGTCCGGCAAGGCATCATCGCCTACAAGATCGCAGCCCACGCCGCGGACGTGGCCCGGCATCGCCCCGGCGCGCGCGACCGGGACGACGCGCTAAGCTATGCCCGCTTCCTTTTCGACTGGAACAAGCAGTTCGAGCTCTCCCTCGATCCGGAAACAGCGCGCTCGATGCATGACGAAACGCTGCAAGGTGACTATTACAAGGAAGCCGCCTTCTGCTCCATGTGCGGGCCCAAGTTCTGCTCCATGAACACCACGCAGGTGATGGAAAAACACATGGGGATGGACCAGAAGGGCCGCGAACAGAAACTGGTGGAGTTGTTGACGAAAGTGCAAGGTTGATTCAAAACGCCCGTCCCGGCGTGAGTTCTTAGACGTTACATTTGGCACTCAGGGCTTGATTGCTACAAGTTCATAACACTTTAAGGCGTGTCGAGCGCATCTGTGCGCTTTGGCGCGCTACTGGCGGGGCCGCTTTCCCGAGCGGGGACCGGTTTCCCAATATACGGACTACGACGCGTGCAGGGAAGGGAATACCGCATTCCCAAACCCCGCCTGCGACATTAGATTAAGGAGAGTTCGCCATGGGCCAACCCATCGCACCTGAGCAAGTGGTAAAGCCGCAAATCGAATCGGCCGGGGCGCCTGCAAGTTTTTCCGCCATGCCGACTCCGGCGCGGCTCTTTCAAACTTTCAACGCCTACCAACAAACGGCGGCTATGCGGGCCGCCATCGATCTTGATGTCTTCACCGCCATCGCGGACCGGCAGACCACGGCAGAACAGATTGCCGAACGCACCGGCGCCGCGGCGCGTGGGGTTCGCATTCTCTGCGATTACCTTACGGTGATGGGATTTCTCACCAAGGACGACTCGCATTACGGCCTGGCTCCGGACGCCGCCGTGTTTCTCGATCGTCGCTCGCCCGCCTACATGGGCGGCGCGGCACGTTTTCTGGACTCGCCCGTCATGCTCCAGGCCTTCGACAGCCTCACGGACGCGGTGCGGAAGGGCGGCACAATGATGGGCGAAGAAGGGACCGTGGGTTACGAGAATCCCATCTGGGTGGATTTCGCCCGTTCCATGGCGCCGATGATGATGATGCCGGCCGAACTCATCTCCAAGATGGTCAACGCCGACCAAGGCGGCAAGATGCGTGTGCTGGATATCGCGGCCGGCCACGGCCTGTTCGGCATCAACATCGCCCGGCATAATCCGCAGGCTGAAATCACCGCCGTCGACTGGGCGAGCGTGCTGGAAGTGGCCAGGGAGAACGCGATAAAGTCCGGCGTGGAATCCCGCTACTCCACTACTCCGGGCAGCGCCTTTGATGTCGAATTCGGTGAAGGCTATGATGTCGTCCTGCTGACGAACTTCCTGCATCATTTTGACGTTCCCACTTGCGAAGGCCTATTGCGCAAGGTTCGCGCCGCGCTCGCTCCCCAGGGCCGCGCCGTAACGCTGGAATTCGTGCCCAACGACGATCGCGTGACCCCGCCGGAAGCCGCCACCTTCAGCATGATCATGCTGGGTTCGACTCCGCACGGCGACGCTTACACTTTCGCCGAGTTCGACCGCATGTTCAAAAATGCCGGCTTCACGCGCAGTGAGCACTTCCGCCAGCCGCCAATGCCGGAGTCGGTGATCATTTCTCACAAGTAGGGGCGGCGCAGTCGAGGTTGGATAGCGAGGTGCGTCCCCGGAAAGGGGCAGCCTTTGCGCAAAGCAAGCGCGGGGCCGAGCGTGAGTCCTCGGCAGCCCCACCTTAATATAGACCTGCATGAGCGCGGATCGGCCCTGCGCAGGGCTCGACTTATTGCAATGTGCTAGAATGTGTACAGGTGATTATCAATCATGGCATCCTCTGCAACCATCACCGTCCGCCTCCCCATCGAGCTAAAGAAACGCCTCGACCATTTGGCCAAGGCCGCGGACCGGAGCCGCTCCTGGCTCGCCACCGACGCACTTCGTCATTATGTCGAAGACCAGCAATGGCAATTGGCAGAAATTGAGGCAGGACTGCACGATGCGGAGGCTGGTCGAGTCGTCGCTCACGAAGAGGTTGAGCGCTGGCTGAAATCCTGGGGACGCAAACGAAAACTCCGCCCACCCTCATGCAAATAGTTTGGAGCGAGACAGCCATCCGCCACCTTTCTGCCATTCAAGCCTACATCGAGCAGGACAAACCTGAGGCAGCGAGGCGTGTGGCTACCGGGATTTGCATGGCTGTCACCCGCCTTGCCGCCTATCCGCACCTTGGACGGGCCGGAAGGAAACCGGGGACTCGAGAGTTGGTCATTGCGGACACTCCCTACATAGTTCCTTACAAGGTGAAAGGCGATTGCCTGACGATTCTGGCAGTCTTGCACGGAGCGCGACGTCGCCGTGCAATGTGAAAGAGAACTGGCCAGTATCGTCCGAAAAGCCGGGGATCATTTCTTAATGGAGATTGGGTAATGGCCGCCTCTGATAATACGGGCAAAGAACTCCTGCGCGAGGAATTCAACCGCTGGGCGGAGGCGGGACGTGGGGAAGAGATGGAGGAGAGCCATCTCCCCATCGTCGAGCCCACGCTCGCGCTGATGGATTTGCAACCCGCCGACCGCGTACTGGACGTCGGTTGCGGGAGCGGTTGGTTGGTCCGGCGGCTCGCCGCACACGTGCCCAAGGGTTCGGTAATGGGCATTGATGTTTCGGATGAGATGGTGCGGCGGGCGGAAAACGCCTGCGCCGGGATTGCCAACGTCCGGTTCGCGCACGGAACCGCCGAGGAGATTCCCGCGTCTTCCGGTTCCTTCACGAAGGTCTTGTCGGTGGAGTCCGCCTACTACTGGCACGATCCGGCGCGCGGCCTGCGTGAAATCTTCCGCGTGCTCGAAGGCGCCGGATCGGCGTGGATCCTGATCAACTTTTACCGCGATAACCTCGACTGCCACCAATGGCTGCCGCACTTCAAGATTCCCACCCATCTGCTCTTCGCCGCGGATTGGGAGGAACTTTTCCGCGCCGCTGGATTCGGTGACGTCGGCCACCGCCGCGTTCCTGACCTGTCCCCCACCCCGGAGGTTTACACCGGCCGATGGTTCCGCGACGCGGCGCAGATGTACCGCTTCAAGATGGAAGGCGCCCTGCTGGTCTCGGGACGAAAACCCGAGTAGACGTGAAGCCCCCCTCCGGCTTAATCTGTTTCCCGACAAAGTTAGGAAGCGAGGATTCCTGCTCGGTGAGCGCGGAGACCCAGATTAATCTCTCACGTGGTGCGGACGTCTGGAGGCAATGGCTGACTAGGCGCGGCGTCGGTGAAACTCTTGTCGGCGCCATCGCCTTCCTTGTCTATATACCCACCCTGGGATTTGAGTTCATCTACGACGACAAACCGCAGATCATCCAGAACCCGGCCATCCATGCCTGGCGGTACTTGCCCACCTACTTTACTTCCCATGCCTGGGCGGAATTGTATCCACATGTAAGTGGCAATTATTATCGCCCTCTTTTTCTGCTCTGGTTTCGGCTGAACCACGCGCTGTTTGGGCTTGACCCGGTGGGATGGCACCTGACCACCGTCCTCTGCCATGTGGCCGCAACCTGCCTGGTGCTCATCCTGATTCGACGCATGACGGAGAGTCCATTGACCGCGCTTGGCGCCGCGACGCTGTTTGCCCTCCATCCCGTTCACATCGAGAGTGTCGCGTGGATCTCCGGCGTCACCGACCCGCTCATGGCAGTTTTCCTGATCGGGAGCTTCCTGGCTTATTTGAGATGGCGCGAGAGGCTCCGCTGGGGTTGGATGGCCGCGGCGCTGGCGTTATTTGTCCTGGGATTGCTCGTGAAGGAGACTGCCGTCGTGCTGGGCCCGCTCGTCTTCGTGTATGCGTGGCTGTATGCCCAAGAGCGTGCCTGGATTCCCCGGTTCAAGTTTGCCCTGAAGCATTCCGTGGGGTTCTTCGGTTTGACCCTCCTGTACCTTCCCTGGCGCGCGCATGTCTTGCGCGGTTTGTCGCACTCCGTAACTCCCCTGAGCTTGCGCAGCATGGCGCTGACCGAACCCTCCATTCTCTGGTTGTATGTTCGCCACCTGTTGTTCCCCGCCGGGCTGAGCGGGCTTTACGGCCTGCCCTATGTGGTCGACCCGGCATCGGCGCAATTCCTGTTTCCCGCTGCGATGTTGTTGGCGTTAGTGGTGGTGCTCGCCTGGGGGATCCGCCGACTGGAGGATAACCGATTAGCTCTGTTTGCCTGCTGCTGGATGGTGCTGCCGATTCTCCCCGCCCTCTGGCTGCGTGCCTATGCGGAGGGTGACATTGCTCACGACCGCTATCTTTATATTCCGTCTGTCGGCTTTGTCCTGCTAGTGGCACTGTTTTTGGCTGAAATCAGCCGGCGCTCAGGCGCGGGCCGCCCGACCCGGCCGTTCGCCGCCTTCGCCGTGCTGGCCCTGGGGTACGCATTCGGGACAATTGCGCAGCAATCCTATTGGGCCACGGACCTGCTTCTCTACCAGCGAGCGTATAAGATCGCTCCCCGCGACAATTTGATCTGCAATGACCTGGGGACAGCGCTAATGGAAACGGGCAACCCTGCCCAGGCCATGGCGCTTTACTCCCAGGTCTTGTCACGCGAACCGGGGTTCTGGCTGGCCAATTACAATCTCGGTTATGCCTATTACAAACTCGGGAGGTTTCAGGACGCGGAGGCTTCCCTAAGGCGGGCCATCGCCATCAATGCCGCGGACTCGGATGAGTTCGTCTACCTCGGCTTGAGCCTCTGGCGACAAGGCCGGACCGAGGAAGCGGCGCAATTCGTGCAGCAGGCCATTGAAATTCGCCCCTCCGCGCCAGGGTACCATTTTGCTTTGGCCATGATCCGTCGCGATCAGAACGACGTTACCTCCGCCAGGTCCGAACTCAGTCTGGAGCTTCAGTACCATCCGGAGAACATCGTTGCCCGCCAACAGTTGGAGGCGTTGGACCACCCGGCGCCGTAATCCACACCCAGGCCCGCGTCATGAGTATGTATACAATCAGCATGTAAAAGGGCACGCAGAACCGCCGGTTTTCTCCAAACTCCGTGAACGCCGCAAACGCCGAAACCCACAAGGTAACGGCGAAGGCCAGATACTCAATTCTGGTGAATACCTTCTGGTAAAACAGCACACAAGGGATGGAGAGCAAGGCCAGAACCAGAAAGACGGCTTCGACCTGGCGGATCAGGAAGCCGATCAGGGTCATGAGAAACTCTCCGAGGCTAAATGTGTTGCCCTGTGGCCACTCGATTTCATCGCGCGTGGGCGCGCCCCAGAACTGCATCCAGCCTTGTTCCGCCCGGCGCAGGCAAAGCAGGGGATGATGGACCTGGAGATATAGGGCGAGCGCCGCGAACTCATGGGAGGTTTGGGCTTCCGTTTTCCCGGTTCGCCTTTGCATCTCCGCCACGACGTCCCCATAGACACCGATGGCGCAGACATTGACGCTGCCTCCGTTTACTCTTTGGCGGGAGTGTATCCAGGCGTCTCGCAGGTTCGCGAAGCGCTCGGGCGCCAGCTCAACGTAGGCATCCACCTGGTCCATCAGGTTGCCCCCAGAGCGCGTGGAAGGACTGAAGTATCCGTTGACGACGTAGTTGAATCCGCACCATCCCATGATCCCGAGGGTGGCCGGAAGCGCAAAGTACAGCGTTCGCTTCAAAAACTCGCGTTGCAGGATTCTTCCCGGTGGCCAAGGCGGTACCAGGAAGCAATAATACACGGGAACCAGGCACACCATGAGGGGACGCGTCAATGCAGTCAATGCTATGGTCGAGCCCAGCGCGAAAAGGTACAGCCTTCTCGGCTCCCCCGCCGTTTCTTCCCGGGTAATGAGCCAGAATGAGGACACCAGGAGGAAGCTCGTCAGAGCTTCAGACATGACCGAGGACTCATAGGTCAGAACCTCCGGGGTAAGGCTGCAGACAAGCCCGACCAGCAGAGCATAGAGGGCGTGACCCGTGCGGCGAAAGACCATATCGAAGATCATTAAGCTCGCCGCCATTCCCAGCAGCGATTGCGCAAACCAGATCCATCCGGGGCGGAGTCCGCAAAGGGCAAGCAGGAACGGATAGACCGGGGTGCGCATACCCAGGGCATGAAAGTCGAGTTGCAGCATCGCTTGCCCCGCCTGCAGATAGGAATTATCGCAATAGACCAGGAAGGAAGTGTGGCGCAACAGGATCATCATCGGGAAACGGGCCAACCCGCCCAAGATCAGCAGCACTACGGCGTATGGGGCGAATTTGTCACTTGGTTTCGGCATAACCAACCCTCGCGCGAGGACGGCCTTCATGCATCTCGATACTATGACGGACGGCGGCCTGCTTCCATCCCCAGGGGGGAATCGGATCCCTGACCTCGGGCGAGCTTACGTTCTGCCCTGCCTGGGGTCCCAGTGCCCTCGTGGTTCGGGCGCGGAATTATAGCACTGCCCCAGCCGCCCGGCGGAAGCGACACGCGATAGCACCCGGTACCAAAGTGCCTTTGCTGCCTTGTCATATGTAGTTATAATCACCCCGGATTTTTCGATGGTTTCATCCGGACCGCTCCGGTGCCGCCACCGGGCGCCGTCATTGTATAGATTCTTGATATGAGGTTGGCTCTTGCTTGACCAGTGCAATCAGTGGCTGCAAAGGCACCCGCGTCTGGCGGGCGGGTCATTGTTTCTCACGACATATGTAGTCTTTGGCGGAACACTTGCCAACCTGCTGGTGCACGACGATATCCCTCAGGTTCTCGAAAACCCTTACGTGCACAATGCCGGCCTTTGGACGCGCATCTTTACGGGGTCAGTCTGGTCATTTCGCGGTCCGGCGCAGCACGACAATATGTATCGGCCCTTGCAGTTCATCGTTTACTGGGCTTTGTATCGCGTGAAGGGTCCCGACCCGGTCATCTTCCACCTTTTTATGCTGCTCTTTTATGCCGCCGCCGTATGGCTGGTTTTCCGTCTGGGATGCGAACTCCTGCCGAGCCACCTGGTGGCATTTGTGGGAGCTCTGCTTTGGGCTTTGCACCCTTTGCATGTGGAGACCGTTGCCTGGATCTCGGCCCTCCCCGACCTGGGTTCGGCATTCTTCTATGTGCTCGGTTTCGTTCTGTTTCTGCGAGCAGAGAAGTCCTCCGGCCTGGGCGTGGGCCACCACCTCCTGGCTGCCCTTGCATTCTTTTCCGCCATGTTTTTCAAGGAAATGGCCCTTTCCTTCCCCATCCTCATTTTGGCCTATTGGTTTTACTTTCCTGGAAGGCATCCCTGGAAGAGCAGAATATTGCAGGGATTGATTTACGCGGGCATCGTGGCGGTCTATGCCGCTATTCGCATTGCGGTGCTGGGCCGTTTTTCGGAAGCGCCGGACCTGCTGCATCCTCTCTGGCGGGTGGGGGTGGTGGCGGTGGCACTGTTGGGCCAGCACGCCCGGCTCTTCTTCTGGCCGGCCCACCTGTCGTTATTCCGTTCCTTTGATTTGGCCAAAAGCGTGCATTCGGTGTGGCCGGCGGTGGCGCTTGTGGCTCTCGCAGCTGCGGTACTCATGCGCAAACGGCAGCCCTTGCCGGGATTCCTGATCATCTGGTGGGGAGTGACGCTGTTGCCCTGCCTGGACTTCCGCCAGGTGAACTCGGCGGTGGCGGATCGCTTCTCGCTGCTGCCCACGGTGGGCCCGTGCTTGGCCCTTGCATACATGGCCTTGGTATGGCTACCCTGCCGCGTGCCCCACCCGAAAACCGCGCCCGCTCTGGTTGCAGCGGCGGGCGTCCTGATGGCGCTTTGGGTAGTGCAGGACGTGCGCACCGTCCCGCACTGGCGCGATAATGTCGCCCTGTGGGATCAGGCCTATGTCGCCTCGCCGGATTCGCCGGTGGCCCGCATGCTGCGCGGCGCCCTGCTCCAGCAGCGGGACGGGAAGATGGATGCGGCGGCGGCCGAGTACCGCATGGCGCTTAAGCTCAATGCGGCCAGCGCGCGGCCCCTGCCCGGGATTACTGCGGAGTGCAATGTGCTGTTGGGTGAAGTGGCGAGCTTCCAGGGCCGGACGCAAGAGGCCATCGACGATTACAACCAGGCACTTCGCGCCGTACCCGGTTTCAGCCTCGCCTACAAATCTCTCGGCCTTGTCTATTTCCCGCGCGCAGACTACGCCCAGGCCAGCCGATTCTTTGAGAAGGCGGTGGCTTTGAATCCCAACGAACCGGAAACTCGCTTTTATCTGGGAACATGTTATCTGAAACTTGGCCAACCGAGCCAGGCCGCCAGGCAATTCCATGCGGCACACGAAGTGGATGCAACTTACCGGGAGGCCTTCCAGGCGGAGGCGCGGGCACTCGATGCGGCGGGGGACAAGGCGGAGGCGGCGCGCGTCCGGGCATCGACCCCTAAGGCAGATTAGTGCGTGGGGACGCTTCCAGGGGTGTATAGTGCGGGCTGTCGGGCCCCGGAAGTGAAGTTCCTCCCTGCGAAATGCGGGCGGACCGGCGAGCCTCGGGACGTTTCATGGAATTGTCGTCTGCCAAGCTGCGCCTGTATGTTGTCAAGGCGCTGATGGTCCTGGCCTTGTTCTATGCCCTGCTCGCGGGGTTACGGACGGTGGCGGATTTCGATCTGGGTTGGCAGCTTGCCACGGGGCGATATCTTCTCCAACACCATCCGATTCCTCGCGCGGATGTTTTCTCCTATACCGCACAGGGAAAGGAATGGGTTTACCCGCCTTTTTCCGGCGTGTTGCTGTACGTCGTTTATGCGGTCGGTGGTTTCGCCGCGCTCTCCTGGCTGAGTGCAATAGCCTGCGTGGCAACTACAGCCCTGCTTTTGCGACGGAACAGCGCTTGTACGGCCGCCCTGGCCGTGGTGGCCGTGCCGGCTGTCAGTTACGCTACGACCACACGCGCCGAGTTGTTTACCACGGTCCTCTTTGCCGCTTTTCTGGCCATCTTGTGGCGGCGATTCCAGGACGAACGTGCCCCCCTCTGGCCACTTCCTGTGCTCATGCTGACCTGGGTGAACCTGCACCTGGGCTTTATTGCGGGCTTGGCGCTTATGGGGGCCTATGTGCTGCTCGAGTTGCTGGAGATGCCCTTCGCCGGCCGCCGAAGCGCAGCTTGGGATCGCCTGCGTGGGACCTCTCCCTGGCTTCTCGCAACTCTTATGGCAACCTTGGTGAATCCCTGGGGGCCGCGCATCTATGTGGCGATTGTCCGCCAGGAAAGAAGCATGCGAGACCTGGGTGGTTTCATCTCCCACTGGTTGGGGCGGTCCACCAGCCTCGCCAACTTAAGCGGCGCTTTTAGTTGGCACGATCCGGACAGCAGTTACTGGTGGTTGGCTGGTGCGGCGGTCGCTGCGGCCCTGCTCTTGCTCTGGCGAAAACAGTTGGGCGCGGCTGTCATCCTCTCGGCGGCCACTTATCTATCGCTTGCTCATTTGCGTTACGAGGGTCTGTTCGCCTGCCTGACCGTGACCCTGGGAGGGGCGACTTTTTCGGGTCTGGCATGGCCGGAATGGGCTGCGAAGGCGCGGCACCGCATCGACGCGGGTCTCGGCCAAGGCTCACTGGGATCCGCGGGTTTGGTGCGACTGCTCCTGCTGGGAGGAGCGCTACTGCTGGTATTGATACGAGGCGGAGACCTGATTTGGAACCACTATTATCTGTTCGCGGGCCAGCTTTCCCTTTTTGGCCCCGGCGTATCCTGGTGGTATCCCGAGCGGGCCACCGCTTTCCTGCTTCGGGAACACCTGCCGCGTAATATCTTCAATGATTATAACCTGGGTGGTTATCTCACTTGGCGCATCGGTCCTGGGTACCCCGATTATGCCGATGGCAGGCTGATCCCGTTTGGAGCCGCCTTCCTTTCCCACCAACAGGAACTGATGCGGCAGGAGCCGGAGTCGCCGGAATGGCAGCAGGAAGCCGGGCTTCGCAACATCAACACGATTTTGGTTTCGGTAGCGCGTTACGGAGGCCTGGGGAACTTTCCGCTCCAACAATTCTGCGCTAGCAGCGCCTGGCGTCCCGTCTACCTGGATGAGGTGGCGGCCATCTTCGTCCGCAACCGGCCGGAGAATGCCGCTTGGATCAACCGCCTCCAGATCGATTGTGCGACGGTCCGGCTTGACCCTCCGCCCGCGGCGGCGACGGGCCCAGGCGCGCGCCGCACAGCGGAACTCTACAACTTTTACGCCAATGCCGGGTCGGTGCTTTACGTGCTCGGCCGGGGGCAGGAAGCTCTTGAGGACCTGCGATCTGCCGCGAGGATTTTTCCCGACGACAGTAATCTGCATTTGATCCTCGGCCAGATCATGCAGGCTTATAATCGCCCCGATTTGGCGGAGCAGGAATTTCGCGCCTCCGTCGAGCTTCGCCCGACGGACATGGGCTGGTATCTGCTGGGCCGGCTTTATGCCGGCACGAGGCGCGATGAAGAGGCGGCGCGAGCTCTAACCCATGCCGCCGAACTCTCCTTTCAGGCGGGTGACCGATACCTCGAACTGGGAGAGCTTTATGCCCAGATGGGACGGCGCCGGGAGGCCCTGGAGGCCTTCACGAGGGCGGACCGCCTCAGTCCCTACCCTCGGGGCACTGGGTGGGGAAGCGCATTTTATGCGCGTGTGGCGGCGGGGCGGGCGCGAGTCTGGCTGAGCCAGGGCGACGTCGAGCGCGCCATCGAGTATCAAAAGCAGGCGGTAGAACTGACTCCGAATGATGCGGCGCTCCTGGCCCGACTGGCCGAAATGTACGAAGCACGAGGCCACGCCGATGCGGTAAAGCCATCTTCAAAATGAAAGCCAGGTGAATGGAACCTTGTTAAATCGTCTGGATGGTCTTCTCAAGAAATACCCCGCCGCGGCGAACTGGTTGCTCATCCTGGCGGCCGTGGTTTTCTACCGTGGCGTCCTGGCTTGCGGTTATGTCCTGGACGACACCGCTCTGATCCTGCAGAACCCTTATGTCAAGAACCCGCACCTGTGGAAAGATATTTTTACCACGCCGATGTGGGCGTTCCTCGGGCACGCGGGGGAAAGCAGTTATTACCGCCCTCTTGGCATCTTTATGTTCTGGCTGATCTGCCGGGTGGGGGGACTGAATCCCGTCGGCTACCATTTCTTCCAGCTCTTCCTGTACGTCCTGGCCGTATTCATGGTGTACCAGGTAGGACGGAAGCTACTCCCCACCGACCTGGCGGCATTCGGGGGCGCATTGCTGTGGGCGCTGCATCCCGCGCACGTTGAGCCGGTGGCATGGGCGTCCGCGATCCCGGACATTGCCTGCGGGTTTTTCTGTCTGCTGGGATTCTGGTTCTTCCTGCGGGCGGAAGCGCAATCACCCCCGGCCCTCCGGCATCACATCCTGGCGGCGGCGGTTTTTGCCCCAGCGTTGTTCTGCAAGGAACTCGCGTTCACCTTTCCCCTCCTTATCCTGGCTTATTGGTTCTGTTTTTCCGGAGGAGTTTCGTGGACAATGCGGGCGCTACACTGGCTTCCCTACGCGACGGCCATGGCGGCGTGCGCGGCGATCCGTGTGGCAGCCATGGGCCGTTTCGCAGGGAGATCGCTTTTTCATGAGTTCAAGCCGCGGGTAGCCTGGGTGGCGATCGGCTTATTGGGGGAGCACGCCAAGGTTTTTATCTGGCCCGTTGGCCTTACCGAATTTCGCGATTTTCGGCTGGCCGCGAGCCTGGAGTCGCCTTGGCCCTGGATCGTGCTGCTGGTTCTCGCGCTGGCGGTGGCGGGGCGAAAGCGCCAACCCCTTTTGAGCTTCCTGGTGCTCTGGTGGCTAGTCCTGCTCCTCCCTTGCCTCGATTATCGCCAGCTAAGTTTTCCGTTTGTGGAGGATCAATTCTCCTATTTGCCGTCCGTAGGCCTTTGTCTGGCGCTCGGATACCTGGCTTTCGTCGTTGCACCGCGGCGCTACCCGATGTTGGTTCTTGCTCCGGCGGTCCTCGGCGCGTTGCTGGTGCTGGGGGCATTCTGGGCGAGCCTGATTTTGCGCGCCATGCCGCGCTGGGGGAATAACGACACGCTGCTGGAGTACTCGCTCCGGGTTTCTCCCAACGCCGCCCTGGCGCACGTATCCCATGGAGCGACCTTGCAACTGCGTGATCACGACCTGGAGGGCGCCGCACGCGAATTCCGTACGGCATTGGAGTTGAACGCGCAGAGCATCCGTCCAATTTTGCCCGTGGATTACGATTCATACATCGGCCTGGGCCAAGTCGCACAGCTCCAGGGCCGGGACGCCGAGGCCCTCGACTACTTCAATAAGGCCGTCCACCTGCTGCCGAATTTCAGCTTCGCTTACAATGTTTTGGGATCGTATTACTTTCCCCGCGGCGACTATGCCCGGGCGGCGGAGTATTTCCGCCGGGCGGTGCGGGCCACGCCCATGGAAATGGGCTCCCGGTTTTACCTCGGTACCTGTCTGTTGAAACTCGACAAGCCGCGGGAAGCCGCGGGACAATTCCGCGCGGCGCGCGAGGTGGACCCGGAGTTCAGGGAAGCCTACATGGCAGAAGCCATGGCCCTGGAGACCGCCGGTGACAAATCCGGCGCAGCGGAGGTCCGGCGATTGTTGGCCGGCCATCAAGGGGAATAGGTGCAGGTGGAGAGGAATTACGAACCGGCAGTTTGGCTGAAACACGGGAACGAACTTGTGGGCCGGCATCCGCGCTGCGCCGGCGGATTGCTGGTCCTTGTTACCTTCCTGGTTTACCGGCGCGCCTTGGCCGCAAGTTTCGTCTTTGACGACATTCCGCAGATTCTTCTCAATCCCTATCTGGCGACACGGCACTACTGGCGCCAGATCTTCCAGGGCGCCATAGATCCCTTTCGCGGACCCGCGACGCACGCCAATTATTACCGGCCACTCCAATTCCTCTGTTACTGGGCGCTGGATCGGCTGGCCGGGCTGAACCCCCAGGTTTTTCATCTGTTTCATCTCACCCTGTGCGCGGCCACCGTGTGGTTGCTTTTCCTCCTGGGACGCCGCTTGCTGGGGAACGATTTGGCCGCCTTCACGGGAGCGTTACTCTGGGCTCTGCACCCTTTGCACGTGGAAGTGTTGGCGTGGGTTTCCGCCCTTCCCGACGCTGGGGCGGCTTTTTTCATGGTGGGGGGATTCGCCTGCTTCCTGTGGGCCGAGCAGAAAGGCGACCACCCCATCACCCGCAATGCGCTGGCGGCCTTGGTATACTTCCCTGCCCTCTTCTTTAAAGAGACGGCGCTCAGCTTTCCGCTCCTGGTCATCGCGTATTGGTTTTTCCTCGGGTCCGCGCAACCGTGGTCCCGCCGTATCGTGCGTTGGACGCCTTACGCGCTGGCGGTGGCCGGATACATCGTGGCGCGCACCGCGGCACTCGGCCACTTCTCAGCGGCTGCGCCCCTTGGCAAATCCCCGCTGCACCTGGCCGGAACGGCCCTGGGAATCGTTGGCAACCACGCCCGGCTTTTCTTTTGGCCTGTCGATTTGAACCTGGCCCGTACATTTGATTTGTCGGCCAGTCTGCGCTCACCCTGGCCTTGGCTCGTGTTGATGGGCATACTGGCGGCTTTCCTCCTGCGCAGGCGGCAGCCGGTATGCGGATTCCTCATCGTCTGGTGGGCTTTGACGCTTTTGCCTTGCCTGGACGTCCGGCAGGTCATTGGCCTTCCCATGGCGGACCGGTTCTCGTACATACCTTCCATCGGGCCGTGCCTCACTTTGGCTTACCTGGGCTTGGATCTGGCGCCCCGGCTCTGGCCACGCCGCGCCCCCTTGCGCGGGCTGGCGCCGGCTTTAGTGGTGCTGCTGGGGTTGTGGACCATCCAGGACTGTCGCAATATCCCCAACTGGTACGATGACGCGGCGCTCTGGAGCCACACCACGAAAGCCGCTCCGGACTCAGCCCTGGCGCACATGTATCAGGGAACGATTCTGGAAAACCAAAAAGGCGACCTCGACGGGGCGGAGCGGGAATACAAGACCGCCCTGCGGCTGAACCAGGCGAGCTTCAACCCCACGGCAGGTATGATCTACGAATGCGACCTGGGCTTGGGCCGTATCGCCCTGATGAAGGGCCACCCCAATGACGCCGTCGCCTACTTCCAAAAGGCCGTCCGTCTCGCCCCCGGCCTTAGCCCGGCCTATCGGGCGCTCGGCGTTCTCTATTTTCCGCAGGGCCATTATGACCTGGCGGCGAAATACTTCATGCGCGTCGTGCAGATCACTCCGGAAGATGTCGAGGCGCGATTTTTTCTCGGGACCTGTTGGCTGAAGCTTAACCAACCCAATCAGGCGGCGGAAGAGTTTCACACCGCGCGAGAGGTTGATCCGAGCTATTTCCAGGCCTATGATGCCGAGGCAAGGGCGCTCGAAGCCGCCGGTGACAAGTCCGGCGCGGCACGCGCGCGGGGGGCCAAACCGTCCAAGTGAACGAGTGCGGGCTTTTCGACGGAGACGGGAGGGACTCATGGACGACAAAATTGCCGGAAAACAACCCTTGGCGGGCCAAGTGGCGGTGGTCACAGGCTCGACACAAGGCATTGGCGGGGGAATCGCCCTCAAACTCGCCGAGCACGGCGCTTCCCTGCTTGTGCACGGGCGCGAAAGCCAACGGGCGGGTGGAGAAAAGGTGGCCGCGGCCATCGAGGCGGCCGGCAGCCAAGCGCTTCTTGTAACGGGGGATTTGCGGGATGAGACTCACTGCCGCAGCATCATTCGCAGCGCGCTGGGGCGATTCGGGCGTGTAGACATCCTGGTGAACAATGCCGCGGTCGTCAGTCGTGGCACCATCGAGGATACTTCAACCGAATTGTGGAATGAGATCTTCGAGGTGAATGTGCGCGCCCCGTTCCTGCTATGCCAGGAAGCGGTGCGCCACATGAAGGAGCGCCGGAGCGGCTGCATCGTCAATATCGGCTCCGGGAACGCCTATTTCGGGCTAAAGCGGCTGTTGCCTTACTCCTCCTCCAAGGCCGCGCTGATGACATTTACGCGGAACCTGGCGAATTACCTGACCCCGTATCGTATTCGTGTGAATCAGGTCAACCCCGGCTGGACCCTGACGGAAGGGGAGCGCCATGTTTTTACGGTGCTGGAAGGCAAAGGAGAGAACTGGGTGGATGAGGCTGCCAAGTCGCGCCCTTTCGGCCGCATGCTCTTGCCCGCGGATATTGCCAGAGCAGTTCTGTTTTTCGCCACCAATGAATTGGTCTCAGGCGCGGTGCTCGACTACGAGCAACAACCTTTCGGGGCGCCTGCGGAGTTACCCATCTAGCGTTCACTAAGTCCGATAAGACGCATTGATATCGATGTATTCCCGCGTAAAGTCGCAGGTCCAGATCCGGGCAGTGGCGCTTCCGGTATGGAGGTCCACTCGCAACAGGACCTCTTTCTGGTCGAGTTCGCGATGAGCGACTGCTTCGTCAAAGCCGGTATCGACTCCTTTGCGGCACAGCGGCATTTGGTTCACGGTAATGTCGACCTTTTCGGGGTCGAATTTCGCGCCGGAATAGCCCGCGGCGCAAATAATGCGTCCCCAATTCGGGTCGGATCCCGCCAGGGCAGTTTTTACCAGGGGCGAATTGGCAATGGCGCGCGCTACCAGTTCGGCATCATGGGAAGTGCCCGCCCCCACCACTTCCACCGTGACCAACTTGGAAGCCCCCTCGCCGTCGCGCGCGATCATGCGGGCCAGCGTCTGGCAGAGGAGTGTCAGCCCCTCTTCAAACCAGGCGCGGCTTTCGTTGCCGGGTATCACCGCAACTTCCGAAAGGCCGCTGGCGAGTATCAGAGCCGTGTCATTAGTTGAGGTGTCGCCGTCCACCGTGACGCGGTTAAAAGATTCACTTACCGCCCCGATGAGCAGGTTGTGCAGCATGCGCTCCCCCAAGGCGACATCGGTCGTGATGAAAGACAGCATGGTCGCCATGTGGGGATGAATCATGCCCGCCCCCTTGGCAATTCCGGCAATGTTAACGGCCTTGCCTTTCACCTCCGATCGCACCACGCAGATTTTAGGGACGGTGTCGGTGGTCATGATGGCACGTGCCGTGTCTTTGGCATGTTCCCGGGAGAGCCCATCCCTCAATGTGGAGAGTTGTTGAAGTACAAGGAGGGTGTCGAGCTTGACCCCGATGACGCCCGTCGATGCCACCAGGACCTCGAAGGGCTTGATACCTAGCAAATCCGCGGTGCGGCTGGCTATTTCCTCCGCGGCGCGTATGCCCTCGCTCCCAGTGCAGGCGTTGGCATTCCCGGAATTGACGACGATGGCGCGGCAATGGCCCCGGCTGGCATCGAGGTGCCGGCGTGAAATCAGGACCGGAGCCGCGGCCACTCGATTGGTGGTAAAAACTCCGGCGGCTGTCGTCGCGGGTGAATCGGAGAAGATCAGCGCCAGATCCAAGGCATCGCGCTTCTTCTTAAGTCCGGCTGCAACGGCTGCCGTCCGAAATCCCAACGGGGTAGCCAGATCGCCTTCAATGCATTCCCACTTTGGCGCGGTGTGACTCACCAGCCCTCCTCTGCTAGGGTTTTGCCGCCGGCTTGCCAGGGGTGGTTTCCGCTTCGCCCGAGGTGGAAGGCGGCGGAGATGGCGGTCCCTCCAGCTTGATGGTCCGCACCGTGTCGTCACAAGCCTGCATGTAGATATCCTCGTCCGTGTGGCCGATTTCGCAGGTTGCTTCCACAATGCGGTCCGGGGCGATAATGTGCGCCGTGAGCGTCATCCCGTGAGCTTTCAACTGCCAAATCAAAACCGCGTCGCGGTCGTTGATGCGGGCGTGTTCGAAGTGATAGCGGGCAAGCTCTTGCGTAACGCCATCGCTTTCCCATTTGGCCAGGTCCACCGGTGTGAACTCGCCGGCCCGGTCGGGATTGGGCTGCGAGGTTACGGTGATGGACGGCCCCACGCTCCAAAACCTGGAGGAAGAGATCCGGACCCCACCCGAAAAGACCTCCACCTTCCCGTTAATACCTGCCGCCACCTGCATTTCAATTCCCAGACCATCATTTTTGTAAGGGGAAAGGGCTCGCGCTTCCTTCTTCAAGGCCTCCTTGTGCCCGGGATACCATTTCACAAGGAGAAACTCGCCCCCGACAATTAGTCCGCCGATCAGCAGAATTCCCAAACCAACAATTAGTTGCGTAGGAATTTCTTTTTTCATCGTCGCAATCTTAACCTGCGAATGGCCATAGGCGCAATGCAGGAGTGGAGGACTATTCTATTGGGTCACCGGGGCATTCCATCAATGGATCATTGGGAAGACGACAGAAATCAGGCCCTTGGTTGCCTCGACGGTTTAGGTGATTGATAACGGGCTAGCGCACCTGGATGAGGGGGTGAGCTTTGTCGACGACTTCCCCTACTTCCTGCGCAGTGACGCCCTGGGCGCGCAAAGCTTCCAATAGCCGTATTGCATCTGCGGTGGATACGGAGAAAATGAGCCCGCCGGAAGTCTGTGGGTCGTATAGCAGGTTTCGAATCTCTTCCGGGACGCCGGGGGCAAACTTCACGCATTCGGCAATGAACTCCTGGTTTCGCCTCAACCCGCCCGGCAGAAAGCCCTTTTGCGCGAGTTCGCATGCTTCCGGCAAAAAGGTGACTCGATCTGACTGGATAGTAAAGCTCACCTTGCTCCCTAACGCCATTTCCCGCGCATGACCGAGCAGGCCGAAGCCCGTCACGTCAGTGGCAGCGTGGACTTCCAGCGGCAAAGCGGCTTCCATACCGCTCCGGTTGAGACTGCACATGGAAAGAATCGCGGCGTCAACTGTCGCTTTCGCCGCTGCATCCTTCTTCAAGGCCGTTCCGATCACGCCGGTGCCCAAACGCTTGGTCAGGACCAGACGGTCGCCCGGCCGCGCTCCCACATTTCTCCAAATGCGCTGGGGGTTTACGACTCCGGTCACGGCGTAACCAAATTTGATTTCTTCGTCACCAATGGAGTGCCCGCCAATTACCGTGCAGCCAGCTTCCTGCATTTTGGTCAGGCCCCCCTGAAGGATTTTTTCGAGAACCTCGACATCGCGACCGGTATTGGGAAATCCGACGATAGAAAGAGCGGAAATCGGGCGCCCGCCCATGGCATACACATCGCTCAGCGAGTTGGCAGCGGCAATCTGGCCGAAAGTAAAGGGGTCGTCCACGATAGGTGTGAAAAAATCCACCGTTTGGACCAGCGCCATTTCGGGCGAGAGTTGATACACTCCGGCGTCGTCGGCGGTGTCGAATCCTACCAACACGTTGGGGTCGAATTGTTTGGGCAACCGCGTGAGGACCGAGTCCAAAATCCTTGGACTCAACTTGGCCGCTCAACCCGCTGCCTTGACCATCCCGGTCAACCGAATCCGTTCATCCATGATGAATTAGATTATATTCTGCTGAAGGGAGATTCCCAAGCAAAGTGGATTCCGGGTCGGCATTGCTTCCGTTCCGCTCGCGGAGTATGATGCCGCGTTTACTCCTGCGGCCCCTGGCAAGCTAACCGTGGGTGGCCACAGGAGGAATTCAAAAAAGGTTCGGCGGCCAGTATACGCCACGAGGTGGGAAGATGACATCGGTAATGAATCGCCGCAAGTTTCTGGGAACGGCAGCCGCGTCTGCGGCCTTTACGATTGTTCCGAGGCATGTGTTGGGCGGACCCGGGTTCGTGCCCCCCAGCGACAAGATCACTCTCGCTCACATCGGTACGGGCACGGAGGGCCTGCGGGAGATGCTGCCCCTGCTCGCCATTCCGGAAATCCAGATTGTCTCGGTCTGCGACCCCTGCCGGGATGCGGTCGGGTATCGGGATTGGTCAAAAGAAGGACTTCTCCGAGAGATTCGCAAAACGTTAGGAAAGCCAGACTGGAGAGCCGGCACAGAGGGTGTCATTCCGGGAGGCCGGGATGTTGCCAAGGATATCGTCGAGACCTACTACGCCGGCCAACGGCCGGGCGGGACATTCCAGGGCTGCTCCTCTTATGCGGACTTTCGGGAACTACTGGCGAAGGAAAAGGATGTGGATGCCGTCAAGATCATGACGCCGGACCATCTGCACGGCGTCGTCAGCATTGCCGCCATGAAGCAGGGCAAGCACGTGATCCTGCATAAGCCCATCGCCAACCGGCTGGAGGAAGCCCGGCTGGTGATCGACACAGCGCACCAGAAGGGCGTCGCCACGCACTTTGTGCCGTGGGAGTTTAACGGATCGATGAAGCAGGTCATGGCCTGGATTAGGGGAGGCGCCATCGGCACTCTCCTGGAGGTTCACAACTGGACGAACCGCCCCGTGTGGCCGCAGTACACGAGTCTACCCACCGACACGCCCCCGGTTCCCGATGGCTTTGACTGGGATCTTTGGCTTGGGCCGGAGGCCGAACGTCCGTATCACCCCAATTACACCCACATGGTATTTCGCGGATGGTATGACTTCGGAGGCGGGTCCATGGCCGACATGGGCCATTACAGCCTCTGGACGGTCTTCCGGGCGCTGGAACTCGAAAACCCCACGAGCGTTGAACCCATCCTGAGTCACACCTGCGATTTCAAGGATAATGTCGCAATGACGGTTAAGAATGACTTCTCCTTCCCCACGGCGAGTTGTGCGCGGTTCAAGTTCCCCGCGCGCGGTACACGGGCCGCGGTCGATTTGATCTGGTATGAGGGCGGGATGCGGCCGCCCACGCCGCCGGAGTTGGAGGAGGACCACAAGGACCTTCCCGCCGAAGGCATGATGTTCGTCGGGCGCAAGGGCAAGATTCTGGCAGGCTTTCACGTGGATCATGCGCGATTGATTCCCGAACGAAGAATGCGCAGGTATGCGGCGCCGCCCCCCCCTGCCCCAGGAGCCATGAAGCCGGCGGAGGTATCGCCGAGCATGCGCGAATGGATGGCCGCGACCAAGGGCGGACCCCAATCAAGCGGGAGCTTCTCTTATGCCTGGCCGATTTCCGAGGCGGTTAACCTGTACGCGATTGCTTTGCGCACCGGTAAGAAATTGGTCTATGACGCGGCGAGCCGGAAGATTACCAATTTCCAGGATGCAAATAAATACCTGTCCCGGGAATATCGCAAGGGCTGGGATCCTCAATCCGTCTGAAAGGAGTTTAGATATGCAGACATTATCCAGAAGGCAGTTTCTTTATGGAAGCGCCACGGGCGTGGCCTTGGCGGCGATGGGCCTTAAAGCCAGTCCGCTGGGAATGCCCATCGGGTGTCAGACCTATCCCCTGCGGGAATCGATCGGAAAGGATTTTGCGGGTACTCTCCGGCAGATTGCCGCGGGGGGATACCGGATGATCGAGATGTGCTCGCCCTTCAGCTATGGGAAGAACGACTTTGGCCGGCTGGCCGACCTTAAAGCCACAGGAATCCGTCAAGCCATCCAGGAGGCGGGATTGGGCTGCGTGAGTTGTCACTTCCAGTTCAAGGAGCTTAAGGAAAGCCTTGACGATAGAATCGCATTTGCGAAGGAGTTGGGTCTGAAGCAGATGATCGTCTCGACCTTTGCGCTGCGGCATGACGCTCCCATGGCGGATTGGACACAAGCGGCCGGCGAGATGAACAAGCTCGGCGAACAAACCCAAAAGGCCGGCATTCAGCTCGGGTTCCACAACCACAACTTTGAATTCAGGGAAATCGATGGCGTGCTGATCTATGACGAGCTGATGAAGGCGTTGGATCCGACGCTGGTCAAGATGCAGTTTCAAGTGGCCGTCATCAGCCTCGGCTATGAAGCGGCCACCTATCTGACCAAGTATCCCGGCCGCTTTATTTCGCTCCATCTCGTGGACTGGTCGAACGACCAGAAGAAGATCGTGGCCATGGGAGCGGGCTCCATCGACTGGAACAAACTCTTCACCGCGGCCAAAACGGGGGGCATCCAGAACTATTTTGTCGAAATGGATTGGGACTTGATGCAAGCCAGCGTCCCGTACCTTCAGAAGCTGAACGTGTAGTGGGTTTGCCAAGGCGAGTGGCCGGGGAGCACCGGTCTGCACCCCGGCCACCCTCCCGCAGTGTGCACGGCGGACTCGTCCCACATAAATCCTCTTCATTATTGCCGCTTCCTCATTCATAATCCCCCCTGACGCCGGAAGAAGGACGGCGGGCTGTAAACTTCCCCATGAAGAAGAAAGCCACCGCGGACAAGCGCACGAAACAATTCGTGCTCATCACCGGCTTGAGTGGTTCCGGGAAGGACTCCGTCTTAAAGGCTTTTGAGGACCTTGGTTACCACTGCGTTGACAATCTCCCCATTGACCTGATTCCAAAGTTCGGAGAAATGTGCCAGCGGGGGGGCAACGGCATGGACCGTGCTGCCGCTGTGGTCGACATTCGCGGTGGCGAGGCCTTAAGCCAGCTTCCCACGCTCTATCGCGACCTGACGCGCGCCAACCTGCGGCCTTCCCTGGTTTTTCTGGAAGCCTCGGATAAGGCCTTGATCCGGCGCTTCGAGGAAACCCGGCGACCACACCCGTTGGGACGAGACTTGCCGGTGCGCGAAGGAATTCGCCTGGAGCGCATGTTGCTCAAGCCCATGCGCCAGCTTGCCAGCGTGGTGATTGACACTACGCGGCTCAACGTTCATGAACTGCGCGACCTGATTCAAACCCGCTTCGGCGGCATGGCAGCACGCCAGTCGATGTTGATTTCAACGGTCTCATTCGGCTACCGTTTCGGGATCCCGCTGGATGCCGACCTCGTCTTCGACGTGCGCTTCCTGCCCAATCCCAACTATGTTCCCCGGCTGAAAAACAAGACCGGACGCGACATGGGCGTGAGGCGCTTCATGGACTCGTACCCACAAACCCACGAGTTCATGAGCCGGCTGATGGACTTGCTCCTCTACCTGCTCCCGCAGTTTGTCCGGGAAGGGAAGAGCTATCTGACGATTGCCATCGGCTGCACGGGCGGAAGGCACCGCTCGGTTTTCCTGACCGAGGCAGTGGCAGACGCTTTGGTCCACGAAGGCTACAAGGCCAAGGTATTGCATCGGGACATTGGAAGATAGGAATCAGGGGTCAGGGGTTCGGGGCGGCTTATCTTTTCCCTAGGCCCCCATCCCTGACCCCTGCTTTTGGAGGCCCTCGTGAACAATGTATTGGCGGTTGACATCGGCGGCACCCACTTTCGCACCGGCCTGTTCGACGAGCAGGGGCGTCGCCTGGTGGTGGCGGAGGGCGACACCGACCCCGTGGCCGGGCGCGATTGGATGCTCAGCCAGATCGCCGATCGAAGCCGCGAACTCATTGCCCAGACAGACGCTCCCGTCAAGGCATGCGGTCTCAGTTTCGGGGGGCCGGTGGACTTCCTCCGCCAAAGTGTGACCTCAGTCCACGCATCCGGATGGCAAGGTTTCGAGCTGAAAAGATGGGTGGAAGAGACTCTGGGTGTACCCTGCCGGCTCGATAACGATGCCAACGCCGGAGCTCTGGGCGAATACCACTATGGCGCGGGCCGGGGTGCCAAGTCATTGGTTTATGTCACCATCAGCACGGGCATCGGCAGCGGCATCATTCACGAAGGCAGGCTCTTGCGGGGCAAGGATTACCTGGCGGGAGAACTTGGCCATGTCCCCGTGTCGGACTCGGGAGCGCGTTGCTCCTGTGGCGGCCGCGGGTGCCTGGAATCGTTCAGTTCTGCGCGCGCCATTGAAACCCGGGCACGGGAATGGGCGGAGCGCCGGCCGGAACGCGTGGAGCGCATGATCGAGTTGAGCGGAGGTGGGGAAATCACCGCCAGGGGCTTGATGCTGGCCGCGGCCGAAGGCGACGTGGCCGCTACCCACATCCTCCGCGAAACGGTGCGCTGGCTCGCTCGCGGCTTGATGATGATCATCCGTATCCTGAATCCTGATGTCATCGTGCTGGGCGGGGGAGTGGCGCAGTCGGGGACGCTGCTGCTCGACACCCTTCATAGTTTCCTCGACGAATTCGCGTCGCCCACGATCAAATACTCCACTGAAATTGTTACGGCAATGTTAGGGAACTATTCTCCCCTATACGGGGCGGCGGCGATGGCTCTGGCCAACTTTTAGCCGGGTTTGCCGCCCGATTCTCGGGGGAGAAGGCTTGGGTCGGCTGCCTGCCGATTTTCAAGAGATTGCCCGCCGGCGCGGCAGGCCTATGTACTAACTAGTAATGAAAATAATTCGGCCAAGAAATCATCGTAACTGCTTCTATATGAGTAAGATGCCGCCATTGCCGGCGCACCGGCTCGCAGCCGCTGTCGCTATTTTCTTGACGTTCGCACGACGGCGTCGCTACCATTCTTGTTCTTGAGAAGATTGGAAGAATTCCCGCCTTGCGTGGCGGGAAGACGGTGGCGCCGAACCCGCCTTTGTGGCATCGGAGCATATAGCGACCCAGAATGATTCAAGTTAAACGCCTGCTTGGTTTCATACGCCCTTATAGCTTCCGCCTGGCGATGGCGGTGCTATTGATGGTCGTGGTCGGGGCGTCGGAGGGCATCACCGCACTTCTGATCAAGCCGATTTTCGACCGCGTCCTGGCCCCGGGCGGCCAGACCGCGGGAATCATCCTGTTTCAGCTCCCCCTCCTTCACCGCCCGGTTTACCTGGAGGATTTTCTTCCCCATTGGATCCACAATGTGTGGACTGTGGTGGCAATCACCATCGTGGCCGTGGCGCTGGCCAAAGGGGTCTCCGAATTTCTGGCCACCTATTTCATCAACTACATCGGTCACTCGGTGGTGCGCGACCTGCGCAACCTGCTCTACTCAAAGCTCATTGGGCAATCGATATCTTTCTTCACGCGGAACCCCACCGGGCGGCTGATGTCTGCGATCACGAGTGACATCGAACGCATTCAGTATGCCGTGTCGCAAACCGCGGCGGATACCTTGAAGCAATCTTTCACATTGATCGCCTTGCTCGCGGCGCTCTTTTACTACGATTGGGTCTTGGCACTCATCTCGATGATCCTCATTCCGCTGGTGGTTTTCCCCTCTGCCAGGCTTGGACGTTACATTCGTGCTTCCAGCCGCAGCAGTCAGGATAAAATGGCGGACCTGAACAATGTTTTGCAGGAGACCTTTTCCGGCATCCGCATCGTAAAAGCCTTCGCCATGGAGTCGTTTGAGATCGAGAAATTCAAGGCCACCACGCGCCGTCTGCTGCGGGTCAGCCTGCGATGGGTGCGCGCCCAGGCTGTCTCCTCGCCCCTCATGGAAGTTCTCGGCGCCATAACCATCGCGGGGTTGCTGTTTTACGAGCGCCAGGAGATCTTGCACCACGCGCAAACCACCGGGGGCTTCATCGGGTTTCTGTTCACCCTCCTGAAATCCTATGAGCCGGTCAAGCGATTGACCGGAGTCAGCAACTCTTACCAGCAGGCCCTGGGAGCATCCGAACAGGTCTTCCATTACCTGGACTCCGAACCGGAGATGGTGGACAGGCCGGGGGCCGTGGCCCTGCCTACCTTCGAGCGCGAGATCGCTTTCGAGCAGGTGGAGTTCGACTATGAGGACGGGGTTCCCCTGTTGCGCGATATCAATTTGCACATCGGCAAAGGCGAGGTGGTGGCGCTGGTGGGTTCCAGCGGGGCCGGCAAGACGACGCTGGCCAGCCTGATTCCCCGTTTCTTCGACGTGACCCGGGGCCGCATCGCCATTGATGGCCAGGACGTTCGCGATCTCAAGCTCAATTCCCTGCGCGCGCAGATCGGGATCGTGACACAGGAAACCATCCTCTTTAACGATACGGTATATAACAATATCTGTTATGGCAGCCGGCTGCCGACGGATGCCCAAGTCCGGGAGGCCGCGCGAGTGGCTTTGGCGGAAGATTTTATTCTGGAGATGCCCCAGGGCTACGAAACCCTGATCGGCGAGCGCGGCCAACGCCTGTCGGGCGGGCAGCGGCAACGCATTGCCATTGCGCGGGCCTTGCTGAAAAATCCTCCCATCCTGATTCTGGACGAAGCGACCTCCGAATTGGACACGGAGTCCGAACTGCTTGTCCAGCGAGCCCTGGCCAATCTGATGGCGGGTCGCACCGTGGTGGTGATCGCCCATCGCCTCTCCACCGTGCGCCGCGCGGAGCGCATCGTGGTGATCGACCGCGGCACCATTTGTGAAATCGGAACCCATGACGATCTGGTGGGGCGCGGCGGCATCTACCAGCGCTTGCACGATCTGCAGTTTGTCGACGTGGAAACCCTGGAGTCTGAAAATCGGAACTCCAAATACGATTCCGACCAGGCGAGCTTCCAATTTCGAGCATCGAGTTTTAAGTCCGACCAATCATAACTGACGACCGGGAATTGACATGATTCGCAGCATGACCGGCTACAGCCGGGTGGAAACCGAAGAAGGTGGAATTGCTCTTACCGTGAGCGTCCGGGGGACCAATCATCGTTTTCTCGATCCGCAATTGCGCCTCCCCTTTAACCTGGAAGCGCTGGAGCCGGCCGTGCGCCGGCTGCTTAAGGAACACATCGCGCGCGGCCACGTGGAAATCACCGTTAGCTTTGCCGGCTCCGGGGCCACCGAACTGGAGATCGATCGAAAACTTCTCGCGGCCTACGTGAAAGGGTACCAAACGCTGAAACAGGAGTTTGGCGCCGCTGCGGAACCCGATTTGATGGCCCTGTTGCGCGTCCCGGGCCTGGTGGAAACCGGCAACGGCGATATGGCGCCGGAAAGGCTCGAACTCATCCGCCCGGCGTTGGAGCGGGCGATGACGGAAGCGCTGGCTCGGTTCAACGAGATGCGGGCTCGCGAAGGCGAGTCCTTGCAGCGCGATTTGTTGTCGCGGTTTGGCCGACTGGAGACGCTGCGCGTTTCCGTGTCACGACTCGCGGAGAGGGCCCCGCAATACTACAAGCAACGTCTGGAGGGGCGCATCCGGGACTTGGCCGGCGCAGCGGACATGGACGGCGGGCGCCT
>DATJVT010000239.1:0-6156 GCA_035501695.1 Terriglobia bacterium | reverse complement strand
GCGTTCGTCCGCACAAAGGCCGAAGAAGCATCCTCTGCAAGGGGACTCCCCGGTGACGCCTTCACTCGGACCCCATTCAGCAAAAAAGGTGCCGCCGATGCCTGCATGAACTCACGCCTGTTCCATTTACCCATTGCCATTTCTCCTTTTGCGGGCCGTTACCACTTCGCAAGACGCTTGAGAATGTCCGGCTGGATATCTTCGTCCGCGGCGATGCAAAGGTAGAGGCCATCCGGTTTCATCGCGGCGATAAAGGGTTCCAATTCGCTCAACTGCAGGTCCACGACCACTCCTCTGCCGGCGGCCTGGACCCTCTTGATGACGTGCAGCCACTGCATGATCGGCAGATCGTCGCCGACACCCTGCACCCACTGTATGGCTTGAATCTGGGGAAGGCTCAGGATTTGATCAAGATGACGAAGCACGCCGACGCCATCCACGTGAAAAATGTTGTGGGTCGTGTGGCGTACTTCGTCCTGGAAACTGGGAAAATAGAATTCGCAAAACGCCGCCGTCGAGGTAAGGGCCGTGAAGTCGCAACTTGGGATGTGCATTTTACCTCGGGAGGGAATCCCCATCCAGGTGACCGAGGGAAGGCCATGTGCTTTCAGCGCGTCATCGTAGTGGTCGAATACCGGCAAGAAATTCTCATTGGCGATCCGGAGCATGGCGTGGACGAGGGCCGGATTCTCCAGGATGTCGAGGCAGAGTTGCTGAGGGTCCCGCCAGTCGGCAACGCAATCGAGACTGCCATGCAGGTCCGTGTACCCGACCAGGAACTTGCCCGCGCATTTCTCCAGCGCCACTCGCGTCAGGCTCTCGATGCCTTGGAAGTATTCGTTCTCGCGACTGAACTTCAGATTCTCCAGGTCGCCCTCATCGTGTACGACGTGTTTGATCCAGGATGTAACTTCGCCATATTCGAGTTCGAGACCATGAAAGGCCGCATAAACGTTGGGGCCGAGGTTGGGGAAAAAAACGGGGAAGGTTTCACCATAGAAGGTGCGGCCCCGAAGCGATTTCATGAACTCATCCACTTGATATTCCGCGTCAAACCAGCGGGCCTTGAGGTCCGGCCAGCGGTGCGTATCCAAAGGTTGGGAACCGGCATACTCCGCATTGTGTTCCGAGAAGCGCACCAGCGGGCGCTCCAGATCCTCATGGTTAAACCACGCTTCCACACGCGCAAGCGCAGCTTCAAAGTCGGGTTTTCCTTCGATTTCCATCATGGGCTTCGGGGTCTCCCTGTTCAGGCTTGAATCTCCACTTGCATCCACTCAAGCGGAAGTCCTGCCTCACCGCGTTCACGGAGCGGGATCTGAAGCACCCCTTGGCGCACTTCCAGGCGGCTGGTTCGTGACTTGCCTCCAAGATAATACTCCGTAAGTGTGGCAGCGACAGACGTCTTGGAATTGCGCCGCAACGTCAGGCGGCCGTCCCCGTACGGAACCACGCCCAGCTTTTTCGCCTCGGTCAGGCCGTCGGAAGTCAACGAGGCCACGGCTACCTGCGCCGTGGTACTCACGCTGCCTTCGAATTCGCTTATCCCCGCGCCCCCGTCGAGGCGCCGGGGACGCAAGGCCACGAACACGGCCTTCCCGCTCTCCCGGCGAGCCCAGGAGGAGGAGTGAGCTCCGCGGGTGGTCGCTTCGTAGACGGGATCCAACGGCTCGATTTCGAACTGGTTCGTGGGGCGCAGCAGATGCGTCAGGCCGTTGTACTTTGCGATGCGCTCGGGCGTCGGTTTGCTGCCATCCTCCACGTTACCGCCCAGGCTCACCAGGCAACCGAGGGTGCCGATGGCTGCGGCATCAAAGCAGATCTCCGTGTGCGTCGTCCAATCGTAACCCGAAGAGCCATACGTCGGCATTCCGAACTCACCGCACAAGCCGCTGAAGAAGAAGCGTCGATTGGCTTCAAGGTCGTACTCGCCCCTGGCTTCGAAGAGATCGTCGGGGCTATGCAGGTCGAAATAGTCGGTGAAAAGGGGAGAGAGTTCGTAATACATCACCACGATGTCAGGGTTCTCCTCCTTCATCGACTTGACCACCACCTCCAGCCCTTTTCCCAGCATCCGCTCACCCGCCCAGCGCATGTCGTGAGGCGCTGCAACATCGAGTGCCGGGATCTCATACCCAAAGTCGAACTTCACGAGGTCGGGCTTGTACCGCCGCACGAATTGGCGCGCCCGGTCGCTAAGCACCTTCTCCACTTCCGGGCGGGTAAAGTCCAGAATGTAGTACTTGGAGGACCCCTCGCCGACAATGTGCGGCTCTCCATCGGTGCGGCGCAGCATCTGCTCCGGCGTCAGGCCCAAATCCTCCGGCCGTTCGCAGCGCATGAACGCCGCCCACATGCCGATGCGAAGGCCGTCGGCGCGGACGCCGTCCAGGAACTTCTCGAATTGCGGCAACCGCTCCGCCGAATGCACCAGATTTCCGTATCGGTCCTCCCACTTGTCGTCGATGGAGAACATCCCGGCGCGCAGACCGGAAGCCTTGAGTTCCTTGTAGAACCTCTCGATGCCCGCCTGCGTAAGATGGTCTCCTGCCTGGTCCACGACGACTTGCTCGCCCCAGGTGCACCACTGGGGCGCCAGCAGCGCGACGTTCTTCTTGTCGGAATTCACCTTCTTGTGGATGATTCCGGCTGCCAGAAGCTCGCGATAATAGCTTCGAATGGCTTCATGATAGTCGGGGCCGAAAGCCCAGTGGAGGCCGGCGCCCAGGGTGAACTTTTCGGGACCGCGCAGGTGCTCCCACAAGTCGCTGCGGTAGTCAAAGACCAGGCTGGCGCGGCCGCCTTTTTGCTCGACATACAGGTCGGAGCCGGGCACGTCCGTGAGGCCACAACAAAAAGCCCGCGAGAAATTGCTCGAATCTTGAAACTCGGCCGGCTCGCGGAGGCGGTATCCGGCAAAGTAGTGGCAAGGCAAGGCCCATTGCTGCTCGAGGCCGGTTCCGGCCCGCCCCAGTGAGGTTCGCAGGTTCCAGTTACGGCCCGGACTGGTCACGGGGCTGATCCCTTCACTCTCGCAGATCCCGGGCAACACCAGGCCGCTGATTTCAAGAGAAGGTTTGGCGGCGTCTCCCGCCGGCTCGGCAAAGAGATTGAGGCTCACAACATCCTCGCGAATCGGCGATTCGTAGGTGACGGGTTCGATCCATAACCCGTTTTCGTCAAACCGCCAAGCCAGGGTGAGCTTGCCGGAGCCATTTACGTCAACGTAGGACCACACGGCGCGGTTGCCTTGAACCTCATGGCGCCCGATCTTGCCGGCGGTGGCCCGCCGCTCCGCTCCCTGTCCCACTTGCTTCACCATCACTGCCGGCTGGAGCGGACCACTGGCCAGAACGCGGCCGTGAAGGTCGAGGATGCGGAAGCGATCATTCGCCGCCGACCATTCCCAACGATAATTCTTTCCTTCATAGGTGAGGGATTGGCCGGACTCACGGACTTCCGGCCGGGCCGAGGCCCCAAGTCCGAGAGTTCCCAAAAGGCATGACGCTGCCGTAGTCTGAAGGAATTGCCGTCTGTCCAGATTGTTCATAGGGGACCCTTTGAGAAGGTGGTAAAGGAGGCGACGTCCCCCCGTGGGGGGACGTCGCCTACAGGGCTTGCAGAAGGGCGGTCAGAAGGTAATCTGGCCCGCCAGTTGGATGTTGCGTGGAGTGCTGATGGAGCCGTTCCACAATCCAAAGTTGGGTGAAGAAACGTCGTTATTGATGATATTTCCGCCTCCGTATTCTCCAGCGGCGGTGAAGGTATGCCAGTTCCACACGTTAAAGAATTCGAAGCGGAATTGGAGAGTCATCTTTTCGGCCAACTTGAAGTTCTTGTGCACGCCAAAGTCCTGATTGTAGTACCCCGGGTTCCTCAGGTTTGACACCCGCGGACCTTGCCCGAAGTAATAATTGAAACTGCTGGCGGGCTCGAAAGCGGCGGCGTTGAGGAGCGGTCCCTTGCCAGGATCGAAACTCCCCACCGGCTGCAACCAGGGGTTGACGCCCTTGATCTGCGCGGGGATACAACCCGCCGCAAACTGGCCGGGCACAACGCACGTGCCGGAGCGGAAGAACATGGGAGTCCCCGACGACTCGCGGAATATCGTTGAGGCTTCCCAGCCGCCCACCACGTAGTTGAGAAATCCACCCTTGTCCAACCAGCGTTTTCCCTTGCCAAAAGGCAACTGGTACATGAGCGCGATCGAGACGATTTGCGGAACATCATTCCCGGAGAGGGCTTTGTTCCGTTGGCGTTCGTAAGGGGAAATCACACCCTGCACCGCCGACCAGGTTGTGGCGCCGGTTTGGGTATTGTCGGAGTCACTGATCAGTTTCGAGTTGGTATAGGAGCCGAGAACCCATAGCCCGTTGTTCATACGCTTTTCCGCTTTGAACTGGAAGGAGTGATAGGTCGAGTTGCCGGCATTCTCGTTGTTCCCGTAGATGTTTCCGCAGTACTGCGGGTATTGAACGAGCGCCTGCGCCACTGTGGGAGTGCACCCTGCCATTTGTTGGACCCACCCCGGATAAGGAATCGGAACACCGTCGAGCGAGGTATCTCCCGGTGCAAATTCATCGATGAGCTTGGGGCCCATGGACTGGAGCAGGGAGGGGTTGAGCGCGTTCAGGGGAACTGTAACCGACGGCAAGCGAGTTCCTTTGTTCCCCACATACGCGGCACTGATGTAGAAGTTCGGAGTGAACTGGTGCTCCACCGTCATGTTCCACTGCTGCGAATAGGGCAACCGGTTGGCGTCAATGGCGCGGTAGATGGAGGGGGCCTCTCCGTTATCGAAGGAGCGATCGATAAAAGGAGGCTTCGGAAAGTTCTGGGGGAAGCCGCTGGCCAGCAGGAAGGCAGGGGTTAGACCGCCGTTGCTGCTTGAAAACGAGGGGCTGCTATTGAAACCGTCCGTGGCAATCCCCCCGCCCCATCCGGGATAAAAGGCTTGGGTGAAGAAGACGCCGTAGCCAGCCCGCACCACCGTCTTGGGAGTCAAACTGTATGCGAAACCGAACCGCGGACCGAACATTGTCTTGTCGGTCGTTTCCGGCCGTCGAGCACCGTAGCTGGCCGACCCCCAACCGGACCCCGCGAAGGCCAAAGCGCCTGGCAGGTTACCCGCTCCGGGATTGGTCATACCAGGGGCAATGAATGAAAAATCATCGTGCTTGTCCACCGACGGACGGTTCATATCCCACCGCACGCCATAATTGAAGCTAAGCTTGGGGGACACCTTCCAAGTATCGGAGAAGAATCCGGCCCAGGAGTCAGCGCGCGGGTAGTACGACGGGAGCGAGTAATAGCCTTCGCTTGCGCTTCCCACATCGCCCAGCAGGAAACTGGCCATGTCGCTTCCACTGGCGACTCCCAAAAGTCCGGTGTTCAGGGTTGTGAAGTTGAAAGTTCCGGAGCCGTTGCCCACGTTGGATTTGTAGCTGTACGCGATGTTTCGGTACTCCCCTCCAAATTCCATCGTGTGCCGCCCGCGCACCCAGGTGAAAGTGCTGTTCAGCACGTATTCAGGACGGGTGGAAAGGAAATCGCCGTTTTGACCAAGCTGCGTGAAATTCGTAAACGCGATTTGCGACACGTGCTTGTTGGACCACACGCCGGATATGGTGGGAACCTTGCCGACGCCCGCATCGCTTTGGTCCACCTGCCCTGACAGCAAATCCAGGTACCCAAAAGTCACGTTGAGAATCTTGGTTGGGCTGAAGGTGTGATCCCAAATCGCACGGTCCACGAAGCTGTAATTCGGCGCGCGATAACTGCTGTTGGCGATCGGTGCGGGAACCAGCGTCGCAGGGGCCGGAAGCGTGCCGCGATAGTGAACGATCGCGGAGAAATGGTCCTTTTCCTTCCAGTACTGGTCTACCCGCACGTCCCACGCGTCGGAATTGGCGAAAGCAATCGTGGTGATGGGAACGGGAGGCGCGTAGTTGTTGACTGTGCCGGGAAGGTTGGGCGTGGGGATGAACTGAAACCACCCCGGCGCCAGGGAATTCTGTACCCTGGGATCGCTCGGGCAAATCACATTGGGGGAACCGCCTGCGCATCCCATGAACTGAGTCCGCAAAAACTGGCCCGGATGCGCCGGGTCCGGAGTCGTGGTGGCGGGATCGTAAATCGGGATCAGGTTCCCCTTGC